>CAITSG010000112.1 GCA_903894995.1 uncultured Burkholderiales bacterium
AGGCGATGCCGCGGCTATCACCGAAATGGCCAACGCCACGGCGCAAGCCATTGAGCGGATTGCCACCGCCATCCGCCAGCCCGGTGGCGAGCAGGCGGTGCAATTGAAAGTGGCCGAACAAGCCGTGCAGGCCTACGCCAAAGTGGCGCAAGACGCCAAGACCACGCTGATCGTGCCAGGCAATATGAGCGAAGTATCGGGCTTGATTGCCTCGGCCATGCAGATGGTGAGTACGGGCAAACAAGCGGGCGGTTGAAGCTGCGCTATTGACGCAAAAAAACCCACCGAGGCGGGTTTTTTTGTGGGTACTGCTTGCGCATCAGCCCATGTGCAAACCGCCATTGACTGCAAAGTCAGCACCGGTGGTGTAACCGCCGTCTTCGCTGGCCATCCAGGCGATGATGGAAGCGATCTCGCTGGGTTTACCCAAGCGCTTGACGGGCACGGTGGCCACGATTTTTTCCAACACGTCAGGACGGATGGCGTTGACCATGTCGGTGCCGATGTAGCCAGGCGACACCGTGTTCACGGTCACACCTTTGGTGGCCAGCTCTTGTGCCAAGGCCATTGAGAAACCGTGCATACCGGCTTTGGCAGCCGAGTAGTTGGTTTGACCCGCTTGGCCTTTTTCACCGTTGACCGAGCTGATGTTGATGATGCGGCCCCAGCCTTTTTCGACCATGTCTGCGACCACTTGTTTGGTCACGTTGAACATGGAGTCCAAGTTGGTGTTCATCACGGCTTGCCAGTCTTCGCGGGTCATCTTCAGGAACATGCGGTCCTTGGTGATGCCGGCGTTGTTGACCAAAACGTCGATCGGACCATGCTCGGCTTTGGCCTTGGTGAAGGCTTCCACGGTGGAGTCCCAGTCGCCCACATTGCCCACCGAGGCGTAGAAAGTAAAGCCCAAGGCTTTTTGCTCGTCCAGCCATTTGGTGAAGTCACGGGTCGGACCACAACCGGCGATGACCTTGAAGCCTTCTTGATGCAGGCGCTGGCAGATCGCGGTTCCGATGCCGCCCATGCCACCTGTGACGTACGCTACTTTTTGACTCATGATTGTCTCCTTGTTATGAGTGTGATGAGATCGTGCAAAACCACCCCAACCCGCTTGATCGGCTGCCCTTATACAACTGGACAGTGCGCCGACACGCGCTGCTGGAGCGGCGGGGTTGGGTTAAACGCGCTCGATGGCCAGGGACACGCCCATGCCGCCACCGATACACAAAGCGGCCAAGCCTTTTTGGGCTTGGGTGCGCTGCATTTCGTGCAGCAAAGTCACCAGAATGCGGCAACCCGACGCACCGATGGGGTGACCAATCGCAATCGCACCGCCGTTGACGTTGACCTTGGCCGGATCGATGTCCAGGGCCTGGTTCACGGCGCAAGCTTGCGCGGCAAAGGCTTCGTTCAACTCAAACAAGTCCACGTCCTGGGCTTTCCAGCCCGCACGGGCCAGCGCCTTTTGCGAAGCAGGCACTGGGCCCATGCCCATGGTGGCCGGATCCAGACCGCTGGTGCCAAAAGCAACAATGCGCGCCAGGGGCTTGAGGCCCAGGGCAGCGGCCTTTTTAGCCGACATGACCATCACGGCGGCCGCACCGTCGTTGATGCCCGAAGCATTGCCTGCGGTCACGCTGCCGGCCTTGTCAAAGGCGGGGCGCAGACCGGCCAAAACCTCTTCACTGGTTTTCTTGTTGATGAATTCGTCACTGTTGAACACCAGGGCATCGCCCTTGCGCTGAGGAATCAGCACATCGACGATTTCGTCCTTGAACTTGCCCGCTTCTTGCGCAGCGGCTGCTTTGCGCTGGCTGCCTGCGGCCAGCGCGTCTTGCATCTCGCGGGTGATGCCGTGGGCCTTGGCCACGTTTTCAGCGGTGATGCCCATGTGGTACTGGTTGTAGACGTCCCACAGGCCGTCCACGATCATGGTGTCGGTCATCTTCCAGTCGCCCATGCGCTGTCCGTCGCGGCTGCCATTCAACACATGTGGGCTGGCGCTCATGTTTTCTTGGCCACCCGCGATCACGATTTCGCTGTCGCCCCAGGCCACCGCTTGCGCGGCCAACATCACGGCCTTCAGGCCCGAGCCACACACGGCGTTGATGGTCAAAGCAGGTGTTTCCTTGGCCACACCGGCTTTCATCATGGCTTGGCGGGCGGGGTTTTGGCCCACGCCTGCGGCCAGCACTTGGCCCATGATGACTTCACCGATGGCGTCCACCGGCAAACCACTGCGCTCCAGCAAACCCTTGATAACGATGCTGCCCAGCTCGGTGGCGGGGGTCTTGGCGAGCGAGCCGCCAAACTTGCCCACGGCGGTGCGGGCTGCTGCAACGATGACGATGTCTTCCATTTTTGTCTCCAATAAAAAAATCTGATCAGGCCTTGGCCTTGACGTAGCGGCCCGGAGCTGCCTCGATGGCTTTGAATTTGGCCGCTTTGCCGTAGGTCTTGGGTGCGGCGATCTGTTTGCCCGCATGGGTTTTGAGCCAGTCCGACCAATCGGTCCACCAGCTGCCCGGCACTTCTTTGGCGCTGGCGATCCACTCGTTCACATCGGCTGGAAATTGTGTGCCATCGCTCAACCAGTGGCTGCGCTTTTTGGCCGCAGGCGGGTTTATCACACCTGCAATATGCCCCGAAGCGCCCATGACAAAACGCTTCTTGCCCGGCAACACTTGTGTGCTGGCGTAAGCCCCGCCAATGGGCACGATGTGGTCTTCGCGCGAGCCGTAGATATAGACCGGTAAATCCAGTTGACCCAAGTCGACGGGCTGGCCACAAACATGGGCCTTGCCGGGAATGACGAGGTTGTTTTCCAGGTAAGTGTTGCGCAGGTACCAAGCGTAAAACGGGCCAGGCAAATTGGTCGAGTCGCTGTTCCAATACAAGAGGTCAAACGGCGGAGGCGTCTCGCCCTTGAGGTAATTGCCCACCACATAATTCCAGACCAGGTCGTTTGGGCGCAAAAAGCTGAAGGTAGACGCTAAATCCTGCCCTTTGAGCAAACCGCCTTGGCCCATTTGCTGCTCACGGAATTTGACGAAGTTCTCGTCAATGAACACATCAAGAATGCCGGTGTCGGTGAAGTTGATCAGGGTGGTCAGAAAGGTGGCGCTGGCCACCGGCTTTTCACCCCGCGCGGCCAGCACGGCCAAGGCGGTGGACAAAATGGTGCCGCCCACACAAAAACCCAGGGCGTTGATCTGAGGTGCGCCGGTGATGGCCTGCACGGTGTGAATGGCTTCGATCGCAGCGTGCTCGATGTAGTCGTCCCAGGTCTTTTGCGCCATCGACTCGTCAGGGTTGCGCCAGCTCACCACAAAGGTGCGGTGG
>CAITSG010000113.1 GCA_903894995.1 uncultured Burkholderiales bacterium
AGCCGAACAGGGCCAGACCCGACAGCCACCGGCCAAAGCGCTCAGACAGCGCTTGCATCATTTGGAGAACAGGGCCTTGAACCGAGCGGCCACTTCAGGGCTTTGCTTGGCAGCACCAGCCCAGCCAATGTCGTAAGCCTTGTCGCGAAAGGCCTTGCTGGTGGCGGCATCAAAGGTGATGGTCTGGATGCCTGCCTTGGTTTGGCGAGCGGTTTCTTCGGCCCCGTAACGCGCCCAGAACGTGTTCTCGGCTTCGAGTGCCAGCAACTGCTTTTGCAGGTAGTTGCGCTGCGCATCGTTGAGCTTTTTGTAGGCGGGCAGGTTCATGATCAGCGAGACCTCGGCATCGTAGAAGCCTGGGTCGATGCGGAACTTTGTTTTTTCGTGCCAGTTGAAGTCAAAAATACCGCCAATGGGCCAGCCATAACCGTCCACCACACCGCGCTCTAGGGCGGTGTAGACCTCGCCGGGTGGCGTCGTGATCACGCTGGCGTTCAGGGCTTGAAAGAAGTCACGGTAAACCGGGGTGATGCGAATCTTTTGACCGGCCAAGTCTGGCTTGTCGACCTTCTTGTTGGTGTAGATGTGGAAGGGCTGGTTTTCCACCATGCGCGCTAGGTACTGCATGTTGCCTTTTTCGTTCCAAACCTTGTTGATGGCATCAAAGGCCCCGTTTTTGCGCTGCTCGGCCACAGGGATCTGGGTCAGCTTCAGGAAGTCGGCCTCGGGCATGACGTTGGTGTAGAACGCGCCCGTGTTCAAGGCCATGTCGACCACACCGGTCTTGACCGCGTTGCCCAGCTCAAACGAAGGAATGGCGCGTGGCCCGCCGATGAAGTTGATTTGCAACACCCCTTTGCCCTCGGCGTTGACCTTGTTGATCCATGGCTGCAAGCGTTGCACATAGATGCCGTTTTCGGCAAAGCCGCTGATCAGGCGCAGCGTAACTTCTTGCGCCAGTGCGGCAGAACTGGCACCGAGCGCCAAAACCAGTGCGGTGGCTTGGGTGAGTAAACGTCGTTTCATGGTGTTGTCTCCTTTTGTGGTTGCGGGTCGATGGGGAATTTGAAGGGTAGTCGTGTTGGCCGATGTGCAGGCGTCACGCAGGTGCCAGTTGCTGCACGGCCTGATCGAGCGCCTCGCCACTGTCGTCGGCCAAGGCGGCTTTGCGCAAGGCGCTCAGACGGTTGGCCGCATCGGGCAATTGCTGCAGGCGTGGCAATGTGGTCATGAGTTTTTCAAAATGCCGCCAGCCGCGTGCGTGGGTGTCGCCGTAGCCTTTGACCAGCTGCTGCGCATGCAGCACTTCAAGGGCCAGGTCGGCATACTGGGGCAAGAGGCGCATGGCTTGCGCCCACCAGACTTGGATGCGTTGTTGCTCGGTTTCAAAACGCAAAGAGATCGGGCGAATGCGGCGCAGGCTGGCCACGCCATACAGCAGAAGAAAACCGCGCAAGGAACTGGTTTGCACCACGCGGCCTTTTTGTGTGAAACGGCCGACCACGGCGCGGGCTGTCTTGGAGCCCAGCAACCAGCGGCCCAGGCCCGCAGGCAGGGTGTCGGCAATTTCTTCCAGGCGTGGGTGCATGAATTCGTGGATGTCGATCAGCTGTGTCTCGCTCAAACTCACTTCTTGGCTGACGCGTGCAAAACGTGAGCGGCGCGTTTTCAAATCGGCCACGCGCACCGTGTCTTCGTAAGACATCCACAGGGCCAAGTGCCGAGCGCCTTCGCGCAAGATCTCTTCGGCC
>CAITSG010000114.1 GCA_903894995.1 uncultured Burkholderiales bacterium
ATTTGCACCGCGGTGCCAAAGTCGGGCACGCGCACGCACGACAGCACCGGGCCAAAGATTTCTTCTTTGTAGATCTTCATGTCGGTGGTCACGTTGTCGAACAAGGTGCCGCCCAGCCAAAAGCCTTGCTCGCAACCCGCACCGGCCTTAGCGCCGTCAAACTCGCGGCCGTCCACCAGCAGTTGGGCACCTTCAGCCACACCTGCGTCGATGTATCCCTTGATGCGCTGACGCGCCGCGTCGGTCACGATGGGGCCCATCTCGGCGGCCAGGTTTTCACCGTTGAGCACTTGCAGCGCCTTGGTGCGCTCAATCAACTTGGGCAAGATTTTGTCGGCCACATCGCCCACCAACACGGCGACCGAAATGGCCATGCAGCGCTCGCCCGCCGAGCCGTAGCCTGCGCCGATCAGCGCGTCCACGGTCTGGTCGATGTCGGCGTCGGGCATGACCACCAGGTGGTTTTTGGCACCGCCCAGGGCCTGCACGCGCTTGCCGTGGTGCGCACCCGTTTCGTAGATGTAATTGGCAATCGGGGTGGAGCCCACAAAGCTGATGGCCTTCACATCGGGGTGCTCCAGCAGCGCGTCCACGGCATCTTTGTCGCCTTGCACCACGTTGAATACACCGTCCGGCAAACCGGCTTTTTTGAGCAACTCGGCCATGAACAGCGAAGGCGTCGGGTCGGTCGGGCTGGGTTTCAAGATGAAGGTGTTGCCCGCGGCAATGGCGACCGGGAACATCCACATGGGCACCATGACGGGGAAGTTGAAGGGCGTGATGCCCGCGACCACGCCCAAAGGCTGGCGCAGCGTCCAGTTGTCGATGCCTGTGGAGACTTGGTCGGTGAAGTCGCCCTTGAGCAGCTGAGGGATGCCGGTGGCGAATTCCACGATGTCGATGCCGCGGCTCACTTCGCCCTGCGCGTCGGTGAACACCTTGCCGTGCTCGGCGGTGATCATGTGGGCCAGCTCGTCCTTGTGGGTGTTCAGCAGTTCGAGGAACTTGAACATCACGCGGGCGCGGCGCAGGGGGGGCGTGTCGGCCCAAGCGGGAAACGCCGCTTGCGCAGCGGCCACGGCCTTGGCCACTTCGGCTCTGTTGGCCAGGGCCACGTTGCCGGTCACGGCACCTGTGGCGGGGTTGGTCACGGGTTGGCTGCGGCCTGAAGCGCCTGCGGCGACTTGGCCGCCAATGTAATGACCGATGGGGGTGATGCTCATGGAGTGCTCCTTGTGGCTTGCGCCTGTTGCTCGTGAATGTGTCTTCTGTAGGAGCCCACCCCGTGGGCGATTCTCCGATCATGCGGTGACCGTTTGATCACCCACAGGGGTGGGCTTCTACAAAAAATCAGCGCCTCAATTGCAGCTCTTGCCAATCAAAAGCACTGAAAGTGCAATGAGTGTAGGCACCCCCGCACCCCCTCACAAGCCCGTAAAGCTGAATTGATTGTTCAAAATAATGAACAATGCTTGCATGGAAGAGCAAAAAATCAACACCCTCTGGACGCACCTGCACTGGCTCAGCGTACTGGCGCAGCAGGGCAGTTACACGGCCGCCGCCGCCAGCTTGGGTGTGAGTAAGGCGGCCATGAGCCAACGCATCGCTGAGCTTGAGCGGGCAGCCAGGGTGACCCTGGTGCAGCGCACCACCCGCAGCTTGCGATTGACCGAGGCCGGGCAGCGGCTGGTGGACGAGACCCGAGCTTCGTTTGAACAGATCGAGCAAAGCTTTGCCCAAGTGCGTGACTTGGCCGAGCAGCCCAGTGGTTTGCTGCGCGTGACCGCGCCTGTGGCACTGGCCCGACAGCAGCTGGTGCCGCTGTTTGCCGCTTTTTTGCAAGACTTTCCGGATGTGCGCATCGAGCTGGACCTGTCCGACCGCCTGAGCGCCTTGGCCACCGAAGGCTACGACCTGGCCATTCGCCACACCGCCCGTCCGCCTGACACCCATGTGGCTTGGGCGCTGTGCGCGACCGAATCGGTGCTGGTGGCCACCCGCGCTTATTTGCGCCAGCATGGTGATCCGCAAAGCCCCGCCGATCTGCAGGCCCACAACTGTCTGCATTACCCCCGCTCGCAAGACACGCCAGCGTGGACCTTTGAGCTGCGAAAGCCTTCAGCAGTGGGCGAGCGCATCACGGTGCCCGTGAGTGGCAACTTCGCCGCCAACAACAGCGAAGCCTTGCGCGAAGCCGCCCTCACAGGCGCAGGCATTGCCCTCCTGCCCGACTTCAGCGCCCAAGCCGAATTGCGCAAAGGCCAATTGGTGAGGGTATTGCCCGACTGGAAGCCGGTGGGCGCCTTCGCCGAAACCATCTACGCGATCCGGCCGTATGCGCCGCATGTGCCCCGGGCAGTGACGGCGCTGGTCGCGCATTTGAGGTCAAGTTTGGAGAGCGGTTTCGGCGTTTGAACCTCACAGACAAGGCGAAGTTCAGCGACCGGCCAGCACTGGAAACAGCTTGTGCAACCCGTCGGCCATCACCTCGACCGAGAGCGCAGCCAGGATCAAACCCATCAGCCGGGTCATGACGTTGATGCCGGTTTTGCCCAGCACGCGGGCAATTGGTGTGGCCAATGAAAAGCACAGGGCGGTGGCCAGGGCGATGACCACGCCATAGCCCACCAAGGTGCCCAGTTGGGCGAAGTTCTTGGCTTTTTCGGCATAAATCACCACCGTGGACATGGTGGCCGGGCCGGTGAGCAGGGGGATGGTCAGCGGCACCACGGCGATGCTGGCGCCCACAGCCGCTTTGGCTTCGGCGTCGTGCACTTCTTCGGCATTGGCGCGGGCTTCGGCGGGCTGCGCATTCAGCATCGACAAGGCCGATGTGA
Organism: uncultured Burkholderiales bacterium; assembly: GCA_903894995.1. Taxonomy (GTDB): domain Bacteria; phylum Pseudomonadota; class Gammaproteobacteria; order Burkholderiales; family Burkholderiaceae_C; genus Limnohabitans_A. The sequence continues at coordinate 2,838 of CAITSG010000114.1, forward strand.
GCAGCAGCATGCCGCCGCCGACCTGAAAGCTGGCCAGCGATATGCCGAAAAATTCAAGAATTTGCAGGCCCAGTAAGGCGCTGGCGGCAATCACCACAAAGGCAGAAAAGGACGACACCCAAATGGTTTTTTTTCGCTGGGCAGCGCTAAACCCTTGGGTGTAGTGGATGAAAAACGGGACGATGGCCAAGGGGTTGACGATGGCCAGCAGGGTGATGAGCGGTTTGAAGTCCATCGCCCGATTGTGCGCCCCATCAAGCGGCTGGTGTGCGCCTTCTGAACATGCCCCAGCCTTCCATGTGCAAGACCTTGTCGCCGTTCTGGTTGAACATTTCCCACAGATTGCGTGTCATGCCCACGTCCGGTCGCTTGCCCATGGGTTTGGTCTCGAGCATGGTGCTTTGCAGGCGCAGGGTGTCGCCCGGGTAAACGGGCTTGAGCCACTTGATGCCTTCCAGGCCCGGCGAGCCGAGGCTGGAGGTTTTGCACAGGAAGTTGGTCACCATCAAGCGCATCGCCATCGAGCAGGTGTGCCAACCACTGGCTGACAGGGCCCCAAACACCGAGGCTTTGGCTGCGTCGTCGTCCAGGTGAAAAGGCTGCGGGTCAAACTGGGTGGCAAAGGCAATGATCTCTTCCCGGGTCGGCGAGATGGTGCCCAAGTCGCGCACCTGGCCTACCGCAAAGTCTTCCCAGTAGTACTTGATTTGACCCATCAGCGGCCCCCGGAAACGTCGATCAGGCTCATGGTGGTGTAGCTGGCGGCGTCGGACAAGAGCCAGACAATGCTTTGTGCCACCTCGTCGGCGGTCCCGCCGCGCTGCATGGGCACCAGGTGCTGCAGGTCTTTTACGCGGTCGGGCAGGCCGCCCGAGGCGTGGATTTCGGTGTCGATCAGGCCGGGGCGCACGGCGTTGACCCTCACGCCTTCAGCCGCCACTTCTTTGGCCAGGCCCAAGGTGAAGGCGTCAATCGCCCCTTTGGCCGAGGCGTAGTCCACATACTGGCCGGGTGAGCCCAGTCGCGTTGCGGCGCTGGAGACGTTGACGATGCTGCCGCCTTCACCGCCGTAGCGGGTGCTCATGCGGCGCACGGCTTCGCGGGCGCAGACCAGGCTGCCGATCACGTTGATGTCGAACATGCGTTTCAAGCGCGCCACACTCATGTCGGCCACCCGGGCATACACGTCCACCACACCGGCGTTGTTGACGAGGCCTGACAGGCGGCCCAACTTGGCGTCGATGTGCTCGTACATGCGCATGACCTGCGCTTCGTCGGCCACATCGGCCTGCACTGCGATGGCATTACCGCCCGATGCGCGGATCTGCCGCACCACTTCGTCAGCGGCAAGCGAGTTGGCGGTGTAGTTCACCGCCACCGTCCAGCCTTGCTGGGCTGCCAAAAGGGCCGTAGCTGCGCCGATACCTCTGCTGCCGCCGGTCACCAACAAGACCTTGTTCATGGTGTGTCTCCTGCAAAAATGGTTTGTTGCGGTTACAACCGCAGTGCAAAGATTACACATCACACAAGGAGACTGTATGGGTCGCACAGTGGACTATTACCTCGCACCCCAGAGCCCCTGGGCTTATTTGGGGCACCAACGCCTGGCCGATATCGTGCAGCGCACAGGAGCGACAGTGCGGGTGATGCCCATCGACTTGGGCGGTAAGGTGTTCCCGATTTCTGGCGGTTTGCCCTTGGGGCAGCGTGCGCCGCAGCGACAAGCCTACCGTTTGGTGGAGTTACAGCGTTTTAGCCAACACCTGAACGTGCCCCTGAACCTCAAGCCCAAATATTTCCCGGTGGGTGGTGACGACTCGGCCCGGCTGATCATTGCCGCCGATCTGGCCCAAGGTTCGCAAGCCGGCATGAAGCTCGCAGGCGCAATTTTGGCAGCTTGCTGGGCGCAAGAGCGGAACATGGCCGATGACAAGGTGCTGGCCGAATTGCTGCAAGAGCAGAATTTGCCCGCCAGCTTGATGGAGCAGTCACGCAGTCAAGCGGTGCAGGTGCGGTACGAGACTTACACCCAGGCGGCCATTGATATGGGGGTGTTTGGCGCCCCCAGCTATGTCGTCGATGGCGAGATGTTCTGGGGTCAGGACCGCCTCGATTTTGTGGAGCGCGCACTGGCACGTTGACACGCATTTCAACCTGAAAGGAAAACACATGGGAACGATGATCGAATTGAAGTCGGCTGACGGCACTTTGGTGCCCGCCTACGAGGCCCGGCCAATGGGCACACCCAAGGGGGCGTTGGTGGTGGTGCAGGAAATTTTTGGCGTCAACAGCCACATTCGTGATGTGGCCGATGGCTATGCGGCAGATGGATATTTGGCCGTGGCCCCCGCCGCTTTTCACCGCGTCAAGCCCGGGGTAGAGCTGGGGTACACCGATGCCGACATGGGTGAGGGTTTTGGCTACAAAACCGCTGTAGAGGCCTTGCCTGCCCCTGGCGTTATGCAGGACATACAGGCGGCCATTGACCATGCCGGGCAGGCATCAGGCGGCAAGGTGGGCATCGTGGGGTATTGCTGGGGCGGCTTGCTGACTTGGCGTGCGGCCTGCACTTTGACCGGCCTGAGCGCTGCGACGCCCTATTACGGCGGCGGCGTGACCACAGACGCCGAAACCGCCCGCCAGCCTCTTGTGCCTGTCATGGCGCACTTTGCCGACGAGGACAAGTGGATTCCGTTGGACACAGTCGAGACTTTCAAAAAGTCTCACCCTTCAGTTCAGGTCTTCACTTATGCCGCACACCACGGCTTCAACTGCGATCAACGCGCTTCATGGCATGCGCCTTCGGCCCAGCTGGCGCGTGAACGCACGCTGGCATTTTTCAAGCAATATTTGGGCTGAGCGGCTGGATTCTTGCCCTTGCATGCGGGTGTCTGTGACATCCACAGGCATGGACTCTTGTTCAACTCGGGGGTGACAAAGCCCAGTCACCTTGGGCTTCTTAAAGTCAGCTCAACGCGTGCTTGTGCCTCGAGAGGGCTCATTCATCCGTGCTGGCCAAATAGCGCTTGCGCCAGAACACCAAGCCCATCGTGGCGGCAATGGCGCCCATGCCGCCCAGCGTCCACCAAAAGGCGCTGCTCATGTGCAGCCAGGGGATGAACTCGAAGTTCATGCCAAAAATGCCCGCGATCAGGTTCAAGGGCAAAAAGATGGCGGTCAAAGCCGTCAGGGTGCGCATGGTGTCGTTGGTGCGGTTGCCCTGCACGCTGAAGTGCATTTGCACTGCGGTTTCGGTGTTGTGCTCAAGGCGGCGGACGTGTTGCACCACCCGGTCAATGTGCTCGAGCACATCGCGGCTGCGGATTTTCAGCAGCTCGTGTTCGAGCTCGGCAGCGCTGCCAGTGCTCACTCCCCAGCTGTTGAGCGACTCGGTCCAGGCTTGAAGGGCGGTGCGTTGGTCGTCGCACAGCGACTCGATCTGGTGCAAAGCCAGCCGCGCTTGCAGCAGGGCATCCCAGCGGTTGAAGCGGGTTCGCGGGCTGAGCAATTCGGCTTGCCAGTGGTCCAGCTGTCGGCTGAGTTCGCGCCGCAAGTCCAGATAACTGTCCACCATCTGGCTGACGATGCGCAGCATCATGTCGGCCGGGCTGCTGGGCACGCCGCGTGCGGCGGTGCCTCGCAGGTCCTTCTCGTCCAGGGCTTGTGTGTTGGCCAGCAGTCGGCTGGCATAGGCTTCACGCACGGCGCAATCGGCGGGGTGCACGCTGAGCAGCACCCGGTCAAACACCGCAAAGCCCACCGGGCTGGTGTCGATGCGTTGCAAGACCGGCGGACCGGAGCGTTTGCCGCTTGGAAGTTTCAGACCGTTGCCCGGATTGGCGGCGCTGCTGCCTGGGCGTTGTGCCAGCCTGCGAAATACCATCAGGTCGTAATGCGAACTGTAGTCAAAGCGCGAGGGCAATTGGGCGTTCAGAAGGTCTGACACATGCAGGCCGACCAAGGTCTGACCGGTCAGCTGTTTCAGGCTGTCCTGAATCAAAGCCAGTTCGTCTTGAAACCGCTCGCGAGAACAAGCGATCCAGACGTAACCCTGTTCGGGCAGTTGCTGGGGCAGCGCCAGCCCGGCTTGGAAGTGTTGGCCTGAAACCGTGAAGACGCGCATGGCCGTCAGGCTTGGCGAATCAGCCGTGCTGCGTCCCGTGCAAAGTAGGTCAACACCCCGTCTGCACCGGCCCGTTTGAAGGCCAGCAGGCTTTCCATCATGACCAAATCGTGGTCGAGCCAGCCGTTTTGCGCGGCGGCTTTCAGCATCGCGTATTCGCCTGACACTTGATAAGCAAAGGTGGGCACCTTGAACTCGTCTTTGACGCGGCGCACGATGTCCAGGTAAGGCATACCGGGCTTGACCATGACCATGTCAGCGCCCTCGGCCAGGTCCATGGCGACTTCGCGCAGGGCTTCGTCGCTGTTGCCGGGGTCCATTTGGTAGACCTTTTTGTTGCTCTTGCCCAGGTTGCCCGCCGAGCCGACCGCGTCGCGGAAGGGGCCATAAAAGGCGCTGGCGTACTTGGCGCTGTAGGCCATGATGCGGGTGTGGATCAGGCCGCGTGCTTCGAGCGCTTGGCGGATCGCGCCAATGCGGCCGTCCATCATGTCGCTGGGCGCCACCATGTCGACGCCCGCTTCGGCCTGCGTGAGGGCCTGCTGCACCAGCACGGCGGTGGTTTCGTCGTTCAGGATGTAGCCGGTTTCGTCGAGCAGGCCGTCTTGACCGTGGCTGGTGAAGGGGTCAAGGGCCACATCGGTCATCACGCCCAATTCGGGAAAGCGTTTTTTCAGCTCACGCACCACATGCGGCACCAGGCCATTGGGATTCATGGCTTCGCTGCCTGTGGGGTCCTTCAGGCTGGCGTCGATCACCGGGAACAGCGCCATGACCGGGATGCCCAGCTTGACGCAGTCTTCGGCCACGGGCAGCAGCAGGTCGAGCGAGAGGCGTTCTACGCCAGGCATGGAGCCCACTTGCTGGCGCTGGTTTTGGCCATCCAGCACAAAGACCGGGTAAATCAGGTCGTGCGGCGTGACCTGATTTTCGCGGACCAGGTTGCGGGTGAATTCGTCACGGCGCAGGCGGCGTGGGCGGTTGGAGGGGAATGGGGCGACGGTGTTCATGTTGAAAATTGTGCCTCAAGACACACCAAACACCAAAACCACAAGTCGGTGCACAGTCTCCCTTGAGATAGGTGACGTTCTGAATGGATAAATGTGTCAAAAAAGCCATAGACAACAAATTTCTTCTTGTTGATGTTTTTGTAATTTGATAAATTCACCATGGGCAGCATGCTGCCTCCCGCTTTTCCTCCCTGAGCGGGCGCCTTGATGTGTGACAGCAAAAAGGCTTCCCACCCTCGGCTATGGCCGGGGGTTTTTTTTGCTCCAACCCTTCGGCATCCTCTGCGGACCCCCGAAGTGATGACTACACTTGTCACATGCTCTGGATAAAAGCTCTACACATCGTTTTCATCGCCAGTTGGTTTGCGGGCTTGTTTTATTTGCCACGGATTTACGTCAATTTGGCCATGGTGGCGCCCGACTCGCTGGCTGAGCGAGCGCGTTTGCTTTTGATGGCCCAAAAGCTCTATCGCTTCATGACCATTTTGGCCATTCCTGCCTTGGCATTGGGTTTATGGTTGTGGCTGGTGGTCGGGATTGGGGGCGGTCCCGGACAGGGCTGGATGCATGCAAAACTTGGGGTTGTGCTGCTGTTGATCGCTTATCACCACAGCTGTGGGGTGTTGTTGCGCAAATTCACAAAAGGACAGACACCCCATGGCCATGTCTGGTTCCGCTGGTTCAATGAGGCCCCTGTTTTGATGATGCTGCTGGCTGTTATTTTGGTGGTGGTCAAGCCTTTTTAATGGCTTGACGCAGCGTAAACCGCCATGCGCAAAACCGCTGCTTGGCCTTTGATGTGGATCTATGCGGTCCTGATTGTTTATGCCAGCCTGTACCCATTTGACAGCTGGCGTTTTCAAGGCATTGCTCCTTGGCATTTTTTGACAGCACCTTGGCCCAAATACTGGACGGGTTTTGACGTTTTATCGAACCTTTTGGGCTATGCCCCATTGGGTTTCTTAATGGCGCTCGCTTTGCATCGTTCACATCGACGCTGGCCTTCCGTTGTCTTGAGCACGATGGCTGCAGCTGTTCTTTCCTTGTGCATGGAGTCTTTGCAAACCCTATTGCCTGTGCGGGTGCCTTCGAACGTCGATCTGAGTTTGAATGTGCTGGGGGCTTGGTTGGGCGCTTTGACATCGCGTGGCATGGCTTGGGTGGGCTTGATTGCGAGATGGCATCGTTTTCGGCATCGCTGGTTTGTACCCGATGCCAGTGGTGCGCTGGCTTTGTTGGCCTTGTGGCCTTTGGCCCTGTTGTTCCCAGCCCCCGTGCCATTTGGTTTAGGGCAAGTTCTTGAACGACTGGAGACGGCTTTGGTCGAGGTTTTGCACGATACGCCTTGGTTGGAATGGTGGCCTCTTCGAGAAGTGGAGTTGGAGCCCTTGCTTCCCATGACAGAGGTCTTGTGTGTGGCATTGGGTTTGTCCTTGCCTTGTTTGTTGGTGTACGGCGTTGTGCGCCGTTGGCAACAACGTGTGGTTCTGGCAGTTCTGTTTTTATTGATGGGTTTGTTGGCCAGCGCTCTTTCTGCAGCCTTGACCTATGGTCCAGCACACGCTTGGGGTTGGGTCAGTCCTGAGGTGTTGATTGGCATGTTGTTGGCCGTGCTTTTGTCCAGTGCTGTTTTGTGGAGTTCAGCGCGTTTTTGCTGGTTCGTGGCTTTGGCTGCCTTGTTGTTGCAGCTGAGTTTGCTCAACGATGCCTCGGCAGACGTTTACTTCGCCATGACCTTGCAAACTTGGGAGCAGGGGCGGTTTATTCGGTTTCATGGATTGATTCAGTGGTTGGGTTGGTTGTGGCCTTATGCATTACTGGCCTATTTGGTGGAAGGCTTGACCCGTGAGCGCCCTTTGGGTCGCACGTGAAAGCACTGGGGCCTAGAATCAAATCATGAGCAACGAAAACCAACCTCAGCCGTACTTCCAACGCCACATATTCTTTTGCTTGAATGAGCGGAAGAACAATGAGGCTTGTTGTGCGCAACACAACGCCCAAGTGGCTTTTGACCACTGCAAGTCCCGTGTCAAGTCCTTGGGGTTGGCGGGCCCCGGACAGGTCCGCGTCAACAAAGCGGGGTGCCTTGACCGCTGCGCAGCAGGGCCAGTCGCTGTGGTGTATCCAGAAGGCGTTTGGTATGCCTTTGTGGACAACGATGACATTGATGAAATCGTGGATTCGCACCTCAAAAATGGCCAAGTTGTCGAGCGCTTGGTGGCCCCGGAGCATTTGGGGCGTTGATGAATTCTGCAACTCAGAGCCTCACCTTGGCGGGCGAGGTGGGTGTGATCGAGGCTTTGCTGGATGCGCCCGTGGGTCTTCAAGCGCGGGGTACGGCTGTGATTGCCCATCCCCATCCTTTGTTTGGCGGAACCATGCACAACAAGGTTGTGCAAACACTGGCCAGGGCATTTGTTCAGTGTGGATGGCAAGCTGTTCGTTTCAATTTTCGCGGTGTGGGAGCCAGTGCGGGTCAATACGACGAGGGCCGAGGAGAAGCCTTGGACATGGTGCGCGTGATCGAACAATCCGCGCCATTTGGGCCTTTGGCTTTGGCTGGCTTTTCTTTTGGGGCATTTGTGACTTGCCATGTGTTGCAAACGCTGGGCACTGAGCGCACACCAGAAAAACTGGTGTTGGTGGGAACGGCTGTCTCTCGTTTCGAGGTGCCAACTGTTTCACAGGAACTGCAAGAACGAACTTTGGTGCTTCACGGCGAGCAAGACGATACGGTTTCGTTGCAAAGTGTCATGGATTGGGCCCGACCTCAATCCTTGCCCATCACGGTGATACCGGGCGTGTCACATTTCTTTCACGGACAATTGCCTTTGCTAAAAACGTTGGTCGTCGGGCACGTGAAAGCCTGAGCATTTGAAAGATTTATGAAAAATTTGATGAAAACATGTGTGGGTATTTTTTTGCTCGCTGCCGTATTGCATGTCAAAGCCCAAATGCCACAACCCCCCGAAATGGCAGTTAAGGCCTATTTGTTGATGGATGTGACTGCCAACCAGGTTTTGGCAGCCAAAGACCCGGATATGAGTGTGGAGCCAGCATCATTGACCAAATTGATGACGGCATACTTGGTGTTTGATGCATTAAAAAGTAAAAAGATAAATCTTAAACAGACACTCCCAGTGTCAGAACGCGCTTGGAAAATGCCAGGCTCTCGGATGTTCATCGATCCGAAAATGCAGGTCCCGGTAGAAGATCTGATCAAAGGCATGATCGTTCAGTCGGGCAACGATGCCACTGTGGCCTTGGCTGAAGGTGTCGCTGGCACAGTAGAACGCTTTGTGCAATTGATGAATGATCAAGCTGCGGTACTGGGCATGAAAAACACGGTGTACAAAAATCCTGAAGGCCTTACGGCGCCGGGACACAGCACCTCAGCGCGTGATTTGGCGACCTTGGCGACGCGTTTGATGCGTGATTTTCCCGAATACATCACTTATTACGCCACCAAAAAATACCGTTATGCGGGCACTCCAGCTGCCAATGATTCGAATCGAAATTTGCTTTTGTTTCGTGATCCGACTGTGGATGGGCTGAAAACCGGGCACACACAAGCAGCAGGTTACTGTCTTGTGGCTTCGGCAAAGCGTGACTTCCCCAATGTGGGTGCACGTCGATTGATCAGCGTTGTTTTGGGTGCTGACAGTGAGAACGCGCGCGCTAACGAAAGTCAAAAATTACTGAATTGGGGTTATGCAGCGTTTGATGCTGTCAAGTTGTTTGATGCCAACCAAGCCGTGGTCACGCCTGCGGTTTGGAAAGGGCAATCTAATGTGCTTAAGCTGGGCTCAGCACAGCCCTTGGTGGTGGCGATCCCGGCCGGAAGTGCCGGTCAACTCAAAACTCAGGTAGTGCGCCCAGATCCTTTGGTTGCTCCTTTTACAAAAGGTCAAATTGTGGGCAGTTTAAAAATTCTCCAATCTGAAACGCCTTTGTTCGAAGTGCCCTTGGTTGCCTTGGAGTCGGTAGAGCAATCGGGTGTCTTCGGACGTGCATGGGACGCCCTTCGCCTTTGGATCAAGTGAATTCGGACTTTTGCAAGTCCAACAACTGTGGATAACTTGCCCTGGGCTCGCCGAGCGGTTATACTGGCGGGCTTTTCCGCTTTTGGGGCGGGGAAGTTTCTTTTGTCAAAATTCAACGTTTAGGGACGTTACAAACAATGCCAACCATCAATCAATTGGTGCGTCAGGGGCGCGAGGTCGAAACGATCAAGTCCAAAAGCCCTGCGATGCAAAACTCTCCACAGCGCCGTGGCGTGTGCACCCGTGTGTACACCACGACGCCTAAAAAGCCTAACTCCGCTCTGCGTAAAGTTGCCAAAGTGCGCTTGACCAACGGTTTTGAGGTCATCTCTTACATCGGCGGTGAAGGCCACAACCTGCAGGAACACTCAGTGGTTCTGGTGCGCGGTGGTCGTGTCAAAGACTTGCCCGGTGTGCGTTACCACATCGTCCGCGGTTCTTTGGACTTGCAAGGCGTGAAAGACCGCAAGCAGTCTCGCTCCAAGTACGGCGCGAAGAAGCCAAAGGCCAAGTAAGCCCTTTCGGGTTGAAATTTTTCGGTGCTGTTTCCCGCGTGGCGCGGTGAATCAGCGAAGTGACCCGAAGCCCGGAATTGTCCAGGTGGGTCGAGTAAGTGAGTGTTTTGAATAACGCTCGCGGTGTCTGACAAGACGCCAACTGAAGCAATATGAGGTGAAATATGCCACGTCGTCGCGAAGTCCCTAAACGTGAAATCCTGCCGGATCCCAAGTTCGGCAATGTCGAGTTGTCCAAGTTCATGAACGTGATCATGGAAGGCGGCAAAAAAGCTGTGGCTGAGCGCATCATTTACGGTGCCCTCGAGAACATGGAAAAGAAAACAGGCAAAGACCCCGTCGAGCTGTTCTCCATCGCCATCAACAACGTCAAACCCATGGTGGAAGTCAAATCCCGCCGCGTGGGTGGTGCGAACTACCAGGTGCCTGTTGAAGTGCGCCCTGTTCGCCGCTTGGCCCTGTCGATGCGCTGGATCAAAGAAGCCGCTCGCAAGCGCGGTGAGAAGTCGATGGCTTTGCGCTTGGCCAACGAATTGCTCGAGGCCAACGAAGGTCGTGGCGGCGCCATGAAAAAGCGTGACGAAGTTCACCGCATGGCCGAAGCCAACAAGGCTTTCTCGCACTTCCGCTTCTGATTCACACGGGCTTCACACAGAAGCCCGACACTGTCAGAAGCCAGCCCGCTGGCCCTTCAAGGGTGGCGGGCTTTGGTACTTAATCATTGGAGAAATTTATGGCTCGCATCACCCCCATCGAGCGGTATCGCAACATTGGCATTTCGGCTCACATTGACGCCGGTAAGACCACAACGACCGAACGTATTCTTTTTTACACTGGCGTGAACCACAAAATTGGTGAAGTTCATGACGGCGCAGCCACCATGGACTGGATGGAGCAAGAGCAAGAGCGTGGCATCACGATCACCTCTGCCGCCACCACTTGCTTCTGGAAGGGCATGGACGGCTCTTTCGAAGACCACCGCATCAACATCATCGACACCCCTGGCCACGTTGACTTCACGATTGAAGTTGAGCGTTCCATGCGTGTTTTGGACGGCGCTTGCATGGTTTACTGCGCTGTGGGCGGCGTGCAGCCCCAGTCTGAAACCGTGTGGCGTCAGGCCAACAAATACAAAGTGCCACGTTTGGCCTTTGTGAACAAG
>CAITSG010000115.1 GCA_903894995.1 uncultured Burkholderiales bacterium
GGCGTTCGGAGCTCAGGCTAACCCGTGAATTCAATCATTTCCAGTAGAGGCAAACAAGAACCGATCTTCATCGGTCACCGAAACACCCTGCATCGGCCCTCAAAGCAGCACGATGTCGTATTGCTCAGGCCCTATGGACGCCTCGACCTGCAAAGAAATCGGTTTGGCAATGAAGTCCGACAAACCCGCCAAATGCTGGCTTTCTTCGTCCAACAGCAAATCGATCACGGCAGCGGTTGCCACGATTCGGAATTCACGTGGATTGAACTGACGCGCTTCACGCAATATCTCTCGCAAGATGTCATAAACCACTGAGCGGGGCGTCTTGACAATCCCTTTGCCCTGACAGCTTGGGCAAGGCTCACACAGCATGTGGGCCAAAGATTCTCTTGTGCGCTTGCGCGTCATCTCCAGCAAGCCCAACGATGAAAAGCCACCAGCCATGGTCTTGACCCTGTCTCTGGCCAATTGCTTGCGAAATTCGGCCAACACCGCATCCTGGTGTTCAGTGCGAGCCATGTCAATGAAGTCGGCAATGATGATCCCGCCCAGATTGCGCAGCCGCAGCTGCCTGGCAATGGCTTGCGCGGCCTCCAAATTGGTCTTGAAGATGGTGTCCTCAAAGTTGCGCGCCCCCACGTACCCGCCCGTGTTCACATCCACGGTGGTCAGGGCCTCGGTCTGGTCAATGATCAGGTAGCCGCCCGATTTGAGCTCGACCCGTCGCCCCAGGGCTTTGGCAATTTCCTCGTCGATGGCGTAAAGATCAAAAATTGGGCGCTCGCCCTTGTAGTGCTGTAAACGCTCGGCGGCTTTGGGCATGAACTCATGACCAAAGGCCTGCAACAAAGAAAACTGTTCTTTCGAGTCGATCCGGATGCTCTGGGTCGCATCACCCACCAAATCGCGCAGCACACGTTGCAGCAAAGTCAAATCCTGGTGCAACAAAGAAGTCGGCGGCAAGCGCAGTGAAGCCTCTTTGATCCGCGCCCACGTCTTGCGCAGGTATGCGATGTCGTCTTGCAGCTCTTCGTCGCTGGAGTCATCAGCATTGGTGCGCAAAATGAAGCCGCCACCTGCCGAACCGGCCAAGGCCTGCACGCGTTTGCGCAAAGCATCGCGCTGCTCGGAGGGAATTTTTTGCGACACACCAATGTGATCGTCTTGCGGCAAAAAAACCAGGTGGCGGCCCGCGATGCTGATCTGCGTAGAAAGCCTCGCCCCCTTGGTGCCCATAGGGTCTTTGATGACCTGCACCATCATGGCGCGGCCCTCGAATACCTGCTTTTCAATCGGTACCAGCGGCTGGCCCGTGCGGGCCGCTGCTGCCTCGCCTTCGGCGTGCTTGTGCCACACGTCGGCCACATGCAAAAAGGCCGCTTTATCAAGGCCAATGTCTATGAAGGCCGATTGCATGCCGGGCAAAACGCGGGCCACCTTGCCCAAGTAGACATTGCCCACCAAACCGCGCTCGAGGGTGCGCTCAACGTGCAGCTCTTGCACCGCGCCAAACTCCACCACCGCCACCCGTGTTTCCTGCGGTGACCAATTGACCAAAATATCTTGTTGCATGGTGGAAAATTAGATGGGTACAGTTGAAATCAAGGACATCCGTGAAACAGCGCACGACAGCACTCCATCACAGGGCAACCGGTCATGAGTGTCTCAACAGCGCACACCCAGCGAGCGCAGCAAGGCGGCGGTCTCGAAAAGCGGCAAACCCATGATGCCTGAATAACTGCCTCGAATCTGCTCAATGTGCGCAGCGGCCCTGCCCTGAACACCGTAAGCCCCTGCTTTGCCCATGGGCTCGCCCGTGGCCACATAGACCTTGATCTGCGCGGCGGTCATGGGCGCGAAGCGCACCCAAGACTCGGACACCACCGCCTGACGCTGACGGCCTTTTTGCACGGCGACAGCGGTCAAAACCCGGTGGGTTTGTCCCGCCAGCCGCTGGAGGATGCGCACCGCATCGGCTTCGTCAGCCGGTTTTCCCAAAACGTCGCGACCTAAGCAAACGGTGGTATCGGCGCACAACACCGGCGCTGCGGGCAGGCCTTGGCGTTTCAATCGTTGCACAGCGGCATCAAGCTTGAGGCCCGTGACACGCGCCACATAACGCCCTGGCGCCTCTGCGCCACGCAAGGTTTCCAAGGACTCGGCGTCTTCATCAGGACCCGCCAAAAGCAGTTGGTGGGCTACGCCGATTTGATCCAGCAGTTGACTGCGACGCGGGCTTTGAGACGCAAGGTAAATGAAGTCACTCATTCTCGGTGATAAGGGTGGTTGGCGTTGATCGACCAGGCCCGGTAAAGCTGCTCAATCAAGAGCACCCGGGCCATGGCGTGGGGCAAAGTCATGTCGGACAAGCGAATGCGCTCATGGGCGGCTTGCCGGTACTCGGGCTCAAGTCCGTCGGGGCCACCAATGACCAAGGCCACATCATCACCCCCCAACTGCCAGCTGGTCAGGCGTGTCGCCAAGGCCTGGGTGGTCAGGTGGGTGCCGCGCTCGTCAAGCACCACAATGCGGGTGCCGCGTGGTATGGCCGCTTCAATGCGTTGGCGCTCGGCCGTGTACAAGGCGGGCAGGGTTTTGGAGCCCCGGGGCTCGGTTTTCACGGCTTTGAGCTCGACTTTGAGCTCAGGCGGAAAACGTTTGGCGTAGTCGTCCCAGGCGGTTTGCGCCCAGTCAGGCACGCGCAGGCCGACTGCCACGATCAGCAGCTTCATGCAGGATCAATCGGCTTTGCGACGGGTCGCAGCTTGCACGGTCTTGCGCGCTGGGGCCTTTTTGGCAGCGGTTTTAGCA
>CAITSG010000116.1 GCA_903894995.1 uncultured Burkholderiales bacterium
AAACACGGTGCATACCCGGGCAGCTGCCCGGCAAGATCCTCAGCGTAAACCGGCAATGTAGTCCGAAACTGCCTTGATTTCGCGGTCGTTCATTTTGGCAGCGACCTGCGTCATTTGCAGATTGTTCTTGCGCACGCCTTCACGGAACATCACCAATTGTCCAGAGGTGTAGTCAGCGTGCTGACCCGACAGCCGAGGGTACTGCGAAGGCATGCCCGCACCGTTGGGTGAATGGCAGCTCGCGCAAGCGGCGATCTGACGGTCAGGAATACCACCGCGGTAAATGCGCTCGCCCCAAGCCACGGTCTCTTTGGCGTTGGCAAAACCAGGTTTGGCTTTTTGCAAGGCCAGCCAGAAAGCGATGTTGCGCATGTCTTCAGGGCTCAGGGCAGCGACCATGCCGCTCATGACGGCATTGGCACGTTTGCCCGATTTGTACTCTTGCAGTTGCTTGAGCAAATACTCCGGGTGTTGCTGGGCCAACTTGGGGTTGGACGGGATGCTGGAGTTGCCGTCTGCCGCATGGCAAGCCACACAAGCTTGGCTGAAAATGGCTTCGCCTTTGGCCAGGTCGGGTTTGGCAGCTTGCGGCGCAGGGCCGGCAGCCAAGGCAGAACCGGTCACCAAAAAGGCTGACAGGGCGGTGATCAAGAGAGAGGAAATCGACTTCATGGCGTGATCCAAGAGTTGGCGCTAAACCACGGGATTCTACAATGAGGTCCGCGTCAGTTTCCTGACGACCCGAGGTATCCCTGATTTATGAGCTCCCGCCCCCACGTTCGTGCCCCCGCCCGCCCCAAAGCCAAGCGGTCGGCTGCCCAGGCTGCCACCCCGACAGCTGCCACGGTCAGCTCCTCAGCAGCGTCCACAGACACGCCTTCGCCCGCCGCAGCCAACCTGGTCACCCCCATGGGCTGGATGCACACCGCACGGTTTTTGACCACCGCCGCGCAGCTGCACCACCTGCCCGCCATGGACACCCCCGAAATTGCTTTTGTGGGCCGCTCCAACGCGGGCAAGAGCACTTGCATCAATACCTTGACGCAAAAAAAACAGCTGGCCTTTGCCTCCAAAAAACCCGGACGCACCCAGCACATCAACCTGTTTGCACTGGGCAAACAGGGCCTCACCGATGCCGTGCTCGCGGATTTGCCGGGTTACGGCTATGCGGCCGTCGCCAAAATGGACAAGCTGCGCTGGCAACAAGTCATGGCCAATTACCTGGTCAGCCGCGAGAACCTCAAAGGCATCGTCATGATGTGCGACCCGCGCCACGGGCTGACCGAACTCGATGACATCCTGCTCGAAGTGATCCGCCCCCGTGTCGAGGAAGGCTTGAAGTTTTTGATCATCCTGACGAAAGCCGACAAACTGACCCGCGCCGAGCAAGCCAAGGCCCTGTCGATTGCGCGACTGCAAGCCGGTGGCGGAGAAGTGAAACTATTTTCTGCCTTGAAAAAACAAGGCGTAGACGATGTCGCCAAGCTGCTGTGGGACTGGACGCACCCAGCCCAAGTCGAGGTGGCCACCCCCATGCCCCTCGCGCCCATCGAAGAAGAACCCGAAGCCCTGGACGAGTGAGGCGGCGCTGGTGACCGCCCTGCATCACCGTCCTTGAAGGAGTGACCTGCAGTGCCCCCAGATTTACAAACTTGGCAGCAAGAGCTGCCCCATGGCATCACGCTCAGTTGTCGCGCTTTTGGCGAGTCGGGCCGTCCGGTGTTGCTGTTTTTGCACGGCTTCCCCGAAGGCGCTTGGGTTTGGGACCCCTTGATGGCGTTCTTTGCCCAGCCCGAAAACGGGGGCTACCGCTGCGTGGCCCCTAATTTGCGCGGCTATGAACGCTCCAGTGCCCCACAAGACGTCAAGGCCTACCGCGCCAAGTACCTGGTGCAAGACATCCTGGCCCTGATCGCACACGAATGCGGACAAGCCCCCTTGGCAGCGCTGATCGCGCACGACTGGGGCGGGGCTGTGGCCTGGAACCTGGCCAACCAACGACCCGAGCGGCTGCGCCAGCTGGTCATCATCAATTCACCGCACCCCGGCCCGCTGCTCAAGGCCTTGCAAGACAACCCAGAGCAGCAAGCGGCCAGTGCTTACATGAATTTTCTGGTGCAGGGCGATGCCGCCGAGCAACTGGCCGCCCATGATTTTGAGCGCCTGTTTGGCTTCTTGACCGGACAAGACCACAGCCTCCAATCCCTCACCGCCCGCCCCCCCAGCCCACCCGATCAGCCCCACTGGCTCAACCCAGAGGTTCGGGAGAAATACCGCTCAGTTTGGCAGCACGGCTTGCAAGGCGGGCTCAATTACTACCGCGCCTCGCCCTTGCGCCCACCCACGGCCACCGACGCCGGCGTCTCGGACGTGCGCATACCGCCTGAGGCCTTGCGCATCACGGTGCCCACCTTGGTGCTGTGGGCACAAAACGATGTGGCCTTGCTGCCCTGCCTGACCGAGGGTCTGGACGAGCACATTCCCCACTTGCAATTGGTGCCCATCGAAGACGCCACCCACTGGGTGGTGCATGAACAAACCGACCGCGTGATCAAAGAGATTGCCCTCTTTTTAACGCCCACACCTCAGTAAACCCCGGGCTCGCCCTCGGGTCGGGTTTTGAACCGCTTGTGCACCCAGTAGTACTGCTCGGGCATGGTGCGGATGAAGGACTCCAACACCTGGTTCATGCGCAAGGTGTCAGCCTGCACATCGCTGCTCGGGAAATCCGCCCACACTGGACCGATCTCGGTGCTGTAGCCCGAAGGCGTCATGCGCGTGACCACCGACAAGACCTGCGCCCGGCCCAAGCGGGCGAAGCGCGACAAAGATGGCACGGTGGCCGTTTGCACGCCAAAAAACGGCACAAACAAGGACTCTTGACGCCCAAAATCCATGTCAGGCAACAAATACAGTTTGTCACCCTGGCGCAAGCCAGACACGATGGGCTTGACCCCCCCATGCCGGAAATACAAAGCCACGGCCCCCGAACGGTTGCGCCCATCGCGCACCCAATCGTCCAACGCCAAAGCGCTTTGGGGCACATAAATGCTCGCCATTCGCACGCCCCCCAGCATGGTGAGCGCTGTACCGCCTGCGTCCAGCCCCACAAAATGCGGCGCC
>CAITSG010000117.1 GCA_903894995.1 uncultured Burkholderiales bacterium
ATGACCAAGGCGAGTTTGCGTTGGCTGCGTTCCTTGCGGCGCATTTGCACGAGTTTTTCAACCCGCCGTGCCAGCATGTCTGTGCGTTCGGCACAGGTGAACATGTCTTGGGTTTGGTGGTCTTTCGTGAAGGTGCATTGACGCTCGCAGCCGTGGCAGGTCACGCCTTCGGCCCCAGGGCGGCCGCCATACACCATGGGAATGGTCGAGCCGTCGAGTTCTGGTATGGCGACCATGATGGTGCTCTCGACCGGCAAAAGGCCACGCTGTGAGTCGCCCCATTGGTCCAGTGACTGGAATTCCACAGGGTGCGCCGCAATGTAGGGCACATCCAATCGGGTCAAGATGGCTTCTGCCGCTTGGGCGTCGTTGTAGGCAGGCCCGCCGACCAACGAAAAGCCGGTCAAAGACACCAGGGCATCGATTTGGCCAACACCTTTGTCCATGAAGAATTTTTCAATCGCCGGGCGGGAATCGAGCCCGCTGGCGAAAGCCGCCACCACACGCAGACCGCGCGATTGCAACGCTGTAATCACGGCGTCGTAGTGCAGGGCGTTGCCTGCCAATAAATAAGAACGCAGCAGCAACAAGCCCACAGCGGGTTGGTCCTTGCGGCCATGGTTTGGCAGGTCGCTCAGGTTTTCGCTGATGCGGTTTTTCATCTGCGGGTGGTACAGCCCGACCTCGGGGTATTCGATCGGGTCTTCCGGTTGGGCCAAGCTGCGCAGAGGCTCGTGCGGGCCTTGGGCGTAGCGCTGCACCAAGGTTTTGACCATGTGCTCGATGTTGTGCTCGGAGCCTGCCAGCCAGTAGCGCATGGTCAAAAAGAACAGGCGCAAGTCTTGCGCGGTGCCGGGGATGAAACGCAGCAGCTTGGGCAGGCGCCGCAGCATGGCCATTTGCTTGGCACCGGCGCTAGACGGTGCGCCGGTCTCGGAACCCGTGTCTTTGTTTTTCGCGCTGGGGCGCAATTTTTTGAGCATCGCCATCAGTCCGCTGGACTCGCGGCCCATGACCAGCTTGCCCATGCGGGTCAGTTGTGTGACCTGTGGTGCGGACATGATGCAGACCATGGCGTCGCAGTGGTCGCGCCGCGCTTGCAGGGCGCCGAGCACCGGCAGGAAATGGTCTTCCATGAAGAGCATGGTCACGATGACGATGTCGGCTTGTGCCACGGCGGCCAGGCAGTTGGCCAGGGCTGTTTCGCTGTCGCGCCAGACCGAGGCGCTGTGGGTTTGCAGGGACAAGCCGGGCAGGTCGCGTGCCAAACGCTTGGCCGCACTGTCGGCGGCAGTGGCCAAGTGGCTGTCCATGGTCAGCAGGACCACGCTCATGCGCTGTGTCTGGGCCATGCTGGATTTAGCGGCTGTAGTGGGCTTTGGCATCGTAAAGTGTCTCCACGGTGATGGTCGCAACGCCCACTTCGAGGGCAAACCGTTCTGTGTTGCGGCGCGCTTTGCCCCGCACAAAAAACGGGATCTTGCCCAGCTCCTTTTCCGCTTCCGGGCTCCAGGTGGCTTGGTTCGAAGCGGCTTGGGCTGGGCGGGCGACGGCTTGGATGCCGTTGCTGGAAAGTGAGGGGGTGGACACAGTGGCGCTGACCGGTGCCTGAGCAGCGGCCATGGGCACTGGGACTGGGGCAGGAGCGGCAGCCGCTGGAGCCACGTTCTCTGCCGCAGGCCGTGTGCTGCCCAAATGTGAAGGCGCTGCACCGGCATGGAATTCAAAGTCTTCGCGGAACATGCCGATCAGGTGTTCTTCCAGGCCCATCATGAGCGGGTGCACCCAGGTGTCGAACAACACGTTGGCACCTTCAAAACCCATTTGCGGCGCGTAGCGGGCCGGGAAGTCCTGCACATGGACCGGGGCCGAAATCACCGCGCAGGGAATGCCTTGGCGCTTGGCGATGTGGCGTTCCATTTGCGTGCCCAAAATCAGCTCGGGTTGCAATGCATTGATCTGGTCTTCGACTTCCAAATAGTCGTCGGTGATCAGGGCTTCAACGCCGTAGCGCTTGGCGCAGTCGCGCACTTCGCGTGCGAATTCGCGGCTGTAGCTGCCCATGCCCACCACCTCAAAGCCCATCTCTTGGCTGGCGATGCGGGCAGCGGCCACCACATGCGTGGCGTCGCCAAAAATGTAGACGCGCTTGCCGGTCAGGTAGGTCGAGTCGACCGACTTGGCGTACCAAGGCGCATGCGCGTGTTCGGGGTCTTGGCCAGGCACCGGCAGGCCTGTCAGGGCGCAGACTTCAGCGATGAAGTCGCGGGTGGCGTGGCTGCCCAAAGGCACGGTCTTGGTGTAAGGCTGGTCAAACTGGCGTTGCAACCACTGCGCTGCGGCCAGACCAATCTCCGGGTAGAGCACCACGTTGAAGTCGGCCTCGGCCAGTTTTTGCACATCGGCTACGCTGGCACTCAAGGGCGCGACCACGGCCACGTCCACGCCAAGTTGGTTCAGCAGCTGGGTGATTTCCTTGACGTCGTCGCGGTGGCGAAAACCCAGGGCGCTGGGCCCCAAGATGTTGCAAGTGGGGCGTGCCTTGGCGTGTTTTTCGCTTGCAGGCTTGTGCACCAGGTGGCGGCACAGTTGGTAGAAGGTCTCGCTCGCGCCCCAGTTTTCCTTGCGCTGGTAAGACGGCAACTCCAGGGCCACCACGGGAATGGTCAGCTTCAGGGCTTGGGCCAGGCCGCCCGGGTCGTCCTGGATCAGCTCGGCGGTGCAGGACGAGCCCACCAACATGGCAGCCGGGTTGAAGCGCGCCATGGCTTGGCGTGCAGCGTCTTTGAAGAGTTCGGCCGTGTCGCCGCCCAGATCACGCGCCTGGAAAGTGGTGTAAGTGACGGGCGGGCGGCGCGGCAGGCGCTCGATCATGGTGAACAGCAGGTCGGCGTAGGTGTCGCCTTGCGGGGCATGCAGCACGTAGTGCACATCCGTCATGGCGGTGGCTACGCGCATTGCGCCCACATGGGGCGGTCCTTCGTAAGTCCAGAGCGTCAGTTGCATGGTGTTTTCCTGCGCTTTATGCAGCCAG
Source organism: uncultured Burkholderiales bacterium (assembly GCA_903894995.1). Classification (GTDB taxonomy): domain Bacteria; phylum Pseudomonadota; class Gammaproteobacteria; order Burkholderiales; family Burkholderiaceae_C; genus Limnohabitans_A. The sequence continues at coordinate 3,035 of CAITSG010000117.1, forward strand.
TTTCAGACGGCGTTTGAGGGGGCGGCTGAACAAACCGGCGAGGTCCGACGCTTGTTCGTAGCCCTGAATGGGGGTGAAGACCAACTCAATGGCCCACTTGGTGGTGATGCCTTGCGCCTCAAGCGGGTTGGCCAAGCCGAGGCCGCAGACCACGAGGTCGGGGGCATCGGCGATGCAGCGGTCGAGCTGCAGGTCCACGTCCTGGCCTTCGCTGATGCGGGTGCCTGCGGGGATGAGCGCGAGTTCGGCGGCCATGTGTTGGCGGTGCAAATAGGGCGTGCCCACTTCCACCAAATCCATGCCCAGTTCGCGGTGCACAAAGCGCGCCAGCGGAATTTCGAGCTGCGAGTCGGGGAAGAAAAAGATGCGCTGGCCTTGCAGCATTTGGCGTTGCACGGCCAGGGCTTTTTCTGCGCGTTGGCGGGGTGCGGCGGTGGCTTGCTCAAACACCTCGGGGGCCACGCCAAATTCGGTGGCGGCCGCTTGCAGCCAAGCGGTTGTGCCTTCCACGCCCAGAGGGAAGGGTGCGGCCAAATGCTGCGCGCCGCGTGACTGCAGGGCGCGGGCGGTGTCGGCCAAAAAGGGCTGGGCCAACAAATAGCGGGTGTTCGGGCCGACCACAGGCATGGCCTGGCTGTTGCGCGGCGGGAAGAAGTTGACTTGCAGACCCATGCGCTCAAACAGGCTGCGCATCTGGTCTTCGACCACATCGGCCAGGGTGCCGACCACCATCAGGGCCGGGGCAGTGTTGGTGCTGGCGGGCAGGCCGGGCACCATGGCCGCGAGGCAAGCGTCTTCGCCTTGGGTGAAGGTGGTTTCGATGCCGCTGCCCGAGTAGTTGAGCACGCGCACCTTGGGGTGGTGAATTTGGTTTTGGCGTTCTGCTGCGCGTGACAGGTCGAGCTTGATGACTTCGGACGGGCAAGAGCCCACCAAAAACAACAAGCGGATGTCGGGGCGGCGCGCCAACAGCTGGCCGACCACGCGGTCAAGTTCTTCGTGCACATCGGCCAGACCGGCCAGATCACGCTCGTCGATGATGGCGGTGCCAAAGCGGGGCTCGGCAAAAATCATCACGCCGGCCGCTGACTGGATCAGGTGGGCGCAGGTGCGTGAGCCCACCACCAGAAAGAAGGCGTCTTGAATCTTGCGGTGCAACCAGATGATGCCGGTGAGGCCACAAAACACCTCGCGTTGGCCGCGTTCGACCAAGGGCACAACGTCGGTGCAGCCGGAGGTTTGACCGGAAGTTTCTGCGCGAATCGGGATGACAGTGCTCATGTGCTGGCCTGTGCGCCCGTGTCGGGCAGTGTGTGAGTGGGTTTTTGCAGCCGCGCCATGCGCAGCTTGCGGATGTATTGCGCGGCGTTGATGGCGTAGCTGCCATAAGCGGCCAGGGCCAGCAGCAGCTGGTCGGTGGCGCTCCATTGGCCTTGCCACCAGACCCAGACATAGGCGGTGTGCAGCACCATGACCCCCATGCTGACCACGTCTTCCCAATAGAAGGCGGGAGCGAACAGGTATTGGCCGAACACCACTTTTTCCCAGATGGCGCCCGTGACCATGATGGCGTAGAGCACCACGGTCTTGAGCACCACCGAGGCCAGGGCCCAATCGGTGTGCTCGCCGGTGTGGAGGCTGTTGATGACCAGATACAAACTGATGCCAAAAATCAGAAACTGCACCGGGGCCAAGATGCCTTGCACCAAGGTCCAGGCGGTCGCGTCACGCCGGGCGCGTTGCGCTGGCGTGTACAGAACCTGGGGGCTGGAAGTGGGCATGGGTAACCTTGTTGGGTGGACGTCTGGGGTTGAATGTAAGTCTAGATATACAGTGTGTCAACATTAATTGACATGTATTTCGAATCCTAGGGTTTACACTCAATACAGGAGTGGCAATTGAATTCACACTTGAACATGTGTCGGGAAAATGGGCCTTGTGAGGTTCATTCCCACCATTTCTTGCGTCGAGCACTCCAAAGTGTTGGAGCCTGCCGCTGATGTCTTCCTTTGCTGATCGGTGCTTGTCATGGCGCAATTGAATTTCGAAAACTCTCCACCACCTTCATCGCCACAGGCCTTTGCACAGCTTTTGCCCGAAGCCATCCGGCAGGGCTCGCCGGTGGGGCCGCGCTTGGTGGGCGGCACGTCCTTCACAGGCAAGTCGGCACTCGACCTGGCACAGATCCAGATCCTGGCGCAAGCTTGTTTGCAAGGCCTGGACGCGGCGAGACAAGTGGTTTTTGGCTGGCAACGTCAAGGGCAGTCCTTGGAGGACATCTATTTGCAAGGCATCACGCCTTGCGCGCGTTTGTTGGGGGATTGGTGGTGTTCTGACCAGCTCGATTTCGCCATGACCACCATTGCCTCAGCTCACTTGCAGCAACTGCTGCATGATTTCAGTGCCGAGTTTCTGGATGAAACGCCATCGCAAGGCACTGGCTTGAGTTTGTTGCTGATGACCGAGCCGGGTGCTCAACACAGCATGGGTTTGCTGATGTTGAGCGAGTTTTTCAAACGGGCCGGTTGGCTGGTCACGCTGGGCATTCCGCAGGATGTGGTCGAGTTCAAACGCTTGTTTCAATCCGAATGGTTCGACGCGGTGGGTATCTCAGTCAGCACCGACCGGCATTTGGACGCCATGAAAAGTGTGTTGCCACAACTCTTGGCGGTCGCGGACAACCTTGATGTGCAACTGTTTGTCGGCGGGCCCATGGCCCATGTTGCACCCCATCGTTTGGTGGGCTTGCCCGCACAAGTTGTGGCGCAAGATGCGCCGGGAACGGTGACATGGCTCACACTTCAGATGGCTTTGTCACTGGAAAAAGGGGTTTAAATTGTCAGTTAAGTTATTTTATTACCTTTAAATTTCGCTGTTATGGCGGCGGTATACCCTCAGAGGTCTATACTGGCGTTACAAATTCAAGTGTCAACTTCCTGATGCTCAAACCCGTTTGGTTTACAACATGAAGCTTCCCTCTCTAGACGCCTCCACATTCACCCAGTTATTGGGCGTGGTGTCAGACGTCACTTTGGTCATGGACCCGACGGGGCTGATTGAGGATGTGTCCACGGGGCGAGATACCCTGGCGGCTTTGGGTTGCCAGACTTGGGTCGGTCGCCGCTGGATCGATACCGTTACCAGCGATAGTCGCAACAAAATTCAGGAAATGCTGCTGTCCCAAGGTGCCCCAGACGTGCTGCGCTGGCGACATGTGAACCACCTCTCGCCCGTCGGCAATGAGGTGGCCATTCAATATGTGGTGCTGCCCTTGGGCGGCAACAAGTTGCTGGCCATGGGCCGCGATCTCGAAAGCCTGGCCGAGTTGCAACGGCGCTTGGTTGAAACCCAGCAATCGATGGAACGCGATTATTTGCGGCTGCGTCACATTGAGGCCCGTTACCGTGTGCTGTTTGACACCTCGTCTGAGGCTGTTTTGATGGTGGATGCCACGACTCAGCGGGTGCTTGAGGCCAATGTGGGCGCACAAGCCTTGCTCAAAGATGCTGGTAAACGCTTGGTTGGGCGTGATGTGCGGGAGTGTTTTGAGGGCGACAGCCAAGGCGAAGTTCAGTCTTTGCTGCGCATGGCGCTGGCCACTGGCCGCATCGAGATGTGTTCGGCTCGCGTGGCGGGTTTGCCCTCGCCCTGGACGGTGTCGGCCACGGTGTTTCGCCAAGAGGGCGGGGCGCAGTTTTTGGTGCGCTTGGTGACCCGTGAAAGCACGGTGGTGCCGCGTCAGGACAGTGGCTCATCGGCTGCACTGAGCGAAGCCATGGAACGTTTCCCAGATGGTTGGTTGTTGACCGATACTTCCGGATTGATCAAGAGCGTCAACGAAGAAGGCATGGCTTTGCTGGGCTTGACCGCTTCTTCTCAAGTGGTGGGGCAAAGTCTGGAGCGCTGGTTGCTGCGTGGGTCGGTGGACTGGGGTGTGCTCAACACCAGTTTGCGCCAGCAGTTGCCGGTGCGCAATTTCGCCACCGAAGTGCGTACTTTGTCCGGCATGACCTTGCCGGTCGAGGTTTCGGCTGTGTGCCTGGCTCGTCCCGAGCCCATGTACGCTTTCTTTGTGCGCGACATGGACCGTCGCCTGCAAGGTGGGGCCTCGGTGGCACAAAGCCAAATCAACCCCTTTGCCGAATTGTCACAGTTGGTGGGCCGTCGCCCCATCAAAGACATTGTGGGTGAGACGGTGGACACCATTGAGCGCATGTGCATCGAAGCCGCATTGGAATTGACCCACAACAACCGCGCTTCGGCAGCGGAAATGTTGGGTTTGTCACGCCAAAGTCTGTACGTCAAACTGCGTCGCTTTGGCATGGTGGCCGAGGCTGAGACGGATAACTCTTGAAGACTGTCAATTTAAATTGACGATAAGTGTCAATCCCAGTTGACATTTTAAAAGCGATCTTCACAATAGGGGCATGGACACCCCTCCTCTGGCCCCTTCGCCCCCTCTTCAGGCTTCGCATCTTGCATCGGCCGCGCTCACCCGGCCCACTTTGCGCACGGTGGCCGAATTCCTCAAACCCATCACCTGGTTTCCGCCCATGTGGGCCTTTGCCTGCGGGGTGGTGGCCTCGGGACAAGCCCTGAGTGCGCATTGGGGTTTGCTGCTCTTGGGCCTGGTGCTGACTGGCCCGCTGGTGTGTGCCAGCAGCCAGGCTGTCAACGATTGGTTTGACCGGCATGTGGACGCCATCAACGAACCCAACCGCCCCATCCCCTCGGGCCGCATGCCCGGGCGCTGGGGTTTGGGCATTGCGATCGCCTGGACCGCACTGTCGCTGATGTGGGCCACGCTCATGGGGCCTTGGGGCTTTGCCGCTTGCGCCTTGGCCATTGCGCTGTCCTGGGCCTACAGCGCGCCACCTGTGCGCCTGAAAAACAATGGCTGGTGGGGCAACGCGGCTTGCGCCCTGAGTTATGAAGGTCTGGCCTGGCTCACGGGCACGGCCGTCATGCTGGGCGGGGCCTGGCCCGGCCCGCATTCGGTGGCGCTGGCGCTGCTCTACAGCGTGGGGGCGCACGGCATCATGACGCTCAACGATTTCAAGGCCATTGAAGGCGACCGCCGCATGGGCGTGGCCTCGTTGCCGGTGCAGCTGGGCGCGCACGGCGCGGCGCGGATGGCCTGCGTGTTCATGCTGGTGCCCCAGGTGGCGGTGTCGGCATTGCTGTTGAGCTGGCAACTGCCTTGGCACGCAGCGGCTGTCTTGGTTTTGGCGGTTTTGCAAGGGCCTTTGATGCTCAAATTTTTGCGCCAGCCGGTGGAGCGTGCTTTGCATGTGTCGGCTTTTGGTGTGCCCTTGTTTGTCAGCGGCATGATGGTCAGCGCCTGGGGCCTGCGCCACTTGAATCAGTTGCAAACCACTGCGGGGGCCTTATGAGCACAGCGATGAACATGCCGATGTTTGGTTGGTTTCAGATCGTCCGTTTGGGTCTGATTCAGGCCTGCTTGGGGGCGGTGGTGGTGGTGACCACCTCCACGCTCAACCGCATCATGGTCGTTGAGCTGGCGCTGCCGGCCTTGCTGCCGGGCTTTATGGTGGCTTGGCATTACGCCGTGCAAATGGTGCGACCACGGATGGGTTTTGGTGCAGACAAGGGACGCCGCAGCACCCCCTGGATGATGGGCGGCATGCTGGTTCTGGGCGCAGGTGGCTTCATGGCCGCTTGGGCCACGGTGTGGATGGCCGCTGAGCCGTTTTATGGCGCGATGTTGGCCTGGTTGTCGTTCAGCCTGATCGGTTTGGGCGTGAGCGCTTGCGGCACATCGCTGCTGACGCTCATGGCCAAACGAGTGCCTGACGAGCGCCGTGCCCCTGCAGCCACCGCGGTTTGGCTGATGATGATCGTGGGCTTTGCCCTCACAGCGGGTGTGGTGGGCAAGCTGATTGACCCCTACAGCCCGCAGGTGCTGCTGCAGGTCTCGGCGGGTTTGAGTGTGTTGACGGCGCTGATCACGGCCCTGTGTTTGTGGGGCCTGGAAAAGGACGCTGAACCGCAGACTTTGCCGCTTCGAAGCGAGGCTGCCGAGCGCCTGCAAAAGCAAGACTTCAAAGAAGCCTTCAAAGAGGTGTGGGCCGACCCGGCAGCGCGCACCTTCACCGTGTTTGTGTTCATGTCCATGCTGGCCTACAACGCACAAGATTTGATTTTGGAGCCCTTTGCGGGCGCGGTGCATGGCTTCACGCCGGGGCAAACCACACAGCTGTCCGGCTGGCACCACATGGGGGTGTTGGTGGGCATGTTGGCGGTGGCAGGAGCCGGTTCGCGCTGGGTGGCGGGACGCTTGGGTTCGGTGCAGGTCTGGATGGTGGGTGGCTGCTTGTTTTCGGCCTTGGCCACCGTCGGTTTGGTCAGCTCGGCCTTGTCACCTGAGTGGCCGCTCAAGACCAATGTGGTGTTTTTGGGCGTGGCCAACGGCGCTTTTTCAATCGCAGCCATTGCCACCATGATGCGCTTGGCCGGTGAAGGCGAGAGCGGTAAGGGCCGCGAAGGCACGCGCATGGGTTTGTGGGGCGCGGCGCAAGCGGCGGCCTTTGGCTTGGGCGGTTTGCTGGGCACGGCCGCCAGCGATTTGGCCCACGCTCTTTTGGGTGAACAGCGCACGGCCTATGCAGCCGTGTTTGGCATGCAAGGGCTCATGTTTGCGGTGTCGGCGGCGGTGGCTTTGCGCCTGCGCCAGGAGCCTGCAGCGCAGCGCAAGCCTTTGCATTTTGATGGTCCCGTATTGTTGAAAGGTGGGTCAAGCTCATGAACCAAAGCGATTTTGATTTCGTGGTCGTTGGAGGCGGGCCTTCAGGAGCCACCGCCGCTCATGACCTGGTGCGCCAAGGCTGGCGCGTGTTGTTGCTGGACCGACAGGGCCGCACCAAACCCTGCGGTGGCGCGATTCCGCCGCGCCTGATCAAAGACTTTGACATTCCCGACCACCTGCTGGTGGCCAAGGTGCGTTGTGCACGCATGATCTCGCCCGCCGACAACAAGGTGGACATCCCCATCGACAATGGTTTTGTGGGCATGGTCGACCGCGACGAGTTTGACGAGTATTTGCGCGATCGCGCAGCCCAGTCAGGTGCGGTGCGTCGTCAGGCCATTTTTGACAAACTGGAGCACGACGACAATGGCCAGTTGTGGGTGCATTACACCCCGGTCACGCCCAAAGAGCACGCAGCGCTGGAGCACGCCCAGCCCGTCAAGGTGTCCACCCGCATGGTGGTGGGGGCTGATGGGGCACGCTCTGAAGTGGCGCGCCAAGCCATTCCCAATGCGCACAAAACCAAATACGTGTTTGCTTACCACGAGATCATCGAGTCGCCCGTGGGCCAACCTGGCTACGATGCGGCGCGCTGCGACGTTTACTATCAAGGTGAAGTCTCGCCCGACTTTTATGGCTGGGTCTTTCCGCACGGCAAGACCATGAGCGTGGGCATGGGCAGCGCCGACAAAGGCTACTCGCTGCGCAGCGCCACGGCGCGTTTGCGCGCCATCGCGGGCCTGACGGATGCACCCACTTTGCGCCGCGAAGGCGCACCCATCCCGCTCAAACCCTTGCCCCAATGGGACAACGGCCGCGATGTGGTGGTGATTGGCGATGCGGCAGGCGTCGTGGCCCCGTCGTCGGGTGAGGGCATTTACTACGCCATGGACTGCGCACGGCGTGTGGCCCACGCCGCGCACCAAGCCCTGAAAACCGGCAACAGCGCTTGCCTGAAACAAGGCCGCAAGAGCTTCATGAAGCAGCACGGTAAGGTGTTCTGGATACTGGGGGTGATGCAGTACTTCTGGTACCAAAACGACAAACGCCGCGAAAAGTTCGTCAAGATCTGCGAAGACCGCGACGTGCAGCGCCTCACGTTCGAGTCCTACATGAACAAGGAACTGGCGCGCAAGGACCCGATGGCCCATGTGCGCATTTTTGTCAAGGACATGGCGCACCTGCTGGGGCTGGCGCGAACCTGATGACCTGACCTGTGCGCTGAGCACGGCCCACACCATTGCTCAGCCCGCACCCAATCTCAACGCCCAACGCCCAACGCCCAACGCCCAACGCCTATGCCTCCGACCTTGATGGCCACGATTTTTTTGTTGATGACCGCTTTGTGTGGCGCGGCCTACTGGTGGCTGGACCGCAAGCTGGTGCGGCTGTCAGTCACCTTGCGCGACACCTACAAATTGGGCTTGATGATCATCTACGGTTTGCAAATGATTTTGTTGCTGATGTTTGCCATTTAAGCTGGCCGCATTCCAAGCATGCGGAATACAAAATATGAAAAGGCCTTGGGTCATGCTGTCATTGGCTGTGTTGGGTGTTTTGTCGGTGTTGTCTTATGGGCTGTGGACGCCCGATTTGCCGCGTGCCGATTTGGAGGCCCGGTACCTGGAGGCACCCGCTGATCTGCGCACGGTGGGCCCTTGGCGTTTGCATGTGCGTGACAGTGGTCCCCGGCAGGCCCCTGTTGTGGTTTTGCTGCATGGCTTTGGTGCCAGCTTGCAAACCTGGGATGTCTGGGCCCCGGGCCTGAGTGAAACCCACCGCGTGATCCGTCTGGATTTGCCCGGCAGCGGCCTGAGCCCACCCGATCCAGAGCACGATTACACCGACGCACGCAGCCTGAAGCTGCTGATCGGTTTGCTGGACGAGTTGGGCGTGTCACGCGCCACCCTGGTGGGCCATTCGATGGGTGGACGCATTGCCTGGACTTTTGCGGCCAAACACCCCGAGCGCACCGACCGGCTGGTGTTGATTGCGCCCGATGGCTTTGCCAGTCAAGGTTTTCAATACGGCAAGCCCATGGGTGTGCCTGCCAGCTTGAGCTTGATGCGCCATGTGCTGCCCAAACCCGTGTTGCGCATGAGCCTCAAATCAGCCTACGCGCAGCCCGAGAGCCTGACCGATGCGCTGACCACCCGTTACCACGAGCTGTTGCTCGCGCCCGGCGCACGCCAGGCCATGCTGGACCGCTTGAAGCAAACCGCGCTGCAAGAGCCAGAGCCTATGTTGCGCCAGATCAAGGCACCCACATTGTTGGTGTGGGGCGAGGCCGATGCCATGATTCCATTTGGCAATGCCAAAGACTACCTGCAGGCCATTAAAGGCAGCCGTTTGGTTTCTTGGCCCCAAGCAGGGCATTTGCCGCAAGAAGAAGCCGCAGAGGTTTCGCTGCAGGCCTTGGTCGATTTTTTGCGCTGAAATTTGAGTCTGTCCTTTTCCCAAGCGGGGTGGCACCAGGGCTACTTCTCGCCAGGCAGGCGTGTGTTGGTCGCAGATAAAGGTTTTTCAAGCTTGTCAATCCTAGGGTTTTCCATGGTTGTTGAAGCAGGGCAATGAATTTATAAAGTGCTTTGTAGCTGCGGACTGGAAAGCTATCTCGCCGGCGAATCAACGCCCCGGTTTTCACCTTTCAAGCGGGTGACACGCTCATGCTGCAAGGAACGCTCATGTCTGGGTTAAACAACTCCCGTGGTCAACGACAGGTTTACCTGTCACTGGCCAGTCAAAAGGAGGAATGCAAGGATTCCCTGCTGTCAGTGATCGAGCAGCAGATCATTCCTCGGTTGCTCAATGTGCATCAGTTATTTCCAGCCGAGGTTCAGGCCCTGCGTGAGGATGAGTCTGTGTCGGAGCAGCCGGAATTTCTGGCCTTCACGCAGCACTGTGTGAGCGGGGATGCCCGCCAAGCCAACGCGATTGTCGATGCCCTCATGACGAGGGGCTTGGCCCACGACCGCATTTTTCTGGAGCTGATCACCCCGGCCGCACGTCATCTGGGCGTGTTGTGGGACCAGGACTTGTGTGATTTCACCCAGGTCACCTGCGGCCTGGCGATGATGCACCAAATGATTTACCGATTGGGCTACGAGTCACCTGCCGGGCCCAGCAGCGAGGGTGAACGCGAACGGATCATGTTGGCCTGTGCGCCGGGTTCCCAGCATTTTCTCGGTCTCACGATCGTGGCCGACTTTTTCAGGCAGGCGGGTGCCGAGGTGGTGCTGGAGATTTCTTCCACAGAATCAGAATTGCTGCGGGCTGTGGCCAATGAGTGGTTTGATGTGGTGGGTATTTCGGTGGCTATTCAGGCGCAATTGCAGGCTTTGCCTGAGCTGATTCGGCATTTGCGGGCCAGTTCGGGCAACCCCAAGGTCCGTGTGGTTTTGGGCGGGCCGATTTTCTTGATGCAAAAGTGCACACCCCAGGATTTGGGTGCTGACGCCATCTTCACCGACGCGCGAGAGGCCGTGGGTGCGGTCAAGCAACTGGTTCGGTCCAACTGAGCCCCGCAGCGTTCTGAGCAGGTCTATTTGAGGCTGCAAGCGCCTCAGATGATGCGGATGCCGACGCCATGCGTTGAAATCAGCACAGGTACTCAGGCGCAAAGCGTGTGTGAGTTTGCATCAAATGCCGCTGCAGCGAAGGAGGTATTGCGCCGTGCCCGCTGGGTCCTGTTCGTGGGCCAGATGGCCCAAACCTGCTTGAACGTGCATGCGTGCTTGCGGCAAGCGCAGGCAGGCCGCTTCGGCCAACGCGGGTGGCACGGTCAGGTCTTGCGCGCCGATGTGCATGAACACCGGGTTGCGGATCTCGTGCAGGTGTGTGGACAGGTTTTTGAGACGCCAGGCCGCCATCATGGACAGCACGCCGTGCACATGGCCCGAATCGCTCAGCAAGCGGGTGTACAGGTCGATGCCTTGTGCGTCCAGCGTGGAGCCGGTGCGCTCGATCCATTCGGCCACCGCGCCCGGTTTGGCCGCCATTTTGGCGGTGGCCCAAGCCGACAGCGGGTTCAGTGCCGCCAACTTCGCCGCCGGGCCAAACAGCCACGAGGCCACACCCGGCAGCGGCAGCCAAGCCGGGTTCAGGCCGATCAGGGTGCTGCGTGACGCGCTGTCAAAGTGCAAGGCCATGTGCGCGGCAATGGCTGCGCCGGCCGAATGGCCGACGATGACCTGGGGGGGGAGATTCAGTTGCAGCAACAAAGCGCGCAGTCCTTCGGCCATGCCGGGCAGCGACAACGCGCCTTCAGGGCCTCGGCTGGTGAAAGCATGACCGGGCAGGTCGGGCGCGACCACAGTGAAGTGCTGCGCGAGCGTGGGCAGCAGGCCGCGCCAACTGAAATTGCCCGAGCCGGTGCCGTGCAACAGCAGCATGCAAGGGCCTTGGCCCATCACCTGCACATGCCACTGGATGCCGCCCGCCTGCACAAATCGGCTGTGCTGAGCATGAGGCCAATGGGCCCGGTGTTCGGCCCAGGTCATGCCGGGGTAGAAGCTTTCGAACATGGGAGATTTCTGGACTTCGGTCGAAGGGGCGGCGTGTGTTGTGCAGTTCAGGGCGCAGGATTCAGGCGGAACGGCTGAGCAGGCTGTCCATGGCCAGGGCCATCCTCTGGGCTTGCACTTGCGGCATGGGCAGGTAACTGGCACCCATGGTCGCAGCCAGTTGACGGACTTGTGAATCGGGCTGAATGCTGGTGTCGATCCAAAGTGCGCGGTGGCCGCTGAGCTGCCATTGTTGTCCCCAGTGCTGGGCGTCGGCCTGTGCCTGGGTGCGGCCACCCAAGCCTTGCAGCGTCACGTTGGCGCGGCCGTCGCTCAACACCACCAGAATTGGGGTGACGCCCTGACGCTGCAGCAATGCAGCTTGCTCGTGCGCCATTTTTATGGCCAGTGCCAGCGGTGTGCCGCCACCGCCGGGCAAGCCGGTCATGGCACGTTTCGCGCGCACCAGCGAACGCGTGGCGGGCAACAACAGCTGCGCCTGCGCACCCCGAAACGCCACGATGCAAACGCTGTCGCGCCTTGCATAAGACTCCTGCAGCAGCAATTCGACAGCACCTTTGGCTTCGGCCAAGCGTTGCAAGGCGGCGGAGCCAGAAGCGTCGAGCGCCAGGATCAGGCAGCTGGAGGAGCGTTTTTGGTAACGCTGGATGTGGAAGTCTTCGGCGCGGATGGCGATGCGGCGTCGTTGTGGGGCGGCTGCAGGGTTGTCGCCAGCCAATGGAGACAATGTGGCCAGTGGCGCGGCCTGGCGCAAACGCTGGCGTGGAGCGGCAGCAAGCAAGGTGGCCAGCACATGCAGCCGCGCATGACCGCCGGGCCGACCTGGTCGTGGGGGCAGGGGCCTGCCGCGTTGCTGACCCGAGCGGGTCTGGCCGCTGCGGCCCGAGGTGTTGCTGGTCTTTGAACCTTTTTGAGTGGCCAAAGCGTCCAACATGTGTGGGGGCAAGCTGGCCAGGGCGGCGGCCACCATCATGTCTTGCAGGTCTTGGGCCGTGGGCTCTTGGTCGGCGGGGTCAGGTGGCGACTCTTCGGGCGCATCCCCAGGCGGCGGCTCGTTGGGCGTGTTGTCAGGTGGCTCCGGGTTGGGGGGGGGCTCTGGCGGCTCGGTGTCCTCAGGTGGTGGCGGCTCAGCCGGTTGTTCTTGTTCCGACGGCTCGGCAGGCCACTGCGTGGCCCGAGGTGCGAGCACGCAGCGTGCCGCAAAGCCCAGGTCTTCGTCGTCCAGCGTGCTGCGACCGTTGAGCGCCGCATGCGCGCAAGCCACGCGCAGCGCCAGGCTGGGCGCGCGCAATGAACCGATGCCCAGGCCCAGAGCCGAAGCGCACAAGGCATGCACTTGTGCATCGCTGGCCTGCACCTGCCGCAGTTGTGCGCGTGCACGCGTCAATGCGTCGGGGCTCATGCGAATCTGCAGCGCATCGTCTTCGCTGTCGTCCAAGCCGGCCTCAATGTCCGAAGGGGACAGTGCTTGCAGGTCGAGCCACAGCCCAATGCGTTCTTGTAAAGCAGAATTGACGCCCGGTTCGTCGGGCAAGGATTCGTCGAGTGCGACCACACCAAAGCGGGTTGCGCTGGGTGCGCTGGCGTGTTGGGTCGCGGGCACTTGGCCGGTGTCGAGGGCCTGGACCAGCGGGGCCAGCAGGGCGGACGGCAGGCGTTCGGCCATGGGCACACAGACCAGACCTTGGTCTGCTTGTTGCAACAAGCCCGCTTGCATGCACAGTTGTCCGGTCTGCAGCGTCTTTGACAAGTCAATGCCGCCCAGCAGGCGTTCGGTATCGGCCGAGCCGGGCAGCTTGATGAGCGGCAAACCCAAGCGGGCCAATGCGCCCAGCCAGCGTTCGCGCACCGGGCCGTGTGGTGCGCGCAGGCAAACGCCACCCAGGCCGTGGGGGTCCAGTTGCAAAACTTGCAAACTGGTCAACGCATCGTGCCAAGCATCCAGATGCTGTTGAGGGGGGTCGTTGTTGCGGGCCATGGGCTGCTGGGCCTTGCAGCCCTTTAGGCCGCGAGCACTTCTTGCAAGCTGCGCTGCACGCGCGCGCCCGAGTCGGTGTCGTCCAGCGGGTTGCGGCGCAGGCGGTGGCGCAAGGCCAGCGGCGCCATGCTTTGCAGGTGTTCGGGCTGCACGGCCTTGTGGCCTTGCAGTGCGGCGTAGGCACGGGTGGCGCGCAGCAGCGTGAGCTCGGCGCGCAGGCCGTCGGTGCCCAGTTGCTGGCACAGGCGGGCGCACAACATCAGCATGTCGTCGCTCACTTCCAATTGCCCAAGCAGTTCACGCGCTTTGAGGATGCGTTTTTGCATCTTTTGGTTGTCCTTGTGCCACAGCGCCTTGAAGGCGGTGGGGTCTTTGTCGAAGGCGTCGCGGCGTTTGATGATGCTCACCCGCAGCGCCAGGTCTTGTGGGGTGCGCACCTGCACCGACAAGCCAAAACGGTCCAGCAGTTGCGGACGCAGCTCGCCTTCTTCGGGGTTGCCGCTGCCCACCAGCACAAAGCGGGCGGGGTGGCGCACGCTCAGGCCTTCGCGCTCGACCAGGTTCTCGCCCGAGGCGGCCACGTCGATCAGCAGGTCCACCAAATGGTCGTCCAGCAGGTTGACTTCGTCGATGTACAAAAAGCCCCGGTGCGCTTGGGCCAGCAGGCCGGGGGCGAAGGATTTGATGCCTTGGGACAGGGCTTTTTCCAGATCCAGCGCGCCGACCACACGGTCTTCGGTCGCACCCAAAGGCAGGTCGACCACGGCCACGGGCATGCGCTCGGTGGCGACTTTGGCTTTCGGGTCGCGGGCCTGACAAACCGGGCAGCTGCCCGCGGGTTTGGCCGGGTCGCAGCGGTAAGGACAGCCTTTGACCACCTGGATGGGGGGCAGCAGATCGGCCAAGGCGCGCACGGCGGTCGATTTGCCGGTGCCCCGGTCACCCAGCACCAGTACGCCGCCAATGGAGGGGTCGACCGCCACCACTTGGATGGCGAGGGTCATTTCATCTTGACCAACGATGGCCGCAAAAGGGAAAGTCAATGCCATGGGGCGTTCCGCAAAACTGTTCTCGGCCCATCATCCAAAAGACGCAGTAAAGTGTCAAGTTAAATTTACACTTGGTGTCGGATTTTTTGAGTCGCGGGGGCCAGTTTGTCAGATTCGGGCTTCAGCCCATGGCCTGCCGCCATATTTCAGCCGTTCTGCGGCTGCATGTGACGGGCGCGCGCTTCGCAGCGATGGACCCGTTCGCAGGACCCGTTTTACCCAGCCCGGGTAAAGGGCATCACGCCGACCAGCCAAAGGTGCAGGCCACCCATCAGGAAAGCCGCCCATACGCCGGTGCCTACCACCACCGTCAACAATGTGCCCAGCAGCTTGCCTTCGGGTGCAGAGTGCAGGTTTTGGCGGTCCCGCTTTCGGGCGGCGCGAAACACCAGCACCGACCAAATGAGAAAACCGCCGAACAGCAAGACATCAGCCAAGTTGCCATTTGACAACAGATGGCCAAGTGCCCAGACCTTGACCGACAAGGTCATGGGGTGGCGCAGTTTGGCTTTGATTTGGTTGCCGGGCACATACGTGGCCACCAACAAGACCATGGCCACCCACATCAGCAAAATGGTGGCATGTTGCATGCCGCGAGGCGGCGTCCAAAGCACCACCGGGTCCAGCCGAGCCTGGCTGTAGCCTTGCACCAGAAGGTAAAGCCCGAGCACGGCGACCGCCGCATAAACCGCCTTGAATCCCAGTGCACCCCAACGGGCCATGCCGTTTTGGCGCATCTGCGGGGCCAGGCTTTGCAGTGAGTGAATGCCCAGAAAGAGGCCTAAGCCGATCAGCAGTTGCAGCATGTCAAAACCTTTGCGAAACAGGTGTGGAAGTTGGCCACATTCTGACATGGGCATGTCCAACGTGGTTGACATTCATAAGCCAAGGCTTTCCTGTGTGTTTTGCTCAAGTATCCCGGGTCGCATGACAAAGTGACTGAAGTGGCGCACAATGAACTGTCTAGTAATTTCTGACATACCCCCCGAGGAGTCTCTGCATGTCCCGTTTCACATCCACCCCTTCCACCCGCCGCGTCTTCATGATGCAAGTGGCCACCGCTGCCACCGCCGTCATGGCCGTGAGCGAAGCCTCCGCCCAAGCCATGGTCGATGAAAAAGACCCACAAGCTGTGGGCTTGGCTTACAAAGCCGATGGCACCAAAGTCGACAAAGCCAAAAACCCCAAGTTCGCTACGGGTAACAATTGCGCCAACTGCGCTTTGTTCCAAGCCAAAGCCGGTGCGACAGCGGGCGGTTGCCCCTTGTTTGCAGGCAAGCAAGTGGCCGCTAAGGGCTGGTGCTCGGCTTGGGCCAAAAAGGCCTGATGCCCCAAGCAACGGCAGGCCAAGACCTGCCGAGGCTTCCATAAACCGCCCTCGGGCGGTTTTTTTGCGCCCCTTTTCAGCCTCAAACTCAGGGCATACCCTGATTTACCGGTCTGAAACAAGGCTTTCAACACACAAAGTGTCAATCCATCGTTACACTTTGCTTTGTCTTCAACCGAAATGAAAGCCTTTTCATGGCGTCTTGGGTGCTCACAGCGATGGACCTGGCCTGCCAAAAGGCCCAACGGACCTTGTTCCAAGGCGTGAGCTTTTCCGTGCCTGCGGGCAGTTGGTTGCACATTGAAGGCGGCAACGGCTGCGGCAAGACGAGTTTGCTGCGCATCCTTTGTGGCCTGTCTCCGGCAGCACGCGGACAGGTGCTTTGGCCTTCAGCCGCACATTCCACCCATTCAACACACGCACCCGCAGCGCGACCTGACCGCTCAGTTTTGCATTACATTGGCCACGCCTTGGGCCTCAAGCCCGATCTCACCGCTTGCGAAAACCTGCGTGTGGATGCCCAAGTCAGCGGCTTGGCGCTCAGCCGCGAACAGGCGGTACAAGCGCTGGCCGCGCAGGGCCTGCAAAGCCGTGCCCACTTGCCGGTGCGGGTCTTGTCGCAAGGCCAGCGGCAAGGCGTGGCTTTGGCACGTTTACGCACCAGCCCGGCGCGGCTGTGGATTTTGGACGAGCCCTTGGTGGGCCTGGATGCGCACGCGACCGCCACGGCCCGCGCCTTGCTGCAATCGCATGTGGACGCCGGTGGTGCTGTGGTCATGACCAGCCACCACGATGTGGGCCTGCAAGGCCCGGGTGCGCGATTGCACTTGGGCCGAGAGACGGTGAGCCAGACGGAAAAAGCATGAACACATCGACCATGAATGTCCCGGTCCACACGCAAGCGCTCGTGTTGCCCAGCCCCTGGCAGGCCATGGGCGGCGTACTGCGCCGCGACCTGCGCCTGGCCTTGCGCCGCAAGGCCGAGTGGCTGGGTGCGGTGTTTTTCTTTGTGTTGGTGGCGGCCTTGTTTCCGCTGGCCATTGGCCCCGAGCCGAACACGCTGCGCCTGATCGGGCCGGGGGTGTTGTGGGTGGCGGCTTTGCTGGCCAGCATGCTGAGCTTAGGCCGCTTGTTCGAGGCCGACCACCAGGACGGCAGCCTGGAGCAGATGGCCTTGTCGGTTGCGCCCCTGTCCTGGCTGGTGTCGGCCAAGGTGGCGGCGCACTGGTTGATTGCGGGTCTGCCTTTGGTGCTGCTGTCCCCGCTCTTGGGTTTGCAGTACGGGTTGAGCTCAGAGGCGCTGGCCATGCTGGCTTTGACCTTGTTGATTGGCACGCCCGTGCTGTCCTTGCTGGGCGCGATTGGCGCGGCCCTCACCTTGGGGGTTCGCGGAGGTGGCGTTTTGCAGTCGCTGTTGCTCTTGCCTTTGTACGTGCCGGTGCTGGTGTTTGGCGCGGGTGCGGTCGATGCGCAGCTGCGCGGTCTTGGCGCACAAGCCCATGTGTCGGTGCTGCTGGCTTTGTTGTTGGCGGCAGCTGCGTTCAGCCCTTGGGCAAGCGCTGCGGCTTTGCGCCTGGCGCTGGAATGAGGGAACCGAGATGAAGCTGTTTCATTACGCCGCGCCGCAACATTTTTACCCCCTGGCTGGGCGCATCTGGCCCTGGCTGGCGCTGCTGGCCACGGCCTTGGCCTTGGCGGGCTTGTGGGTGGGCTTCATGGTCGCGCCCTCCGATGCGCAGCAGGGCCAGGCTTACCGCATCATTTACATCCATGTGCCGGTGTCGTGGTTGGCCATGGTCATTTACCTGGCCATGGCGTTTTGGAGTGTGTTGGGTCTGGTGTTCAACACGCGCTTGTCGGGCCTGATGACCCGTGCACTCGCGCCCACTGGGGCCTTGCTGGCGTTTTTGTCGCTGTGGACCGGGGCCTTGTGGGGCAAACCGATGTGGGGCACTTATTGGGTGTGGGACGCGCGTTTGACCTCGATGCTGATTTTGCTGTTTTTGTATTTGGGCTACATCGCACTGACCTCGGCCATCGAAGACCCGCGCCGCTCGGACCGGGCAGGCGCTTTGGTCGCGGTGGTGGGGGCGGTGAACGTGCCCATCATTTACTTCTCGGTCAAATGGTGGAACACCTTGCACCAAGGCGCGTCGGTGTCGCTGACGCAGTCTCCGCGCATGGCCAGCATCATGCTGACCGGCATGCTGCTGATGAGCTTGGCGATTTGGTTGTACGCGGCGGCCATCGCCTTGTGGCGCGTGCGCAGCTTGATTTTGGAACGTGACAGCCACGCGGCTTGGGTGCAGCAACTGCCTGAGGTGCTGGCGCACCGCGAACAACGCGAATTGAGAGGTGCTGCATGATTTGGCAAAGCGCTTCGGAGTTTTGGGCCATGGGTGGTTATGGCGTGTACGTGTGGGGCAGCATGGGCGTGAGCGCGGCCTTGCTGGCTTTGGAGGTGTGGCTGGCGCGCATGGGCCGCAGCCAAGCGCTGGACGCGGTGTGCGAAGCCATGGACGCGCAGGCCCTGGATGCCCAAACCCCAAGCGGTGCGGTGACCACCCCAGTTGTGGCATCCCGCCCCCCACATTTTTCTCAAGGAACTGCGACATGAAAAGCCGCCACCAGCGAATGTTTGGCATCGCACTGGGCTTGCTGCTCTTGTGCGGTGCGCTGTTTTTTGTGCTCAACGCCTTCCAGAGCAACTTGGTGTTTTTCTTCACGCCCACACAAGTGGCAGCGGGTGAAGCGCCCAAAGAGGGGCACTTTCGGGTCGGGGGTTTGGTCAAGGAAGGCAGCATCCAGCGCGACGGCATGGCGGTGGCCTTTGTGGTGACCGACACGCAGCGCGAGGTGCCGGTGCGTTATGTGGGCCTGTTGCCCGATTTGTTCAAAGAGGGCAAGGGCGTGGTGGCGCAAGGTCGCCTGGACGCGGGCCGCCTGTTCGTGGCCAGCGAAGTGCTGGCCAAGCACGATGAAAACTACATGCCGCCCGAGGCCCAGCACGCGCTGGACGAAGCGGCCAAAGCCCGCATGGGCGCAGCGGTGTCGCAATGAAGCGCGCTGACATGAACGGAGCCGTGTATGTGGCCTGAAGTGGGCCACATGGCCTTGATCATGGCGGCCTGGGTCGCCTTGGCCCAAGCGGTGCTGCCGCTGTGGGGCAGTTTGTCGGCGCGGCGTACGGGCTGGCAAAGCTTGGCCAGACCTTTGGCGGTTTTGCAGCTGGTGCTGATCGTGGTGTCTTTTTTGGCCTTGTGGCACGCTTTTTATGTGCACGATTTCAGTGTCAAGTATGTGGCCCATAACTCCAACACCTTGTTGCCCACGGCTTATCGCTTGTCGGCCATCTGGGCCGGGCACGAAGGCTCCTTGGTGTTGTGGGTCTTGATGCTGGCGTTGTGGTCGGTGGCCGTGGCCACGTTTTCCAAGCGCTTGCCGCAGGGCTTGGTCGCTCAAGTGCTGGGCGTCATGGGCGCGGTGTCGGTGGGCTTTTTGACCTTCATCCTCACGCTGTCCAACCCGTTTGCACGGCAGTTTCCGGCACCGGCCGAAGGCCGTGATTTGACGCCTTTGTTGCAAGACCCGGGTTTGGTGATTCACCCGCCCATGCTCTACATGGGCTACGTGGGGCTGTCGGTGGCCTTTGCCTTTGCAATCGCGGCGCTGCTGTCGGGCAGGCTGGATGCCGCTTGGGCGCGTTGGGCGCGGCCCTGGACTGTGGCGGCTTGGGGCTTTTTGACGCTGGGCATCGCCTTGGGTTCGTGGTGGGCGTATTACGAATTGGGCTGGGGCGGCTGGTGGTTTTGGGACCCGGTGGAAAACGCCTCGCTCATGCCCTGGCTGGTGGCCACGGCGCTCATCCATTCGCTCATGGTCACCGACAAGCGTGGGCAGTTCAAGGCCTGGACAGTGCTCTTGGCCATTGGCGCGTTTTCGCTCAGTTTGCTCGGCACCTTCCTCGTGCGCTCGGGTGTATTGACTTCGGTCCATGCCTTTGCCACCGACCCGGGTCGGGGCGTGTTCATCTTGCTGTTTTTGGTGGTGGTGGTGGGGGTGTCGCTGGCGCTGTTTGCCTGGCGTGCACCGCAGTGGGCCAATGCCTCGCAGCCGGTGGCCGGTTCGCGCGAATCGTTTTTGCTGCTCAACAGCGTGCTCTTGGTGGTGGCCATGGCCGCAGTGTTGCTGGGCACTTTGTACCCGCTGATCATTGATGCGCTCAACCTGGGCAAGCTCTCGGTCGGCCCGCCGTATTTCGACCGCGTGTTTGTGCCGCTGATGGTGCCTCTCTTGCTGGCCATGGTGCCGGGCACGGTGGTGCCTTGGCATGTGGCGCGCTGGGCGGCGGTGCGCTCGGTGCTGGTGCCGGGGGCGCTGGCGCTGTTGGCGGCCAGCGCTTGGGCCACTTGGGGCGCTGCGCCGCAAGATGCAGAGGCCGTGACCACCGCAGGCGGTTGGCTCACGGTGATGGGCGGCACGCTGGGCGGCTGGATCATTTTGTCGGGCGCGTGGCAAATCACCCAGCGCCTGCGACTGCCCGGATCGCCAGGTCTGGCCTGGTGGGGCATGCAGGTGGCGCACCTGGGCGTGGCGGTGTTGGTGCTGGGCATCACGGGCGTGAAGTCGTTTCAGGTGGAGCGTGATGTGCGTCTGGGTCTGGGCGACTCGGTCACCGTGGCCGGTGCGCGTTATCAGCTGATCAGCGTGGACAACCACTTGGGACCCAACTACCTGGCCTTGCGCGCGCAGATGAACGTCTTCGAGGGTGAACGCCAGGTGGGCACCCTGAAGCCCGAAAAACGCCGCTATGTGTCGAGCGCCATGCCCATGACCGAGGCGGCAATTGACCGCAACCTGTGGCGTGACCGTTATGTGTCTTTGGGCGAGCCTCTGACGGGTGAGCCGCCGCAGTGGAGTTTTCGGGTCTACCACAAGCCTTTTGTGTCGTGGATCTGGCTGGGCGCGGTGTTCATGGTCTTGGGGGGTGGTTTGGCCGCTTTTGATCGGCGCTACCGACAGGCCCCTTCTTTGGCCCGCGCTGCAAGGCCTGCCGGTTTGGCCCAAGGAGCCTTGTCATGAGCGGGGCTTTTGCCAACGCCCCAGCACGGCGCATGCCGCGCTGGGTGTTTCTACCGCTGGCGCTGTTTTTGGGCATGGTGGTGTTTTTGGCCGTAGGCCTGACGCGCAACCCGCAAGAGATTCCTTCACCGCTGATTGGCCAGCGTGCCCCTGCTTTCAAGCTGCCGGTGGTGGGCGGGCCGGGCGTGTTCAGCGCTGAGCAGTTCAAGGGGCAGCTCACCTTGGTCAACCTGTGGGCCACTTGGTGCGCGGGTTGCAAAGAAGAGCACCCGATCTTGATGGCGCTG
>CAITSG010000118.1 GCA_903894995.1 uncultured Burkholderiales bacterium
GAGCAGCATCGGCGACAAGCAGGCCGTCATTTTGCGCAACCACGGCCTGTTGGCCTGGGGGCACACCTTGGCGCAAACCTTTGCGGTGCTCTGGACTTTGCAGCGCGCCTGCGAAATCCAGCTGGCCACTTTCAGCATGGGCCAGCCCATTGTGGTGCCCGAGGCCGTTGCCGACCAATGCACCCGGGACGCCCTGCAGTTCAACCCGAACCACGGCGCGGGCCAAGACGTATTTCAATCGCTGGTGCGCCAAGTCGACCGGCAAGACAAAGGGTGGCGCGCATGAAAGTCTGTATTTACGGCGCTGGCGCCATTGGCGGCTGGATCGGGACGCACCTGGCGCAGCAAGGCTGCAGCCTGAGCGCGGTGGCGCGAGGCGCCACACTCGAAGCCCTGCAACAAAACGGCCTGGTGCTGCTGCAAGGTGACCAGGAAATTCACACCTCTTTGGTGGCCCGCGAGAACCCGGCCGATCTGGACGTGCAAGACCTGGTGATCGTGGCGGTCAAAGCCCCCGCCATGGCCGACGTGGCCCGGCGCATAGGTCCACTCATCGGGCCAGACACGGTGGTGCTCACGGCCATGAACGGCGTGCCTTGGTGGTTTTTGCAAGGCTTTGGAGGCACCTTGTCGGGCACCACTTTGCAATCGGTAGACCCGTCTGGCGTGATTGCCCAGCACATCCCAGCCGACCAGGTGATCGGCTGTGTGGTGCACTCGAGTTGCTCGGTGGACATGCCGAGCGTGATCCGGCACCACTTTGGCAACGGTTTGATTGTGGGCGAGCCCAGTGGGGCAGACACAGCGCGCCTGCGCGAGCTGGTGGCGCTGTTGACACAAGCCGGTTTCAATGCCACAGCGTCGGCGCAAATCCAGAAAGACGTTTGGTACAAGCTCTGGGGCAACATGACCATCAACCCCATCAGCGCCTTCACCGGCACCACCACCGACGTGATCCTGGACGACCCACTGGTGCGCGACTTTGTCTCCAGCGTCATGCTCGAAGCCAAGGCCATTGGCGAGCACATTGGCATCCCGATCGCGCAAACGCCTGAAGACCGTCACGCCGTCACGCGCAAACTCGGAGCCTTTCGCACCTCGATGCTGCAAGACGTGGACGCGGGCAAACCGGTCGAGCTCGATGCCCTTGTGGCCTCGGTGCGGGAGTTGGGCCAGCTGACCGGTGTGGCCACGCCCTTCACCGACGCCCTGCTGGGCCTGAGCCGCCTGCATGCCAGGGGTTTGGGCCTTTACCCCGCAGCATGAAGGCATGGCTTTGACCGCCCCTGCGCGCTTGAGTGGTGCCGCCTTTGGCACCCTGCTGCTGATCGCCTTCATGATGGGGGCCAACCATGTCGCGGCGCGTACAGCCTTCAACAACGGGTTGGATGTGGTCACGGCCGTCACGGTGCGCAGCGTGGTCACTGCCATGGTGGTGGCGCTGATCTTGTGGCAACAAAAAGTGGCCTTTCGGGTTTTGCCCGAGCAGCGCAAATACCTGGGCGCGGTGGGCCTGCTGATTGCGGTGCAAAGCGTGTGTTTGTATTCGGCGGTGGCGCGTTTGCCCGTGGCGCTGGCCTTGCTGGCCTTCAACACTTACCCGCTGACCACGGCCCTGTGGGCCAGGATTTTGTATGGTCACCAACCCGAGCGCGCCGTGTTGTGGGCCATGCCGGTGATGATGGCCGGGCTGGCCTTGGCGCTGGACGTTCTGGGCGCAGCCTCTGGCTTGGGCGCGGCGCGGCAATGGGCAGAGATCGGTGCGGGCGTGGGTTTTGCCCTGGCCGCTTCGGCTACGTTTGGCCTGGCCTTGGTGCTCACCCAGCACGAGACGGTGGGCGTAGATGGACGCTTGCGAACCTTCACCACCATGGCCACCGTGGGCGTGCTGGCCGCGAGCGTGGCGCTCACACAAGGCGGGTTTCAGTGGCCGCAGGCGGAGCCCGGCTGGTGGGGCCTGGCCCTGCTGACCTTCTTGTACGGCACGGCCTTCACCATCATGTTCACCGTGCTGCCCAAGTTGGGGGTGGTGGGCAACTCGGCCATCATGAACGTCGAGCCCGTGTTTGCCCTGGTGTTGGCTTGGGCGCTGCTGGGCCAAGCCATTGCCCCCATGCAATTGCTGGGAGCCGTGTTGGTGGTGGCCACCGTCATGTGGCTGGGCTTGCGAAAACGCTGACAAGCCCGCCTTAAGCCCCTTGAACAGCTTGAAGCCGCTTTCATGGCCAGTGTTTCAAGGCCCAGGGTTCAGGGGATTGGGGGCGCTGCCTGGCCGCACGCGCTTGAGCACGAAGTACAGCCAGGACAAGGCTGAGCAAGCTGCAAAAGTCATCAGTGCCGTCTGATAGGCTGCGACAGGGTGCAAACCCATGCCCAGTCCCAAGTCAACGACCAGGCCAATGCCCCATTGCACGCAAAAGATGCCGGTCAACACGACCAAGTTGTAGGCCGATAAAGCGCGCCCGGCCAAGTGAGCGGGGAATTTCAAGCCAACGGCAGGCTGAATCAGGGAGACGACAGAACTGCCCACACAAAACACCGTCAGAGCCGCAGCGGCACCAGACCCTAGCGCTTGACCTGCAAACACCAAAACCAACAAGGCGGCAAAGGTCAGCGGCAGGCACCAAATGATGAGGGTTTCCATGCGGACACCGGCCTTCGCCAGTCGTGGCGTGATCAAGCCCCACATCCAGAAGCTGATCAGCATGCCCAAATTGATCACAAACAAGCCGCCGGCCGCTTCATTGGCGTTCCACCCAGCCACTTGCGTCATCCATTGGCCCGCCCACAAAGTCTGAATGGCGACCATGCCGCCATGGCAAAAAAAGCCGATGGGCACCATTCGCCAAAAATAAGGACTTTGCCAAATCAACCGGTAACCGTCTGCCTCTTGGGTTGAAACCACAGGGACAGGGTGGGCGCGTTTGGCTGTGGGCTGCCAGCTGGGCACCAGCATCAAGACCAGCGCCATGGTGATGATCACCATGACCGCCAACAAAATGAACAACGGACGCCAGCCCCAGACGGGCATGAGCCACTGCACGGGCAAGGTGGCTGCCAGCATGCCGGTGGAGCCGGTCATGAGCATCCAGGAGTTGGCCCTCAGCTGGGTGTTCGGATCAAACCAGCGCCTGTAAGCGGTCAGTGGTGCCATCAGGCAGGCGCTGACACCCATGCCGCAAAGCACCCGGGCGGCCAGCAAACTTTGAAAGTTCTGCGCCCACGAAAAGGCCAGACAGCCCAGTACCGCAAAGCTCAAAAAGGCCAAAATAACCCGTTTGGGACCGTGCAAGTCCAACCACCGGCCCAAGGGCAGTTGGGTCAGTGAAAACCCCAAAAAATACCCGCCCGCCAACAAGCCTAAATCTTGGGCACTCAGGGCAAATTCGGCCGTCAGGCTGGGTGACAAGGTGGCTGTGATCGCCCGAATCAGCGAGGACAAAAAGTACGCCAAGGCAAACGCCAGGAAAACGAGGATCACCCTGCGCCTTGGCAGGGACGAGGGTTCGATAGGAATCATGCCTGCGTGCCGCAGGCCAAGGTCATGGCTTGGGGTGTCCGTGTCTGCGTCCACGCGACAGAGTCCATCGGGCGGAGAGGGTCCTCGTCTGAGGTGGAGCGCTGCGAATGCTGAGAAAGGCTTCGTGAAAAGAAAAACCTTGAGCAACGAGGGTCCGGGTAGGCAATGTCAGCAAGGGTCATCCCCCGATTATCCAAGTTTGCGAATCAAAAATGACAATAAAAAGCTATTTCATTTTTAATAAATAAACAAAAGTATTCTTAAATTGTGTAGATAAAAAAGATAAAACCGATGTGAAATCGCAGAGGATTCAGCGGTTTTTAAGCGCCAGAGCTTGTTCGTAAAGCACATTTTTGGACTCGCCGCTGATCTCGGCGGCCAGCTTGACCGCGGTCTTCAAGGGCAATTCGGGCAGCAGCAACTGCAACACCCTCAGGCCTTGACCGGTGGCGTCACTTACAGGGGCGTCGTGCAGCACCAGAACAAACTCCCCGCGCTGGCGCTCAGGCTTTTGCGCCAGCCAAGCGGGCAAATCGGCGGCCGCCAGCGTGTGCAATTGTTCAAACTGCTTGGTCAACTCGCGCCCCACCGTGACCGGGCGCGAACCCAAAGCGCTCAGCGCCAAGGCCAGGGCTTCAATGCGGTGAGGGGCCTCCAGCAAGACCACCGCGCGTGCTTCTAGCGCCAAGTCTTGAACGGCTTGCATGCGTTCGCCCGATTTGCTGGGTAAAAAACCCACAAAAACAAAACCCTTCTCGCCCGTCATGCCCGAAGCGCTGAGTGCCGTGGTCACGCTGCTGGCCCCGGGCAATGGCAAAACCCGAAAACCCGCTTGCCTGACGGCTGCCACCAAGCGTGCGCCAGGGTCACTGATCGCAGGCGTGCCCGCATCGCTCACATAGGCCACCCGTTCGCCCAGAGCCAAACGGTCAATCACGCTCTGGGCCGATTGCGCTTCGTTGTGCTGGTGAACCGCCAAGAGTTGAGCCGCGGGCCGTTCCAGGCCGTAAGCGCGCAGCAACTGTTGGGTGTGCCGGGTGTCTTCGCAAGCGACAGCATCGACGCGCGAGAGGATGTGCAAAGCGCGCAGACTGATGTCGGCAAGGTTGCCAATCGGGGTGGCCACGACATACAGTGTGCTGGCCGGGTGGTTTTGTGACCCGGCAGCGTCGTGCGCCGCCTCCAGGGCTTTGGCAAACGAGGCAGACAAGGGAGACGGAGTCAATGCAATTCCTCAAAAAAAACACAGTCAAACCCAGCACGACCAAGGCCCAAGGTGATGCGGGCGAAGACGAGGCGATGGCGTTTTTGCAAGCGCAGGGGTTGCGCTTGCTGCAGCGCAATTATCGGACGCCCGGGCGAGGTGGGGGTGAAATCGACCTGATCATGCAAAGCGCTGATGGCACCGTGGTGTTTGTGGAGGTGCGCAAACGCAGTCGCAGCGACTTTGGAGGCGCAGCAGCAACCATCGGTGCGAGCAAGCAGCGGCGCATTATTTTTGCAGCTCAGCATTACCTTCTGAGTTGGCGACGCTTGCCCCCGGCACGCTTTGATGTGGTCACGCTGGACGGCGAGGGCCCCCAGTGGTTGCAAGCGGCCTTTGATGCCAGTTGAGGCCCACGATGTGAAGGGGCTCACACCGCGTGAGGGCATGCCAAATTTTGCCGTCGCAGGCGGTTATCATCGCGGCCATGTTAGACCTGCGCATTCAACAGCATTTCATCGACAGTGCCGACCTGCATTACCAGGTGGCGCAAGGCTTGTCCAAACCGGTGGACGCAGCCGTCCAAGCGGTACTCGCTTGTGTGACGGGAGGGGGCAAAGTCCTGACCGCTGGCATGGGGCCTTCTGCAGGCTTGGCGCAGTATTTGGCCAGTTTGCTGGTGGGGGGCTTTGAGCGTGAGCGCCCAGGCTTGTCAGCGCTGGCCTTGTCAGCTGATGCCATGATGGCCACCCTGTGGTCGGATGCACAAGGTTTGGCCAGTCAAGTCCGGGCGCTGGGCCACACCGGCGATGTTTTGTTTTTGATCAGCGCCCATGGGGAGGAGCCCCTGTTGGTTCAGGCCGTTCATGCTGCTCACGAGCGGGAAATGAGTGTGGTGGCGTTGACCGGTCACCAAGGGGGCGTTTTGGCGCGTCAACTGCGTGAAACGGATGTGCATGTGTGTGTGCCCCATGACCGTGTGGCGCGCATTCGGGAAGTGCAGCATCTGGTGCTGCATTGTCTGTGTGATGGAATTGACACCCAGTTGTTGGGTGAACAGGAGCCTCTTTAAATGAAACACAATCTTCAGTCCCTGGTGCTTTCGGGTGCCGTTTTGACCGCCGTCCTGTCCAGTTTGAGCGCCTGTGCTCCCTTGATCGTGGGCGGGGCGCTCATGACGGGGGTGGTGGCCACAGACCGTCGCACGACGGGCACTCAGGTCGAAGATGAAAGCATCGAAATCAAAGTGGCCAGCGCGGTGCGTCAAGACTTGGGTGAGCGTGTGAACCTGACGGTGACCAGCTTCAACCGCAAAGTGCTGCTCACCGGGGAGGCGCGCTCAGCAGCGGACAAAGAGCGTGCAGAAAAATTGGCGGAAAGCCAGGAAAATACGCAGTCGGTGGTCAACGAATTGGCCGTGATGCCCGGCTCTTCACTGACGCAATCGTCCAAAGACCTGGTCATCACTGGCCAAATTAAAGCGGCCTTTGTGGATGCCAAAGATTTGCAGGTCAATGCCTTCAAGGTGAACACTCGGCGTGGTGTGGTCTATTTGATGGGGCGTGTGACTGCCCGAGAAGCCAAGCGGGCCACCGACATTGCCCGCAGCATTGGGGGTGTGACCAAGGTGGTGCGTGTGTTTGAAGAAATTTCTGAGCAAGAGCTTCAGCGCCTGAGCCGTCCAACCCGTTGAACCTGCCACAAATCAGCCCAAGGCGTGTCAGGCACAACCCCACAAACGGCTGAGCCGGGTGAGGTTGAGCCCTGACATGTTCAGCGCAAACGGCGAATCAGGCTGGAAGTGTCCCACCGGCCACCGCCCATTTTCTGCACATCTGCGTAAAACTGGTCCACCAAGGCCGTGACGGGCAGGAGCGCGCCGTTGCGCTTGGCTTCATCCAAAACCAGGCCCAAGTCCTTGCGCATCCAGTCCACGGCAAAGCCAAATTCAAACTTGTCGTCGGCCATGGTTTTGCCGCGGTTGTCCATTTGCCAGCTCTGCGCTGCGCCCTTGCCAATCACGTCCAGCACTTGGTGCATGTCCAGCCCGGCTTGTTGGCCGAAAGCAATGGCTTCAGACAAGCCTTGAACCAAACCTGCGATGCAAATCTGGTTGACCATTTTGGCCAATTGGCCTGCACCCGATGCGCCCAGCAAGGTGAAGGCCCGCGAAAACGCCATGGCAGAAGGCTTCACGTCGTCAAAAGCCGCCGCGTCGCCACCGCACATCACGGTGAGCATGCCGTTTTGTGCACCGGCTTGACCACCAGAGACTGGCGCATCCACAAAGTGCAGGCCCAGCTCTTGGGCTTGGGCATACAGCTCGCGGGCCACTTCGGCAGACGCCGTGGTGTGGTCGACAAAAATCGCGCCGGGCATCATGCCCGCAAAAGCACCGTCGTCACCCAGCACCACGCTGCGCAAATCGGCGTCATTGCCCACGCAGGCAAAAACGATGTCAGCACCCGCAGTGGCTTCGCGCGGGGTGGGCGCGCTGGCGTTGCCAGGGCACTCGGCCACCCAAGCTTGGGCCTTGGCGGCGCTGCGGTTGTAGACGGTGACGTGGTGACCGGCGCGGGCCAGGTGGCCGGCCATGGGGTAGCCCATGACGCCCAGGCCCAAAAAGGCCACTTTCCGGGCGGGGGTGGATTCGTATGTTTTGGCTGCAATTTGGCTCATGTTTGTCTCGCTGGAGGTCGTTGAAAAGTGCTAATTTAGCAGTCTGGCAGTGCACAGGTTCGTGCCGGGTGCTTTTATCTGCTGGATTGGCGACAGTTGGATGCGCCCCAAGAAGGCTGGTTCGGGGTTTGGTACGCTCAAGCCATGAACACCACCATTGCCGAAAACCTGTCGCGTGTCCGGGCGCAAATTGAAGCGGCTTGCCAAGCGGCTGGCCGCCCGACACACAGCGTGTCTTTGCTGGCCGTGTCCAAAACCTGGGGGACAGAGGCTGTGCGCGCAGCCCATGCTGCGGGTCAAACCGCTTTTGGCGAAAACTACATCCAAGAGGCAGTGGACAAGATCGGGGCCTTGCAAGATCTGCCCCTGCAATGGCACTGCATCGGCCCGATCCAGAGCAACAAGACGCGTTTGGTGGCTGAGCACTTTGACTGGGTGCACAGCGTGGACCGCCTCAAAATTGCCCAGCGCTTGTCCGAGCAGCGCCCGGCCCACTTGCCCCCCTTGCAGGTGTGCATTCAGGTCAATGTGGACGGCGGCGAGACCAAATCCGGCGTGAGCCCGCAAGCCCTACCCGAGCTGGCGCAGGTGGTTTCCGCCTTGCCGCGCCTGCAGTTGCGAGGCCTCATGACCATTCCTGAACCTGCCGAGACCGACGCTCAAATGCGGGCTGTGCATGCCCAAGCCAAAGCCTTGTTCGAATCCTTGCGCCAGCAAGGCTTGCCACTGGACACCTTGTCGATGGGCATGAGCGCCGACATGGCGGCGGCCATCGCCGAAGGCAGTACGATGGTGCGGGTGGGTACGGCGATTTTTGGCAAACGCTGAAGATGCCATTCCTCACAGACCACCACCCATCGCCCCGAGGGCGGGGCTCCCACAAAGAGGTGATGCCTGACCTTGAGGGCGATGCCTGA
Source organism: uncultured Burkholderiales bacterium (assembly GCA_903894995.1). Classification (GTDB taxonomy): domain Bacteria; phylum Pseudomonadota; class Gammaproteobacteria; order Burkholderiales; family Burkholderiaceae_C; genus Limnohabitans_A. Next base: position 8,321 of record CAITSG010000118.1, read on the forward strand.
TCTTGTAGGAGCGACGCCCTCGTCGCGAAAGACCGCTCGCAGACCACCACCCATCGCCCCGAGGGCGGGGCTCCCACAATGAGGTGATGCCTGACCTTGAGGGCGATGCCTGATCTTGTAGGAGCGACGCCCTCGTCGCGAAAGACGCCTCTCAGACCACGAACCATCGCCCATCGCTTTGGCGCAGGATCAATGAGAATACTGCAGCTCAAACACACTGCGCCGCTCGCCCACCGGCGCCCCAGCCACATTCAGCAGCACCTGCGCACGCCAGGGTTCCAGTTCTTGGCGCTGTGCATCGTCCAGCCAACCCAGTTGGTCCAAGGCCTCCACGGTCGCGGCAAATAAGGCCGCTTTGTTGCCGTCCATGATCTTGATGGCCAGGGCCTGGCCCCTTGAGCGGCTGCTCACCACCTGCACGCCGTCTGCGCCCACCTTGGTCACCCAGTCGCCCCGACCGGCCCGCATGAAATCCGCATCGTTGCGGCCGGTGCCTGACACCAATTCAGGGTGGGCGCTCATGGCCTGACCAAGCTGCTGCAGGCTCTCGCCATAAAGGCCGTCGGATTCGGGCTGCGCCAGCCTTGCATAGCTGCGCGCCAACCGTGACAAAGGCATGGCGTAGTTGGGTGCGGAACAACCGTCGATGCCCAGCGCCAGTTCTTCTTCGCTCAACCCGGCCAAGTGCGCCACGGCCCGGCGCACTTGTTGTTGCAAAGGGTGGTCGACTTCGGTGTAGCTGTCGGTGGGCAGGCCGTGTTGCACGCAATAGGCCAAAAAGCCGCTGTGCTTGCCGCTGCAGTTGTGGTGCCGCTCGTCGTAGGCAAAGCCTTCTGGCATGGGGCGGTCAAAAAATGTGAAGCGGTAAGGCACATGGCAGCCGCAGCGCATCTGGCGCGTGCTGCTGCCGCTTTTGCGCAAGATGGAGGTGACCTGCTCGACGTGCATGTCTTCGCCGTTGTGGCTGGCGCACATCATGGCCAATTCGGTGGGGGTGAAGCCGAAATGTGCCATCCCGCCCGACTGCACCAGCGGCAGCGCCTGCATGGCTTTGAGGGTCGAGCGGGTGAAGCACAGCCATTGCGGGTTGCCCACCTGGGCCAACACGCGGCCCTCGGTGTCGGTCACGGCCAGTGCACCCATGTGCACGCATTCCTGGATGCCGTTGCGGGTCAGCTCGATCAGGGGTTCAAAGTTCATGACGGTGGTCTGATGTGTTGAAAAAAGCCAGTCTAAATTGTCCCGGACTTGACCGGGTGTCGCTTGAGCGGCCGCGCACAATGACCGGATGCAAAAGATTCATTCTCCCCTTCAAGCGCAACTGGTTCAGTGGCAGGTGGCCCCCGGCGCGGACGTGGCCGCAGGCGACGTGTTGGTCATTTTGGAAGCCATGAAAATGGAGCACGAAATCCGCGCGCCCCATGCCGGGCGCTTGACCGAGCTGTACTTCCAGGCGGGCGAGACCGTGGGTGAGGGGGATGTCTTGGCGAGCTGGATTCGGATGGATTCGGTGCCAGTGCTCAGTGCCAACCTTGCCCAAGCACCGGCCACCTCGGCGCTGCCTTCGGCTTTGTCGGCCTCGCCGCAGGCCCAATCCGATGGCGATGCAAGCCCTGCCGGCAAGGCGCTTGCCCGTGCAGACCTGCAAAAGCTGCAAGACCGCCTGGCTTTCACGCAAGATGCGCAGCGGCCCGAAGCGGTGGCCAAACGGCACGCTACCGGCTTGCGCACCGCCCGCGAGAACATCGCCGACCTGTGTGACCCTGACTCATTCGTGGAATACGGCGCTCTGGCCGTGGCCGCGCAAAGCCGCCGCCGCAGTGCCGACGACCTCATGCGCAACACGCCTGCTGACGGTATGGTCACCGGCATCGGCTGTATCCACGGCCAGCGGGTGGTGGTCATGGCCTACGACTTCACCGTGCTGGCCGGCACACAAGGCATGCGCAACCACCAAAAAACAGACCGCATGTTGGGCGTGGCCTTACAAAACAATTTGCCTGTGGTGCTGTTCGCTGAAGGCGGCGGCGGTAGACCGGGCGATGTGGACGTGGCCATTGTGGCGGGCCTGAACCTGGCCACCTTTGCCTCCTTTGCACGCCTCAATGGCCAGGTGCCGGTGGTGGGCGTGGTGGCAGGGCGCTGCTTTGCGGGCAACGCGGCTTTGTTGGGCTGTTGCGACGTGATCATCGCCACACGCGGCAGCAACATTGGCATGGGTGGCCCGGCCATGGTCGAAGGCGGCGGCTTGGGCGTGTTCAAGCCTGAACAGATTGGCCCGAGTGAAGTGCAGCACGGCAACGGCGTGATCGACATTCTTGTGGACAAGGAAGCGCAGGCGGTGTCGGCAGCGCGGCTTTACCTGTCGTTTTTTCAAGGCGCGCAAACCGAATGGCAAGCCCCGCCTGCCGAGGCGCTGCGCCATGTGGTTCCCGAAAACCGTGTGCGCGTGTACGACACCCGCACTGCCATGCAGGGCATTGCTGATGAAGGCAGCTTGCTGCATTTGCGCACCGGTTTTGGCGTGGGCATCCACACGGCGCTGGCGCACATTGCGGGCCGACCGGTGGGTCTCATGGCCAACAACCCGCTGCACTTGGGTGGTGCGATCGACGCGGATGCGGCTGACAAGGCCGCTCGCTTCATGCAGCTGTGCAATGCGCATGGTCTGCCCATCGTGAGCCTGGTCGATACACCCGGCTTTATGGTCGGACCCGACATTGAAGCGCTGGCGCAGGTGCGCCATGTCTCGCGCATGTTTGTGGCCGCCGCGCACCTGCGGGTGCCGCTGCTGAGCGTGGTGCTGCGCAAAGGCTATGGTCTGGGTGCCATGGCCATGACCGGCGGAGGCTTTCACGAAACCCTGAGCACGGTGGCCTGGCCCACCGGCGAGTTTGGCGGCATGGGCCTTGAAGGTGCGGTGCGCTTGGGTTACCGCAAGGAACTCGAAGCCCTGCCCGAAGGCCCCGAGCGCGAAGCGTTGTTTGAGCAGCTGTTAGCCCAGCAATACGAGAACGGCAGCGCCATCAACATGGCGGCCACGCTGGAGATCGACGCGGTCATCGACCCGGCCACCACGCGTGATTGGCTGGTGGCGGGCTTGGAGGCGGGGCAGATCCGGCCCTTTGACGGCGCTCTGGCCATCGACACTTGGTGAGCTCAGAATTGAAGCTTGCATCTTTTGTAGGAGCGACGCCCTCGTCGCGATGGGCATGTGCAGACCACAAGCCATCGCCCCGGGGCGGGGCTCCCACAAAGAGGTGATCCCTGTTTCTTGTAGGAGCGACGCCCTCGCCGCGATGGGCCTGTGC
>CAITSG010000119.1 GCA_903894995.1 uncultured Burkholderiales bacterium
CGGCAGCGTCGGCTGGTCCATGAAATACTTTGCGGATGATCTGTGGACCCCTTCTGCCTTCAAAGCTGCCGAAATCGGCGCCAAAGCGGTGCTTGACGAAGCACAAATTTTGTTCAGTCGTCAACATTGGGACAAATGCTACGGTTCCTCTGGCACCGTGGGTGCAGTGTCTGACGTGCTGAGCGCAGCAGGTTGGCCCGAAGGCAAAGTCACCCGCGAAGGCTTGTCTTGGCTCAAAGACAGATTGCTCAAGGCTCAGAAACCTGAAAACTTACGCATCGAAGGTGTCAAAGAAGATCGAAAACCCGTCATTGGGGGGGGCTTGGCTGTTTTGCAAGCTGTGTTTGATTTGTTGCAAATCGACGAAATGCATGCGGCACAAGGTGCACTGCGACACGGTGCTTTGTACGACCTGATCGAGCGTGAAGGCATGCACGATGTACGCTCCTCCATGGTGGATTGGTTGGCTCAGCGTTTTGGCACCGACAAACTGCAAGCCGAACGGGTGTCACGCACCGCTCAACATATGCTGAAAGCACTGATACCCGCTTCTTCAGACATGCCAAGTGCTGAACGCCAACGCTATTTGCAAAAGCTCCTTTGGGCATGCCAGTTACACGAAATCGGCATGCGTATTTCGCACAGCGATTACCACAAACATGGTGCTTACATTCTGGACAACACCGACCTGCAGGGCTTCACCTTGGACGAGTTGCACAGGCTCAGTCAACTGGTACTGGGACACAGAGGCAAACTGCGCAAGCTGGAATCCGAACTTGAAGAGGCCAGCTTTGTGCAGCAACTGATGGCACTGCGTGTGGCCGTGATTTTGTGCCACGCCCGTCGTGACCCCGACTTGTCGGGGTTGAGCGTGGTCTGCGATTTACAACGCCGAACAGCGCAATTGACCATGGAAGCAGACTGGGCTGAACTCTGGCCGCAATCAGCCCATTTGCTGCGCGAAGAAACCAGCGCATGGCTCAAAACGGATTGGACGTTTCAAATCAACATGAAATGAAGCCGGGCAACAACCAACCGAAATCGCCCAGCCTGCAAACACCGATCCAAACCATCTCAGCCAGACACCGAAAGATCAACAGCGTTCATTCGTCCCTTGTTCATTTTCAAATAACGGTATAAACTGTATGCACTGTTAATTTATGAAAGTGTAACTGTGATGCAAAACATTGTCCCAACTGACACCAGCGACACCAGCGAGACGCCAACGGGCGCTGAGAACCAAACGGCCACTGTCCAAAGTACAAGCCCATCGGCCAAAGTTGCACCCAAGCAAGCCAGCAGCTCAAAAACGGATGGCGACCAAAACAAAGCACCCCAACTCGATCAAAACAAAACAGTTGGAAAAAACACAACTGCTGCGCCCGCTGCCCCAAGCAAAGCCAAAGCCAAAGCCAAAACCAAAGCGGTCCGTGCCGAAGTCAATTCTCAGCCCATGAAGGCCAAAACCCCTACGCCCAAAGCAGAGACTAAAGCACAAGCCAAAACCGTCAAACCCAAGGCCCCAAGTGCAGCGCCAGCAAAAGCGCCCAAAGAGAAAAAAATCAAAGTGGTGCGTGACAGCTTCACTTTGCCCAAAACAGAACTTTTGCAACTTGCTGCCATGAAAAAACGGGCACTGGATTTGGGTGTGGATGTGAAAAAGAGCGAACTGATTCGAGCAGGACTCCAAGCTTTATCGGGTTTGGCAGAAGCACCATTCAAGAAAGCCTTGGCCAGCATTCCCACCATCAAAACGGGCCGTCCTCCCAAAGACTAAAAACCTACAGTTTTTCTGGACACGTCACGGCAATGAGCAGGGTTTGACTTTGACCCTCACGACAGCGGTGACGCAGCCACCAAACTGATGATTTTCGAATCGTGCATGCGGGCTCTGGAATGCCCAAAAGATGGGCCACCAAACCACCCAGGGCAGGCTGGTGGCCCACCATCAGGACCGGGTATTTGGCGTCAGGCCACCCTGCAGATTCCAGCAAGTCCTGCACACATGCGCCTGGCGACAAAGCATCACGGATTTTGTATTTGCGCCCCAAATAACGGACCGTTTGTTCAGCTCTGAGCGCTGGGCTGGTCAATATCCGGGTTCCTTGTGGCAGCTGGCGCTCAAGCCATTGAGCGGTCCGTTCAGCCTGTTTTTTGCCGCGCGGCGTCAAAACCCGCAGCGAGTCATCCTCACCGGCTTGTGCTTCATAGGCTTCGGCGTGTCGCCACACAATCAGATCCATGGCGCTCATCTCCTGTGTTAAGCAGCACCATAACGCTGCATCAGGGCAATTTGTGCACTGTGGCCCGGTGCCTTGAGACTCACCCGGTGGTATTGACCGTCCGGTGCCAGATCCCAGGCATCCCGCGCGTCGTGAAGGTAGGCAATCAAGCACTCGTCAATCAGGCGCTGGCGAAGAACCGGATCCAACACTGGCCAAGCCAACTCAATCCGTCGTGTCATGTTGCGACTCATCCAATCGGCGCTGGACAGGTACAGCGACTCGTCCTGGTCTGCACAAAAATAAAAGACGCGCGAATGCTCCAGAAAACGACCGATGACCGACAGCACCCGGATGTTTTCACTGATTCCCACCACACCAGCGGGCAGCATGCAGGCACCTCGCACAATCAGATCAATCTTGGCCCCTTGTTGACCCGCTTGCAGCAATGCCTTGATCAATGGCACATCGGTCAAGGCATTCATCTTGATCACAATGCGTGCCTGAAGACCCTGCAAGGCGGCTTTTCCCACATTGGCGATGCGCGACAACATGTCGGCATGCAATTGAAATGGGGCCACCAGCAAGCGCTTCATCTTGGGCAATTCACTCTGACTGGCCAAATGGCCGAACAAATGGTCCATGTCCAAGGTCATTTCAGGATCAGCTGTCAAGTAACTGATGTCGGTATACAAGGAGGCCGTTTTGCGGTTGTAATTGCCCGTCGACATGTGGCCGTATCGCCACAAAGATCGCCCCTCCCTGCGAGTGACCAGCAGCATCTTGGCGTGGGTTTTAAGTCCCACAATGCCGTACACCACTTGCGCACCAATGGACTCCAATTGCTCGGCCCAATTGATGTTGGCCTCCTCGTCAAATCGCGCTTTGAGTTCGACCACGACCGTGACTTCCTTGCCACGCCTGACGGCCTCACGCAGCAAATCCATCATGGTGGTGTCGCTGCCTGCCCGGTAAATGGTTTGTTTGATGGCTAACACTTGCGGGTCCATGACGGCCTCTCGCAAAAAGGCCAAAACCCCATCGAAACTTTCAAACGGCTGGTGAATCATCACATCGCCTGTTTTAAGCCGGTTAAAAATCGAGCCGTTTTGCGGCAACTGTGCAGGAAAACTCGCCTTGTAAGGCGGAAACAGCAGTTCTGTGGCATTGATCAAATCAATCAACTGCATCAATCGCACCAAATTCACTGGACCATTGACGCGGTAGACAGCGCGTTCGGGCAACTGAAATTCCTTGCGCAGAAAATCAACCAAACGAGGCGCACAATTGGCCGACACTTCTAGCCGCACCGCTTGGCCATAGTGTCGATGTTGCAAACCCTGTCTCAAAGCCATGCGCAAATTGGCAATCTCATCTTCGTCAACGGCCAGCTCTGAATGCCTTGTCACGCGAAACTGTGAAAACTGCCCCACTACACGCCCATGAAACAGGTCAGCCAAGTGGGCCCGAATCACACTGGACAGCAGCACGTAAACCTTACTGCCACCGCACAACTTGGCCGGCAGCGGGATCAATCGGGGCAACACGCGTGGCACTTTGACAATGGCAATTTCATTGGAGCGACCAAAGGCATCTTTACCTGACAACTGCACGATGAAATTCAATGATTTGTTGGCCACCTGCGGAAAGGGATGCGCAGGGTCAAGCCCCACGGGCACAAGCAGAGGCTGAACCTCTCGCTGGAAATAGCTGTGAACCCAACGCCGCTGCGCCACATTACGCTCACCGTGGGACAGGATGTGAATATTTTTGTTCTGCAAAGCAGGCAACAAGACATCGTTGTAAAGCACGTATTGGCGTTCGACCATGGCGCCTGCCTTTTCGGCTATTGCTGCCAAGGTCTGGTCGGTGTACGGGCCGGATTTGAGTTGTTGCAAACTGGCCATCACATGGGGCTCGGCGCGCACTTCAAAAAATTCATCCAAATTGGATGAAACAATGCACAAATAACGCAATCGCTCCAGAACGGGTACATCAGACCTGTGTGCCCAATCCAATACACGCTCATTGAAGGCAAGAATGCTCAGATCTCTGTCCAGTAAGCCCGAGAGGTCATCGTTCAAATCGTTTAGTTTGCTTGGGTTGGACATGGCTGATCGTCAATGGTGGAATTTCATTCTACGTATGAATCCAGTCATTTCAATAACAGTCTATTGAATAAGGCCACAGCCAAGATATAGACTGTTATCAGCCCCAGTTTTCACTGCAAAAACTGTCAAATCTGCCGCCTAAATTTCGGCTGTGTCTGAGTTGAATACTCAATATGCAACAACGCGCTTCATGAATTAAGAACTGCTTGATCTTGCTTAGCCAAACTGCGATGGACAGGTCCAACAGTGGATTCCGAAGGCCATGAGGCGCGGGTCAACATGACAGACTGATCGCCCCAATGAATGATTTCCAAACGCCCATCCATGTGTTCCACCAAGGCCGTCCGGCTTTCCACCCAGTCACCATCATTGCAATACAACACCCCGTTGACTTGGCGAATTTCAGCATGGTGAATATGCCCGCACACCACACCGTCAAAACCACGACGCTGAGCTTCGTGAGCCACAGCAACTTCAAAATCGCTGATGAAATTGACCGCCTTTTTAACCTTGAGTTTTAAATAAGCCGACAAAGACCAGTAACCCAGACCCATACGGGCGCGAAAGCTGTTCAGATGGCGGTTCATTTTCAAGGTCAGCTCATACAACCAATCCCCCACGTAGGCCAGCCATTTGGCAAACTGAATCACCCCGTCAAAATGGTCGCCATGGACCACCCACAACTTCATGCCCGTAGCCGTGGTGTGACAGGTATCGTGAACCACCTCAATCCCTCCAAACGCATGGCCGACAAAATGCCTGGCAAATTCATCGTGGTTGCCAGGCACATAAATCACACGACAACCTTTGCGAGCTCGGCGCAACAGCTTCTGAACCACATCGTTGTGGCTTTGTGGCCAAAACCAGCGTCGGCGCAATTGCCAACCATCCACGATGTCACCAACCAAGTAAAGACTTTCGCTGGTGTGGTTCTTTAAAAAATCAAGCAGCGCCTCGGCTTGAAACCCTGGGGTTCCAATGTGCAGGTCAGAAATGAAGACAGCCCGAAAGCGTGCGCGCCCATGTGGCGTGTCATCGTCATCTGCCTCGACTTGAGGTGGGACAGTCCGTGATAAATTTTGGGGCAACAGTTGTGCCTGCGAGCCCGCAAATTGATCGTTCAAGGTTGGCGTTTTTTGCCCCATCAATGTGCCGAACATCACAATGAATCCATCGAAAAATGTTTGCGATAGCGTGCAGGCAAATCTGCTGTGCGCATCATCATCGGCAAGTCAGCGGTATTAAAGTCAGGATCCCAGGCTGGAGCGCCCAAGACTTTGGCACCCAAACGCAAATAACCTTTGATCAGTGCAGGCGGCTCTACCTGCAAGTGGTGCTCCAAGGCATCAACCGGCAATGCCAAGCGGGGCCGCACATGGTATTGAATCTCTGCCAAATGGGTTTGCCGCAATTGGTGCCAAATGCTTGCTGCTGCATTGCCCGTGACCACTCCGTTGTGAAACATGGGGATGCTGGCGCAACCGATCATCGTGTCCAGTCGATTGCGGTCCATGAACTCAAACAAAGCTCCCCACAAAGCCATGATGACTCCGCCGTGGCGGTAGTCTGCGTGCACACAACTGCGTCCAAGTTCAACCATTCGCTGACGCATGTCACGCAGACGGGTCAAGTCAAACTCTGTGTCGCTGTAAGTGCTGCCCGCACGCTTGGCTTGCGCAGGCGTGAGCACCCGATAGGTACCAATCACTTGGCCAGTCGCAACGTCGCGCACCAGCAAATGCTCGCAGTAGTCATCAAACAAATCAATGTCATGGCCTAGCAATGTGTTGGGCAAGTTGGCACCCATTTCGGTCGCAAAAACCGAATACCTCAGTCGCTGCGCCTCACGAACTTCGTCTTGATGTTGTGCCCAACCGACCGCAATGGTGCTTTGCATGCGCCGAGGCAAAAAATCAAAGCCGGGTGCAGTTTGCCCCGGATGAAGTGACCCCCTGGGCATTTGAACTGGCGACAATGCAAAAGTGGGATTCGGCAGCTCTTTCATGGTGACAATTCCTTGTAATTCATCGGTTAATTTTGCTCAGGGGCCATGACAAGAAAAAGTCTTTGTTGTTAAATTTGCGTGACGTTGAGCAAAAGCACATGGTCCATCAACTGCACCAAAAGGCGACTCACCTCGTGCCTTGATAAACCCAAGCTGCCACTTTGACAGCCAACTGAGCATGAGATGAATACACCGACATGCCCGGGTCATATTTCCTTCACCAACGCGTCATGTTGAACAATAACTATAAAAACATGCTCGATGATCTTGCAACCATTCGTGTGATCAAGGCTTGTCAATCTTTCAATCCCAAGCGCAAGGCACTCATCGCCAATAACTTGACCATCGAATCAGGTCCGTGTGTGGGATTGCTGGGAGCGTCGGGCTCAGGCAAATACACCTTGCAACGCAGTTTGTGCGGCCTTGCGCGGCTTGACGGCTTGAGCAGCCAGGTTCAAATCTGTGGCAAACGCCTTCAAAAATCTGAAAAACTCAGTCGCGGTGTTCGTCAAATGGGCACACGCATTGACAGCAACTTTTTAGGAAGCACAACATGAGCAACGATGTGATCATTGTGGGCAGCGGCATCGTTGGCCTGGCCTGCGCTTGGGCAGCTCTGCAACAAGGCAAAAGCGTGCGTGTGATTGACCGCGAACCTTTTTGTGTGGGGGCCTCGATTCGAAACTTTGGCTTTATCACCGTGACCGGCCAAGGCCGTGGGGACACTTGGCGACGCGCACGGCGCTCACGCGATGTGTGGGCCTCAGTGGCCCCACAAGCGGGCATTGCGATTGAACATGAGGGCTTGTATGTGCTGGCTCAAAGACCACAAGCCAAAGTGGTTTTGCAGGAATTGTGCAATCAAGCTGAGGGACAAGAGCTGCAATGGCTTGAAGGTCAAGCCCTGCAAGACCAAGCCCCACAGTTTGTCATGAACCATTTGCAGGGGGCCTTGTACAGCCCACATGAACTGCGCATTGAAGCGCACAGCGCCATTGAAAAACTTCGCCTTTGGCTGAGCACACAAGGGGTGGTGTTTCAGATGGGTCAGCATGTGCAAGAGGTCATCTCTGGCGCCGTCCTCACCGAGGGTCAATGGCTGAAGGCTGAGCGCATCATGGTCTGCCCCGGCCCCGACATGCGAAGCCTGTTTCCCGAGGCCTTCAACCAACGCCACACCCAGCAGTGTCAGCTGCAAATGCTGCGGGTGCAGCCGCCGCACGGCTACAAACTGGGAGCCGGGGTGATGAGCGATTTGAGCCTGGTGCGTTACCGCGGTTACAGCGAATTGCCCGCTGCCCATTTGCTGCTCGATCAATTGCGCACCGAAGCACGCCAAGAACTGGAACATGGCATTCACTTGATTGTGGTGCAAAGCCAGGACGGCTCGCTGGTGGTGGGCGACTCACACCACTATGGGCAAGCCATGCGTCCTTTTGCGTCACGCGAGGTGGAAGACCTGATTCTTCACGAGATGCAACGCTTGCTGTGCCTGGGCCACTACCAAGTGACTGAGCGCTGGACGGGCATCTACCCCAGCGGCCCGCAAGACAGCTTGGTGCAAGAGGTCTTGCCCGGTGTGCAACTCGTCAGTGTGACCAGCGGCACCGGCATGAGCACATCTTTTGGTTTGGCCGAAGAAATCATTCAAAACTGGCTTACTCCATGAATTCTTTACAAGATCACAAAATTCAAGGCCTCGTGCTCGACTGGGCAGGCACCATGGTCGACTTTGGCAGCCTGGCCCCCATGGGAGCCTTCGTCGAGTTGTTTGCACGGCACGGTGTAGAAATCACCATAGAGGAGGCACGCGTGCCCATGGGCTTGCCTAAAATTGAGCACATCGCAGCTCTGGGTCGCATGCAGACCATCGCTGCCCAATGGAACGCCCTGCATGGCAGGCCGTTTAACCAAGATGATGCACAACAACTGCTCAACGAGTTTGAGCCCATGAGTGCCCAAACTGCCTTGGACCGCAGCAGTTTCATCCCAGGGTTCATGGCGGCTTATGGTGCGCTGAAAGCCCAAGGCTTGGCCTTTGCAACGACAACGGGTTACACCCGAAAAATCATGACCCCCTTGATTGAGATCGCCAAAGCGCAGGGTTTCACACCCGCCTTGGTTGTTTGCTGTGACGATGTGGCCCGCAGCCGACCTGACCCCATGGGCATGCAAGCGTGTTTACAAGCCATGGGTTTGCAAGGAAAAGCCGCCCACGTCATCAAGGTCGATGACACTGCGCCGGGTCTGGCCGAAGGTCTGGCCGCTGGCAGTTGGACGGTGGGCGTGGCCGTCAGTGGCAACGCACTGGGCTGGTCGCATGAAAGCTGGGAACTGGCGAGTCAATCAGACCAAGCCCAAGCCAGGGCTGGGGCAAGTGCCGTGCTGCAAGCCGCTGGGGCCCATGAAGTGATCGACAGCGTGGCCGATTTGCCCTTGGCGATTGCCCGCATTGAACAACGCATGGCTCTGGGCGAAACCCCTTGAATTTTGTATGCCCAGCATGGTCTGTCCTGAAAAAGCTTTTTGGTCCCGTTTGAGCGGCCTGCAGCAAACTTGGCTGGCAGGGCAATTGAAGGCACAACAGCCCATTCCGCCAGAGGGTGTGCTTTGGTCGTCTGATGGGGTGAATCTGGGCTGGGTTTCGTCTGAACGCGCTCAAGACATGGTGGCCATGTTGCCCGGTTGCGCCATGGGCAATGGACGGCTGAACTGGCAAACCTCTGGAAACCATCCCTTACAACGAAGCCAAGCCCTGCAAAACTTTTTGCGCCATCAAGCCGCCTGCGGCAAATTGACCGGCTGGCGCGATGAATTTTTTGCTTGGTGGCCAGACACCCCTGCTTGGCCACACCCATGGAATGTGCCACCTTTTCTGTGTGCTGAGCGAGCTGGCTTCAGGCACCTGGGCATGATGAGCCATGCCGTTCACATTCACGGTTTTCTGCCCCAAGGCGATCTGTGGTGTGGCCGCCGGGCGGCCAACAAAGCGACCGACCCAGGTTTCCTGGACAACTTGTCTGCTGGCGGTTTAACAGCTGGAGAAAGTCCTTTGACCACGGCACTGCGCGAGCTCGCTGAAGAAGCCGGCTTGCATTTGCAAGATCCATCCCGATTGCGCTCTTGTGGGGCCATTCGCACCCAAAGGCTAGAGCCCCAAGGCTGGCACGACGAACAACTGTTGGTCTACGCGCTTCACTTGTCAGATAAAGAGACCCCCGTCAATGCCGATGGCGAAGTTCAGGAATTCATGCACCTGAGCCCAGATGAAGTGGTCATGCGCATGCAAGACGGACAATTCACAGTAGACGCTTGCGCCTCACTGGCCCAATGCCTCAGCGCATATTTGACCCGTTGATCCGGCACGCTGAAGTTTGCATGAACTCTTTTTTTGTGGGAGCGACGCCCTCGCTGCGATGGCGCCTTGTAGACCAGCACCCATCGCCCAGGCGGCGGGGCTACCGCATGAACCGCATCACTGTTGCTGCTCCCAAAACAAGTCTTTCACTCCAAACTTCATGGAGCCGAATCCACAACATGAACCTCTCACAATGGATTCAATCGCCCGGACAGGGCGGAACGCCTCGCGGCCTCATAGGTGACGCTTGAGGAGCTCACATTGGGTTATGGTGATGGTTTTTGAAACTTGGACAAACCATGATCCTCGAACTTGCCGACATCCGCATTCACCCCGGCCAACAAGCCGCTTTTGAACAAGCCATTGAATTGGGCCTGAACACCGTAGCCTCTAGGGCCAAGGGTTTCAAAGGAGCCAAGGTCAACCGAGGTATTGAAAACCCAGAGCGTTTTGTGCTGGAAATTTATTGGGACACCCTGGAAGACCACACCGTTGGTTTTCGTGAATCTCCGCTGTTCACCGAGTGGCGAGCCATTGTCGGACCCTTCTTTGCCGCCCCCCCGCAAGTGGAGCATTTCGAGTTGACCTACGCCTCGGTTTAAAGCGGCTCTCAGGCCGCTTGGTGGCCCTGCACCAAGCGCGAGAGCAAATGCACAAACTGGCTTTGCTCCTGCGCGGTCAAGGGGGCCAGGATTTTTTCTTGTACCCGGGCCACATCCCTTTGGATATGGGCCAAGGCCTGCACACCCTGTGGCGTGACCCACAACAGCTTGCGCCTTCGGTCAGACGGATCGGCTTCGCGCACCACCCATTCTTTGGCTTCCAGCCGCCCAATGACCGAACCCGAGGTGGCCGGGTCAAATGCCACCCGCTTGGCCAAGCTGACCTGATCAATGCCCGGGCTGTCCAGCAGGGCATTCAAAATGGCAAATTGCACAGGCGTGATGTCGGCACTGGCCAGTTGCTCGGCAAATATGGCGACGGCAATTTGCTGAGCACGCCGGATCAAGTGTCCCGGCGTGGTCTGCAGGTCAATACTTTGAATCATGTGTGTGTCGTTTTGCGGATGTTTCATGGTTGTGCAAAGGGTGCCCTTTTTCAGACATACCGATTAACATCCGATTTTCAGTTTTCAAGAAAGCGATCCATGAATTTTGTATTCTCACCCACGCCTGTGGTCTCGGTGCCTGTGCTCGGGCAAGATGAACGTTTCCCGGTGCACCGCATTTACTGTGTGGGCCGCAATTATGAAGAGCATGCCAAGGAGATGGGATTCACCGGGCGTGAGCCGCCTTTCTTCTTTCTCAAACCTGCCGACAGCTTGGTCGTGGTGGAATCCGGACAAACGGGTGTCATGCCCTACCCCACCTTGACTAAAAACCTGCACCACGAAATTGAGCTGGTGGTGGCCATTGGCAAAGGCGGGCGCAATATTTCAGCTGCCGATGCAGCCCAGCACATTTACGGTTATGCCGTGGGCCTGGACATGACGCGCCGTGACCTTCAAAACGAGATGAAAAAGCAAGGCCGCCCTTGGTGCATCGGCAAGGCCTTTGACCACTCGGCCCCCATTGGCCCTATCACCCCCATCGCCCAGGCCGGTGATGTCAACAACGCCGAGATCAGCCTGCAGGTCAACGGGGCTGATCGCCAACGCAGCAATGTGGCCAAACTGATCTGGAACGTGGCTGAAACCATCGAACACCTGTCTGCCGCTTGGGAACTGCAGCCAGGCGACCTGATTTACACCGGCACCCCCGAAGGCGTGGCTGCCGTGGTTGCAGGCGATGTTTTGGTGGGCCAAGTGCCAGGACTGGAAAGTCTTGAGATTGCCATTTCCTGAACAACAAAAATTAAAAAACCTCTAAATCAGTAATTACCCTTAGACATCGGTGCAGTGCTTGCAAGATAATTCATATCAGAAAATTCAACGGGTTAAAAGCATGCACTAAAGTGTAATCCTTGCTCAAAATCAATGCTTCATTAACCGACCGCTTGGTTGGTTAATGGTTTATCATCCATTTCCCAACCAACTTGCCGGAGACTTTTAATGAACAACATATTGCCAAAAACTGCGCTGGCTGTAGGCCTGATGGCCATCGGCTTTGGCGTGCACGCCCAAACCATCACCCTGAAAGTGCACCACTTTCTGAGCGCACAAACCATCCAGCACACGACCATGCTGGGCGACTGGTGCAAAAACATTCAACGCGACTCCAAAGACCGCCTGAAGTGCGACATCTTCCCCTCGATGCAGCTGGGCGGAACACCCGTGCAGTTGTATGAGCAGGCCCGTGATGGCGTGGTGGACGTGGCTTGGACTTTGCAAGCCTTCACCCCCAAATTGGCCAAACTCGAAGTGTTTGAGTTGCCCTTCATGATGACCAACGCCGAAGCCACCAGCCGCGCCGCTTGGGACTACGCTCAAAAGTTCGTTCAGGACGACTACAAAGACGTGAAGATGTTGGCCATCCATGTGCACGGCCCAGGCAACATCTACACCAAGAACAAAGCGGTGACCACCATGGCCGACCTCAGGGGCCTGAAAGTGCGCGCACCCACACGCCAAGTCAACAAGATGGTGGCGATGATGGGTGCCACACCCGTGGCCATGCCTGTGCCCCAAGTGCCTGAAGCCTTGTCCAAAGGCGTGATCGACGGTGCTGTGATTCCCTACGAAGTCGCGCCCAGCCTGAAGGTCAACGAGTTGACCAACTTCACCGCCGAGACCGACCGCAGCTACAACGCGCTGTACACCACCGTGTTCGTGCTGCCCATGAACAAGGCCAAGTACGATTCACTGCCGGCTGATTTGAAAGCGGTCATCGACAAAAACTCCGGCGCCGAACTGTCGGCATTTTTGGGCAGGACCCAAGCTGGCCACGATGTCCCAGGCAAGAAAGTGTTTGAAGCTTCACCCAACCAGAAAATCAGCATCATCCCCAAAGCTGAACTGGAAAAATGGAAGAAAGCCACGGACTCACTGGACGACGCCTGGGTGGCCGAGATGACTGGCAAGGGCATGGACGGCAAAGGCATGCTCCAGTCGGCCAACGACCTGATCAAGCAGTACACCAAGTAATTCAGCTTGGATGAGATACGAGAGCAGGGCAGGACCCTGCTCTCTGTTTTTAAGGGGCCTGCCTTGATGCCTGTATTGCAGTCAGACCCCGAACCGATTTTTCACTTTTCCGCCCAGCGGAGCACACCATGATGTTTTCAAATCCCCTGGAGCGGCTTGCCCGGCTCTGCAGCATATTGGGCGGCCTGATCATGACCGCCCTGATGCTGATGACCTGTTACAGCCTGATCGGTCGCAACTTTTTTGACTCCGCCCTGATTGGCGACTTTGAGCTGACAGGGGTGGGTGCAGGTGCTGCCATCGCCCTGTTCATGCCCTTGTGCCAGTTCAAGCGCGAAAACATCATCGTGGACTTTTTCACCGCCAAGTGCAGTGAGGCCACCAACTTCAAGCTCGACCGCTTGGGCGACCTGCTCATGACGTTGATTTTTGCTTTGCTGTCTTGGCGCTGTGGCCTTGCGGCCATCAATGCGAAAGAAACCATGGGCGCATCCATGTTGCTGGGTTTCCCCGACTGGATCGTCTTCACCAGCATGTGCATTCCTTTTGGCATCAGTGCAATCATCGCCGCCATGCAAACGCTCTCGTCCATGGACCACCAAAAGGCTTCGACATGACCCCCATCCAATTGGCTTTGCTCATTTTCGGCATCATGCTGGTGCTCATGGTCGTGCGCGTGCCGATCGCGGGAGCCATGTTCTTGGCCGGTGCTGTGGGCTTTATCTTGCAGTCAGGCGTCTCGCCTTTTCTCAATTTCCTGAATAACCTGGCCTTTGCCCGTTTGGCCAATTACGACTTGTCGGTGATCCCGTTGTTCATCTTGATGGGCAATTTCGCCACGCAAGGCGGCATCAGCAAGGCGCTGTTCCAGTTTGCTGCGGCCGTCATGGGTCGTTTCAAAGGCGGCTTGGCCATGGGTGCCGTGCTGGCCTGCGGCGCGTTTGGTGCCATTTGCGGCTCGTCGGTGGCCACGGCGGCGACCATCACGGGCGTGGCCTTGCCCGAGATGAAGCGCCACGGCTACTCAGGTCGCCTGTCCACCGGCACCCTGGCTGCAGGCGGCACCTTGGGCATCTTGATCCCGCCCTCCGTGCCCTTGGTGATCTACGCCATCTTGACCGAGCAAAACATCGCCAAGCTGTTTGCCGCCGCCATGTTGCCCGGCATCATCGCCATGGTCGGTTACATGATCGCCATTGCCGTTTACGTTCGCCTGGTGCCCGGCCAAGCCCCTGACCAGGAAGAGCGCGAAAAAATGACGTTTGAATCGCTCAAAGGCATCTTGCCGATTGCCACCATCTTCATCATCGTTTTTGGCGGCATTTATGCGGGCTTTTTCACCCCCACCGAAGGGGCGGCCGTGGGCGCTGCGTCCACGTTTGTGGCAGCACTGCTCAAGCGTGAATTGAACTGGGAGAAGTTTTTGCACTGCTTCCATGCCACCGCCTTGAGCAGCGCCATGATTTTCATGATCTTCATGGGCGCGGACGTCATGAACGCCTCGCTGGCCCGCACGCAAGTACCCGCTCAACTGGCCGAAATGGTGGTCGGCATGAACTTGGCCCCGCTCTTGGTGGTCTCGGGCATCTTGCTGCTGTATGTGGTGCTGGGTGCGGTGATGGACGAGTTGTCCATGCTGTTGCTGACGATCCCCATCTTCTTCCCGATCATCATGAAACTCGACTTTGGCATGACGCCTGAGTACACCGCCATCTGGTTCGGCATCATGGTGCTGATGACCGTGGGCTTTGGCATGTTGGCACCGCCGGTGGGCCTGAACGTGTATGTGGTCAACGGCATGGCCAAAGACGTGCCGCTGAGCGAAAGCTACAAAGGCATCATGCCGTTTTTGATCAGCGACACCCTGCGCACCTTGCTCTTGTTGTTTTTCCCGGGCATCACGCTGTTTTTGATTCCTTACCTGACCTGATCGGGCCATGCCCCAGCAAAGACCTCCATGGCTCATCACCTTGGAGGTTTTTTTATGGCGGACTGGTTAGACTTGAGCCAATGCCTTTTTTGCACCCCCAATTCGAGCCCATTTCATGATGTTTGATCGCACCATTCGACACTGCCGGCAATGCGGCGCACCCGTGGCCCGCCGTTTGCCCGATGACGGCGACACCAAGCTGCGCGCCATCTGCACCGCCTGCCACACGGTGCATTACGAAAACCCGCTGAACGTGGTGGGCACCGTGCCCCACTGGGGCGACCAAGTGCTGCTGTGCAAGCGCAACATCGAACCGCGCAAAGGCAAATGGACATTGCCCGCTGGCTTCATGGAACTGGGGGAAACCACCTCCGAGGGTGCTGCGCGGGAGACTACCGAAGAAGCGGGTGCGCAGTTCATCATGGAAGACCTGCTGACGGTGATGAGCGTCGCCCGTGTAGGTCAGGTGCACCTGTATTACCGCGCCCGTCTGACCAGCGACGTGTTCGACCCCGGCCACGAAACCATGGAAGCGCAGTTGTTCACCGAAGAAGAGATACCCTGGGACGAACTGGCCTTTCGCACCGTCAAAGAAACTCTGGAGCACTATTTTGCCGACCGCCGTGCTGGCCATTTCAGCACCCACGCCTTTGACATTGCATAAAAGTTTGAATGTCCTCTGTCTAAAAGAGAAATTCGCCTTTCATAATACAAAGGCGTTATTTTTTCCCTGATTTTCAAAGGCCACGCATGATCAAGTCCATCACCACCCTATTGGCCAGCCTGCTGGCCGCCACCGCCATGGCCCAGACGGCTGCACCGGCTCAGGCGCCAGCACCTGCGCCAACGGCTACCCCAGCCGTGACTGCCAACCCGGCTTTGGCCCCCGCACCCGCCCCGGCAGCCACGCCCAAAGCCGAAGCATCTGCCAAGAAAAAAGCAGCCAAGAAAACCGCCAAAAAAAGCAAGAAGTCCAAAAAGAAGAGCAAGGCCTGAGACCATCGCAGCCAAGCACTGCGATCAGGCCTGACCCAAGTCAGGACCCCAACCAAGGCCACCGCAAGGTGGCCTTCCTCATTGGACCTGCAGAAAAAAGGACTCCCCAGATGCTGGCCCAGGGGCCCGTCAAATGTCTATGGCTTGCACTGACCCAGCCTGCTTGCGCAACTCAAACTTCTGAATCTTGCCCGTGCTGGTCTTGGGCAATTCGCCAAACACCACCGCACGCGGCACCTTGAAGCCCGCCAGGTGTTGCTTGCAATGCGCCACGATCTGCTCGGCTGTGACCTGGGCGTCGGCCTTCAACTCCACAAAGGCGCAAGGCGTCTCGCCCCAGCGGGCATCGGGCTTGGCCACCACGGCCGCAGCCAGCACCGCAGGGTGGCGGTAGAGCACGTCTTCCACCTCGATCGATGAAATGTTCTCGCCACCCGAGATGATGATGTCTTTGCTGCGGTCCTTGATCTTGAAATAGCCGTCCGGGTACTGCACCGCCAGGTCACCGCTGTGGAACCAGCCGCCCGCAAAGGCCTCTTGCGTGGCCTTGGGGTTCTTCAAGTACCCCTTCATGGTGATGTTGCCCTTGAACATGATCTCGCCCATGGTCTCACCATCTTGCGGCACGGGCTGTAGGGTTTCGGGGTTGAGCACGCGCACATCGCGCTGCAGGTGGTAGCGCACGCCCTGTCGGGCGTTCAGCCGGGCCCGGTCACCAATGTCGAGCGCGTCCCACTCGGGGTGCTTGGGGCACACGGTGGCGGGGCCATAGACCTCGGTCAGGCCATACACATGGGTCAAATCAAAACCCATCTGCTCCATGCCTTCGATCATCGAAGCAGGCGGCGCAGCGCCCGCCACCATGGCCTTGATGCCTGAAGGCACACCCGCCTTCATCGCCGCAGGGGCATTGACCAGCAAACCATGCACGATGGGTGCGCCGCAGTAATGCGTGACGCCGTGGTCGCGCATGGCGTCAAACATGGCCTGCGCATCGACCTTGCGCAAACACACGTTCACGCCCGCACGCGCCGCCACCGTCCACGGAAAGCACCAGCCGTTGCAATGGAACATGGGCAGCGTCCACAAATAGGCCGCGTACTTGGGCATGTCCCACTCCAGAATGTTCGAGATCGCGTTGGTGGCCGCGCCCCGGTGGTGGTAGACCACGCCCTTGGGGTTGCC
>CAITSG010000120.1 GCA_903894995.1 uncultured Burkholderiales bacterium
AGGTCATGGAGCCGCGCCACATGGTGGCAATCCAGTTGAAAATTTTCACAGCAGTGGGCACCGCAATCAGCATGGTGGCGTACATGAAGAACAACTGGCCTGTAACGGGCATGCCGGTTGTGAACATGTGGTGAGCCCACACAATGAAAGACAAAATGGCAATGGAAGAAGTGGCGTACACCATGGAGGCATAGCCAAACAATCTTTTGCGAGAAAACGCTGGAACCACTTGGCTGATGATGCCGAAGGCCGGCAAGATCATGATGTACACCTCGGGGTGACCGAAGAACCAGAAAATGTGTTGGTACATGACGGGGTCGCCGCCGCCAGCTGGGTTGAAGAAGCTGGTACCGAAGTGACGGTCAGTGAGTGTCATGGTGATGGCGCCTGCCAACACTGGCATGACCGCGATCAACAAGTAAGCCGTAATGAGCCAAGTCCATGCAAACATGGGCATCTTCATGAGCGTCATGCCAGGGGCACGCATGTTCAAAATGGTCACGATGATGTTGATGGAGCCCATGATGGAAGATGCGCCCAAGATGTGCATGGCAAAAATACCAGCGTCCATGGACGGGCCCATTTGCAATGTCAAAGGCGCGTACAAAGTCCAACCTGCTGCAGGTGCACCACCTGGCATGAAGAATGAACCTGCCAACATGACAGCCGCAGGAATCATGAGCCAGAAGCTGAAGTTGTTCATGCGCGCAAAGGCCATATCGGCTGCGCCAATTTGCAATGGAATCATCCAGTTTGCAAAGCCCACAAAGGCCGGCATGATGGCGCCAAACACCATGATCAAACCGTGCATGGTGGTGAATTGGTTGAACAACTCAGGGTTGACCAATTGCAAACCTGGCTGGAACAATTCTGCGCGAATGAGCAGCGCCAAAATACCGCCAATCATGAGCATGGTGAAGCTGAACAGCAAATACAAAGTACCGAGGTCTTTGTGGTTGGTGGCATACACCCAACGGCGCCAGCCAGCAGGCGCGCCGTGATGGTCATGGTCGTCGTGACCGTGGGCGTGATCGTGAGGATCTAGAACTGCGCTCATCTTGATTTCCTTTAAATACTTTTCAAAGTACTAAATTACTTGCGGGCCGCCAGCACTTCAGCTGGTTGGACCACTTGCCCAGTCTTGTTAGACCAATTGTTTTTAGTGAAAGTGATCACTGCTGCAATTTCGGTATCCGACAATTGCTTCCATGCAGGCATGGTTTGGTTGTTTTGTCCGTTTAACAAAACCATGATTTGTTTGGTTTTGTCAGCGTCGAGCACCACGGCAGCGCCATCGAGCGGCTTGATGGGGCCAGCGCCCTTGCCGGTCGCTTGGTGACAAGCAACGCAGTTGGCGGCATACACTTTTTCACCGCGTTTCAGTGAATCTTCCAATGCCCAAACTTTGCTTGGATCATCGGCTTTGGCAGCCATTTTCTTTTTCTCAGCATCGACCCATTTTGTGTAGTCTTCAGCTGAGACAACCTTCACCTGAATGGGCATGTAAGCATGCTCTTTGCCGCACAACTCTTGACACTGACCGTGGAAATCGCCCACGCGTTCGGCACGAAACCAAGTGTCGCGAACGAAGCCAGGAATGGCGTCTTGCTTGATGCC
>CAITSG010000121.1 GCA_903894995.1 uncultured Burkholderiales bacterium
AAGGTGCCCGCAAAGGAGCCTTCGTCCATGTTGGCAATGCGGTTGGTCATGGCAATGTCGCCCACTGCCGTCAGTTTGTCCTGCACGACCTCCACACACAAGTCAGACGGCGTGTGGGCCGTTCCATAGTGGTGCATGCGAAATGTCACATCGCCGATCTGAATCACTTGGCCGTGCTGCACGGGCGTATTGGGTACCACCACCTGGGTGCCCAATGTGGATTGATTGGTCCAGCGCTCCATCAAACTACGCCACAAATTACCTTCGGCGCCTTTGAGTTTCTCTATGGTGCTGGGCAGTGCATAAATGGGCAGCTTGTCGCCATAGGTTTTGACAAAAGCATGGTTACCCAGCCAATGGTCACCGTGGTAGTGGCTGTTGAATACCGCCACTACGGGTTTGCCGGTCACCTTACGGATCATGCGAATGGCCATTTGACCAATTTGCAAAGAAGCTCCGGAGTCGATCACCACCACGCCCGCAGAGGTCACCACAAAGATCACATTGGACATCATTCCCCGGTTTTCAGCGGTGGGAAAACCATCAGGCGAAAACACCAACCAGACATGCGGTGAAAGTTGCAAAGCAGGGATGTCGGCCACGGGAGGGCCTTCAATGAAATCTTGTGCTTGTTGGGCCAGCAAGCGTGCCTCAGGCCACATCGCCACACCACCCAAGGCAGCACTGGCCAACATCAGTTGTCTTCTTTTCATGGATATCCCTCCTTTCGCGGTGCAGCGCCGAGTGGCGCTGCACACCCCCGTCAAACGGCGTAGCCTTTGTTGGGCAATGCGCCCATGATTTTCGGCGTGTTGAGTTGGCGTGGCTTGATGCGACCGCCTTGCGCCTTCAGCCAGGTTTCAACGACATCCCAGACCTGCTTGTTGCCTTGGTTACGAGCTTCCTCGGCCACCGGGGCCCAACCTGCCACCTTGTACTTTTTACCCGCGTCGATGAGCTGGCCTTTCAAGCGCATATCGCCAATGCGTTGACCCGCCTTGGCCACCGGGTTGCAACTGTAAGTGAGCCCCCCCACGCGCACCATGTCACCGCCTTGCTGGTAATAGGGGTCGGGGTTGAACAGGTTGTCGGCCACGTCTTCGAGCACGGTCTTGATGGTCTCGCCCGTCATCTCGGTCACCGTGGCGTACGAATAAGTGGTGGCGGTCATGTCAAGCAACCACTCGCGCGTGATGGCCTGGCCCGGCAAGAGCGTGGTGCCCCAGCGGAAGCCGGGGGAAAACGCGATGTCTGCGCCCTGCACGTCCAGTAGCGCGTCGATCAGCAACTGGTCACCCGTGCCGTTGAAGTTGCCGCGTCGGTACAGCAAGCCATCGGTCACGGCCAGCTTTTCAGCCAGCTTGCTTTCATAGGGCGCACGGATCTTGGTGATCAACGCGTCCATCTCCTTGTCTGCGGGCAGCATGTTCGAGAACACGGGCAACAATTTGTAGCGGAAGTCGCTGACCTTTTTGTCTTTGACGTCGAAATCGAGCACGCCCAGGAACTTGCTGTTTGAACCCGCATTGGTGACGATGGTCTTGCCGCCTTTGTTGGAAACAATGGACGCGACCGGCATACCGTCGTGCGTGTGGCCACCCATGATGGCATCAATGCCGCTGACGCGGCTGGCCATTTTCAGGTCCACGTCCATGCCGTTGTGGCTGAGCACCACCACCACCTGGGCACCTTTGCCACGGGCTTCGGTGACCATCTTTTGCATGTTCTCGTCCTGGATGCCGAACTCCCAGTCGGCCACCATGTAACGTGGGTTGGCAATCGGGGTGTAAGGAAAAGCCTGGCCAATGATGGCGCAGGGCACGCCATTGATCTCGCGGATCACATAGGGCTTGAAGACCGGGTCGCCAAAGTCATTGGTCTTGACGTTTTGCGCCACAAAGTCCACCTTGCCAGCGAAATCTTTTTCGATGATTTCCTTCACACGCTCCATGCCCAAAGTGAACTCCCAGTGACCTGTCATCACGTCCACACCCAGTAGCTTGCAAGCGTCGACCATGTCTTGGCCGTTGGTCCACAAGCTGGTGCCAGAGCCTTGCCATGTGTCTCCACCGTCGAGCAACAAAGCGCCAGGGCGGCTGGCCTTCATGCGCTTGACCAGCGTGGCCAGGTGGGCAAAACCACCGACTTTGCCATAGCGCTTGGCGGCTTTTTCGTAGTCCAGGTAAGTCAGCGCATGGGCTTCGGCTGTACC
>CAITSG010000122.1 GCA_903894995.1 uncultured Burkholderiales bacterium
CGCCGCTGCCGATCAGGCTTTTGCGCTCGGCCGCGTCTTTGGCGGCACGTTCAGATCGGTCTTTTTCCTGAATGCGGGCGGTGAGCACTTTCAGGGCCTGTGCCTTGTTGCTGTGCTGGCTGCGGCCGTCCTGGCACTCGGCCACGATGCCGGTGGGCAAGTGGGTGATGCGCACGGCCGAGTCGGTCTTGTTGATGTGTTGCCCACCCGCGCCGCTGGCGCGGTAGGTGTCAATCCGCAAATCAGACGGGTTGATCTTGATGGCCTCGGCCTCGTCGGGCTCGGCCAGTACGGCCACAGTGCAGGCGCTGGTGTGGATGCGGCCTTGGGTTTCGGTGGCTGGCACGCGCTGCACCCGGTGGCCACCCGACTCGAACTTGAGTGCACCGTAAACCTGGTCGCCGTCGATGCGCACCACCACTTCCTTGTAGCCGCCCAGCTCGCTCATCGATTCGGACACGATCTCACAGCGCCAACCCTGGGTTTCGGCAAAGCGCGTGTACATGCGCAGCAAGTCGCCCGCAAACAAGGCCGATTCGTCACCTCCGGTGCCCGCGCGAATTTCGACAAAGGCGGGGCGTGCATCGTCGGGGTCTTTGGGCAGCAGCATGCGCTGCAGCTCGGCTTCCAGGCTTTTCAACTCGGCGCTGGCGCTGGTGATTTCTTCTTCGGCCATCTCACGCAAGTCGAGGTCGTCCAGCATGGCTTGGGCGGCGACCAGGTCGGCGCTGCGCTGCTGAAAGCGGGCAAAGCGCGAAGCCACGGCGCCGACCTCGGCATGTTCTCGCGACAGCTTCAGGAACTGGGTCATGTCACCCATGATGTCTTCACGCGACAGCAAAAAGTCCAGCTCGGTCAAACGCAGCGCATAGCGTTCGAGTTGCTGAATAAGGAAGGGTTTCATGCGACCAGAATTTTGTAGCTTGGAGCCAAAGCTCCGACGAGCAGTGCACGCAAGTGCGTCGGGATTTTGTCGAGACTGTGGCGCCGACCTGCAAGTTCAGCCGCTAACGCTCTTTGCGCAAGAACACACGCTTAACTGTTTGTATGGTGTTCTCTCGGTGTGCAGGGTCTGCACCACGCAACTCGGCCAGAGCACCGTGCAGCATTTTCTGGGTGAGGCCTTTGGACAGGGCTTCCATCACGGCGATTGGGTCATCACCACGGGCCAGCAGCTTGCGGGCCCTGGCCATTTCGGCTTCGCGCCAAGCATCGGCTTGGGTATGCAATTGCTGAATCAATGGAACCGTGTCACGTTGGACCAGCCAGTGGCTGAAGCTTTGCACCCCTGCGTCGATGATGACCTCTGCCTCTGCAACGGCAGCTTGGCGTTGCGCTTGGCCTGCTTGAACCACGCTGGCCAAGTCGTCCACGGTGTACAGGTACACGTCTTGCAGGGACTTGACTTCGGGCTCGATGTCGCGGGGCACGGCCAAATCGACCATGAACATGGGGCGGTATTTGCGTTTTTTCAGGGCACGTTCGACCGCGCCCAAGCCAATCAAGGGCAGGGTACTGGCGGTGCAACTGATGACGGCATCAAACTCATGCAAGCGCTCGGGCAAGTCTGCCAAACGCATCACTTCGGCACCAAAGCGGCTGGCCAAGAGCTCACCCCGGTCCAGGCTGCGGTTGGCAATGGCCATGGTTTTGGGTTGTTTGGCGGCAAAGTGGGTGGCCACCAGCTCAATCATTTCACCGGCACCCACAAACAAAATGCGAATGTCCTTGAGGTCTTCAAACAATTGACTGGCCAGTCGCACCGAGGCGGCGGCCATGCTGATGGAGTGGGCACCAATTTCGGTGGAGCTGCGCACTTCTTTGGCCACCGCAAAGCTGCGTTGGAAAAGTTGGTTCAAAGTGCTGCCCAAGGCCCCAGCTTCTTCGGCCGCGCGAACTGCGTCTTTGAGTTGGCCCAGAATTTGAGCTTCGCCCAGAACCATGGAGTCCAGGCCACTGGCCACACGGAAAGCGTGTCGGGCCGCCTCGTTGCCTTCCAGCAAATAAGTGTGCGCGTGAAGCTCAGAAGCGCTGACACCGCCTGTTTGAGCCAGCCAACGCAAAGTGTCGTTGGTGGCAGCTTGGTCGGCAGCGCAGTAGATTTCGGTGCGGTTGCAGGTCGAAAGAATAGCCGCTTCGGGCTCTTGTGCGATGCGATGGGCCAGGTCTCGGCGCAAACCTTGCAAAGTAGGGACCAGTTTGTCAACGGCGAAAGCAAACCTGCCGCGCAAATCGAGCGGTGCAGTGGTGTGGTTCAAGCCCAAAGTCCAAACAGCCATGAGGGCCATTATAGGCACGGTATGTCAACCTGAGTTGACACGAATGATGGAAAATTCGATTGACGTGATTTTGAAGGCACAATTTAAAGTCAATAAACAGGCAAAAGCTTCCTCTCTATTCCACAAAATCGAGTCAACATGACATTTTGGCAATTGGTGTTGCATTTTTTAGGCTTTGTCATGCCCGCCTTGGCCATGGCCGTTTTCATGCCCTTGGCCGGGCGATGGGTCATGGGGCCGGGTACTCTGTCTTTGAGACGCCGAATGAGTCTGCACGCCTTGAGTGGGGTGTTGGTGTTGGCGGTCGGTTTGTGGGTGTATGGGCATGATGGAAAAATGAACACCTACCTCGCCTTGGTGCTCACCGCTGCAACTTTGGAATGGTTTTTAAACAAAGCCTGGAGGCGTCGTTGACATCCGCTTAGAGCTTTATTTCAAGGTTTTAAAGGGCGTTCATATCGAACAAACTCCAAAAGTAAGGTCATGCTCACCCTTTCGATTGCCAGGGTCTCAGCCAAGATCCGTGATTGGGCCTTTGCAACCCAACAGATCCGGGAGGTGATGGGTTTTCCGGCGGGTAGCTTGCTGGATCAGAATGTCCGCTTGCTGACCGACCAGCTGCAGCAGCCACTTGGTGCTCGAAATGTTCAAATTGTCCATAGACCTGTACAGGTTGCACATGACTCACCTGAGCAGCGCACACGCTTTAGTGGCTTCATGGCGAGGCAAATCCGGTTGAGGTCCTTTTCAAATCACCGGCCGCCCAAATAACACCTTGGACGGACGTGGTGCAAAAGTCAGGGGCTAAGCTGGAATGGTGCTGCCCACGGATGCGTTTTTGCTCGATCAGGCAGGCGCGAACAAATCCACCCGGTCGGTGATGATGCCGTCAGTGCCCAGAGTCAGCAGGTGTTGGGCGGCCCAGTCGTCGTTGACGGTGTAGCTGAGGCATTTCATGTTCGCACTGTGCACGCGGGCCACCGTGCTGGCGTCCCACAGGGCGTAGTTGGCCACCACGGCCACGCAGTCCAGCGACAGTGCTTTTTCAAACCAACCATCCCACATCTTGTCCACCAACAGACCACGGGGCAGGTCGGGGGCGGCGACTTGTGCGGCTGCCAAGGCATCGGGTTGGAACGATGTCAGGAGCGGTGGCACGAGCGCGGTTGACCACAACTGCGCCGCCAAGCGAGCAACCGCCTCACCTGTGGCCGCTGCGGTGCCAGGCGTGGGTTTGATTTCAATGTTCAAAAAGTAGCGGTTGGCCAAGCAAAACCTCGCCAGCGATTCCAGCGTGGGCAAAGATTCACCCGCATAAGCGCGTGAATGCCAGCTTCCTGCATCAAGCTGAGACAGTGCCAGCCAAGGTTGCTCGCCACCAATGCCTTGACCGTTGGTGGTGCGTGTGAGTGTGGCGTCGTGCATCAAAAACACCACGCCATCGGCGCTGAGCTTGGCGTCGCACTCGAACATGCGGTAGCCGTGTTCGGCACCCAAACGGAATGCGGCCAAGGTGTTTTCGGGCGCGAGTTTGCCAGCGCCTCGGTGGGCGATCCATCGGGGGTAGGGCCAGTGTTTCATCGTGTCAGTTTAGGCGATGCGTTTTTGGGTCTGCGCATCAAACCAGTGCAAGCGTTCGGCGCGGGGTGTGGCGTGGAACGTGCTGCCCGGTTCAGGCGCAGGCAGTGACGCGTCCAGCCGCAAGGTGAGGGTTTCTTGCCCCAAGCGGGCGTGCACCAGGCGCTCGGCCCCCAGCAGTTCCACCGTATCTACCGTCAACGACCAGCCACCGTTTTCGGGTATGGGCGTGATGTCCAGGTGCTCGGGGCGGATGCCCAGAATTTGCCCTGCGGGCGTGCCCGGTGCGTGCTGCAGCAGGTTCATGGGCGGTGAGCCGATGAAGCTGGCGACAAACGTGCTTGCTGGGCGGTTGTAGACCTCTTCTGGCGTGCCGAACTGCTCCATCTGGCCGCCGTTCATCACGATCATGCGCTGGGCCAGCGTCATGGCTTCGACCTGGTCGTGCGTGACAAACAGGCTGGTGATGCCCAATTCGCGGTGCAGTTTTTGAATTTCCAGCCTTGTCTGGGCACGCAACTTGGCGTCCAGATTCGACAGCGGCTCGTCGAACAAAAACACCTGCGGCTGGCGCACGATGGCACGGCCCATGGCCACGCGCTGGCGCTGGCCACCGGACAGCTCGCGCGGCTTGCGTTGCAGCAACTGGGACAACTCCAAAATCGCGGCGGCCTTGTCCACGCGGGCTTTGATTTCTTCCAGCGGGCGCTTGGCGATTTTCAGGCCATAAGCCATGTTGTCGAACACGCTCATGTGCGGGTACAGCGCGTAGTTCTGGAACACCATGGCGATGTCGCGCTCAGCGGGCTCCAGGTTGTTGACCACGCGATCACCAATGGACACGGTGCCAGCGGTGATTTCTTCAAGACCCGCCACCATGCGCAGCAGGGTGGACTTGCCGCAGCCCGAGGGGCCGACGATGACCACAAATTCGCCATCTTGGATAGCTGCACTCAGATCTTGAATGACAGTGTTGCCCTTGGCGCCTGTGCCGTAGGTTTTTTGCAGGTGAGAGAGGGTGATTGAAGCCATTATTTTTCAGTGTCCACAAGGCCCTTAACGAACCACTTTTGCATCAGCACCACCACCAAGGCGGGTGGCAGCATGGCCAAAATCGCCGTGGCCATGACCAGGTTCCATTGCACTTGCGAGTCCGCCCCTGCGGTCATGCTGCGGATGCCCATGACGATCGGGTACATGCGCTCTTCCGTGCTCATGAGCAAGGGCCACAGGTATTGGTTCCAGCCATAGATGAACTGGATCACAAACAGGGCCGCAATGCTGGTGCGCGACAAGGGCAAGAGCACATCCCAAAAAAACTGCATGGGTGAAGCGCCATCCATCTTGGCGGCTTCGGCCAGTTCATCGGGCACCGTCAGGAAAAATTGGCGGAACAAAAACGTCGCCGTAGCCGAAGCAATGAGGGGGATGGTCAGACCCGCAAAACTGTTGATCATTCCGAAGTCGGCCACCACTTGGTAGGTCGGCACAATCCGCACCTCGACTGGCAGCATCAAAGTGATGAAAATGCCCCAAAACACCGCTTTGCGAAACGGAAAATTGAAGTACACGATGGCAAAAGCGCTGAGCAAAGAGATGACGATCTTGCCAAATGCAATGCTCAAGGCGGTGACCAAACTGACCCACATCATCCGCGCTACCGGTATCTGGCTGGTCACACCGGGGCCTTCGCCCAGCAATATGGTGCGGTAGTTCAGCCAAGCATCTTGGCCAAACCAGATTGGTATGGGGGATTGCGCCATGTCTTGCGCCGAATGGGTGGACCCAACCAAGGCGAGGTAGATGGGGAACACGATGACCAGCACGCCCAAGGCCAGCAAGGCATGGGAGATGAAGTCTAAAAATCGGTGTCGTTCAACCATGTCAGTAATTCACCTTGCGCTCGACATAGCGAAATTGCAGCACCGTCAGGCCAATCACAATGGCCATGAGAACCACAGATTGAGCAGCCGAAGCACCCAAATCCATGGCTTTGAAGCCGTCAAAGTAAACCTTGTAGACCAAGATGGCTGTGTCTTTGCCAGGGCCTCCTTTGGTGGTGGCGTCAATGATGCCGAAGGTATCAAAAAAGGCGTAAACCGTGTTCACCACCAACAAGAAAAAAGTGGTGGGGGTCAACAGGGGCAATTGCACGGTCCAAAAGCGTTGCCAAACGCTGGCACCATCAATGGCAGCAGCTTCGACCAGTGATTTGGGAATGCTTTGAAAACCCGCCAAAAAGAACAAGAAGTTGTAGGCGATTTGCTTCCAGACCGAAGCGATCACGACCAAGGTCATTGCATGCGTGCTGTTGAGCAAAATGTTCCATTCAATGCCCAATCTCTCAAGCACATAGGCCACCAAGCCCACCGACGGCGAAAACAAAAACAACCACAGAACACCCGCCACAACGGGTGCGACCGCATAAGGCAAGATCAGCAGGCTGCGGTACAACCAGATGCCCCGAATCACGCGGTCGGCGAAAAAGGCCAAAACCAATGACAGCGAAATCCCTAGGCCTGCCACCAACACCGAAAACAAAGCGGTGGTTTTGAATGAGGCCAGGTAAGTCTCATCGCGCCACAAAGCGGCAAAGTTGTCCAGGCCACTCCACTGAACCGAAGTGCCAAAAGCATCGGACTGTTGGAAAGACTGCACCAAAGCCTGACCGGCTGGCCAAAAGAAGAAAGCCAAAATGATGAAGCCTTGGGGTGCAATCAGCACCCAAGGCAACCATTTGGACCGAAAAATAACTTTTTTATCGCTGCTCAAAATCATTCAAGCCAGCCGACGCGAACGCCAGCTGGCTTGCCTTCAAAAAAGACCTGGAAAATCAGGACAAATCAGGACTTATTGGCTTTTTCAAACTTCTCGAGCAATTCGTTGCCACGCTTCACGATGCTGTCCAAGGCGTCTTTGGCAGACTTTTTGCCCGCCCAGACTTGTTCGAGTTCTTCGTCTTCAATGGTGCGGATCTGCACATAGTTGCCCAAACGGATGCCGCGCGACTTGTCGGTGGTCTTGCGGATCATCTGGTTGACCGACACGTCGGTGCCAGGGTTTTGCTTGTAAAAGCCCGATGCTTCTGTGATCTTGAAGGCTTCCATGGTCACAGGCAGGTAGCCTGTGCGCTTGTGGTTGACCGACTGAACGACCGGGTCAGACAGGTAGTTGAAGAAGGCCGCAACGCCTTTGTTCTCTTCGGCTTTCTTGCCTGCCATGGCCCAGAGGCTGGCGCCACCGATCACGGTGTTCTGAGGCGCACCGGCCACATCGGGGTAATAAGGCAGGTTGCCCACAGCGAACTTGAACTTGGCGTTTTTGCTGATGCCGGCATAAGCCGCCGATGAGTTGGTGTACATGGCGCATTCGCCAGATTCAAACGTGGCACCGGCAGCACCGGCGCGACCCTTGTAGATGAACAAGCCTTGTTGGGCCATGTTGCCCAAGTTTTCAATGTGGCGCACATGCAAAGGCGAATTGAGCACCAAGCGGGCGTCCATGCCC
>CAITSG010000123.1 GCA_903894995.1 uncultured Burkholderiales bacterium
CGGATTTCCTCGCGGATGGCGATCATCGCGTCGATGAAGCGGTCCAGCTCTTGCAGGGTTTCGCTTTCGGTGGGCTCCACCATCAATGTGTTGACCACCGGGAAGCTCAGCGTGGGCGCGTGAAAGCCGTAGTCCATCAAACGCTTGGCCACGTCTTCGGCCATCACGCCGCTGGTCTCCTTGAGGCCTCGCAAATCCAGAATGCATTCGTGGGCCACGCAGCCGTTGTCGCTCGCGTAAAGCGTGGGGTAATGCGGTGCCAAGCGTTTGCTGATGTAGTTGGCCGCCAAAATCGCCGCCTCGGTGGCATGCTTCAGGCCCTCGGCACCCATCATGCGGCAGTACATCCAGCTGATGGGCAGCACGGCGGCATTGCCCAAGGGGGCAGCGCTGACCGCGCCCACACCGTTGACCGGCACGCCGCCTGTGGCATGGCCCGGCAGATAAGGCACCAAGTCTTCCACCACGCAAACGGGGCCGACGCCGGGGCCGCCACCGCCGTGCGGAATGCAGAAAGTCTTGTGCAGGTTCAGGTGGCTCACGTCGCCGCCAAACTCGCCAGGCGCAGCCACACCCACCAGGGCGTTCATGTTGGCACCGTCCACGTACACGCGCCCGCCGTGCTGGTGCACCAGCTCGCAAAGCTGCTTGACTTGGGTCTCGAACACACCGTGTGTGCTGGGGTAGGTGATCATCACGGCGGCCAGGTTCTCGCTGTGCTGCTCGCACTTGGCTTGCAGGTCGGCCATGTCCACGTTGCCGTTTTCATCGCACTTGGTCACTACCACGGTCATGCCCACCATCTGGGCGCTGGCCGGGTTGGTGCCGTGGGCGCTTGAGGGGATCAGGCAGATGTTGCGGTGGCCTTGGCCTTGGGCGCGGTGGTAGGCCTGAATGACCAAGAGGCCCGCATATTCGCCTTGCGAACCGGCGTTGGGCTGCAGGCTGATGCCTTTGTAGCCGGTGGCCTGGCACAGCCAGTCGCGCAGCTGCTGGTCCAGCAATTGGTAGCCTGCCAGTTGGTCGGCGGGTGCAAAGGGGTGCACGTTGGCAAATTCGGGCCAGGTGATGGGGATCATCTCGCTGGTGGCGTTGAGCTTCATGGTGCAACTGCCCAGCGGGATCATGCTGCGGTCGAGCGCCAGGTCTTTGTCAGACAGCTGGCGGATGTAGCGCAGCATGCCGGTCTCACTGTGATAACGGTTGAATACCGGGTGCGTGAGGAAGGCGCTGGTGCGGCGCAGCGATTCGGGGATCAGGGGCTCGACGCCTTTCTCGAACGACTCGAAACTGGGCAGTGCCTGAGCTTGGTTGGCTGACTCGCTGGCGAACACTTGCCACAGGGCAGTGATGTCCTCGCGCGTGGTGGTCTCGTCCAGCGAGATGGACACGCTTTTGTCACAAGCCTTGCGCAGGTTGATGTCCGCTTGCAGGGCGCGGGCGATGAGCGAGGCCGAGGACTCGCCGATGGCGATCCACACGGTGTCAAACGCGGTTTCTTTGCGCAACTTGTAGCCCAGACTCTGCAGGCCTTGCGCGAAGATCGCGGTGTAGGTCGCCACGCGGCGCGCAATGCGCTTCAAGCCTTCGGGGCCGTGGTACACGGCGTACATGCTCGCCACCACGGCGGGGAGCACCTGCGCGGTGCAAATGTTGCTGGTGGCTTTTTCGCGGCGGATGTGTTGCTCGCGGGTTTGCAGGGCCAGGCGGTAGGCGGGTTTGCCATGCACGTCCACGCTCACGCCGACCAGTCGGCCTGGCAAGGAGCGCTTGTATTCGTCGCGGCACGCCATGTAGGCCGCATGCGGGCCGCCTGCGCCCATGGGCATGCCAAAGCGTTGTGTGGTGCCCACCACGATGTCGGCACCCATTTCGCCTGGGGCCTTGAGCAGGGTGAGCGCCAGCAGGTCAGCGGCCACAATGAATGCAGCCGACTGCGCGTGGCTTTGCGCGGCATAGCCGCTGAGGTCTTCCACCAGTCCGGTGCTGCAGGGGTACTGCACCAGGGATGCGAAGTGCTCGGCGTTCAGCGCAGCGGTGAACGCGTCGGCACTTTGCGGCACCAGCACCTCAATGCCCAGCGGTTTGGCGCGTGTCTCGATCACCTCGATGGTTTGCGGGTGGCAGGCGCGCGAGACTACGAAAACTTTGCTTTTGCTTTTGACCGTGCGCATCGCCAAGGTCATGGCCTCGGCGGCTGCAGTGGCTTCGTCCAGCATGGAGGCGTTGGCAATGTCCATGGCCGTCAGGTCGGTCACCATGGTCTGGAAGTTCACCAATGCTTCCATGCGGCCTTGGCTGATCTCGGCTTGGTAAGGCGTGTACGCGGTGTACCAAGCGGGGTTTTCCAAAATGTTTCGCAGGATCACACCGGGTGTGTGTGTGCCGTAATAGCCTTGGCCGATGTGGCTTTTGAGCAAGCGGTTCTTTTGTGCCAGGGCTTTGAGTTCTGCCAAAGCGGCTGCTTCGGTGATCGGTGCGGGCAAGACCATGTCCTGGGCGCGTGCGATGCTGCGCGGCACGATGGATTCGATCAGCGACCGGCGTGATGCTTCACCGATCACGCTGAGCATGTGCTGTTCGTCGGCACCGCTGATGCCGATGTGGCGGGCAATGAATTCGGACGGGTTTTCGAGTTCGGCCAAGGGCTTAAGGGTGGACATCAGCATGTGTGGCTCCGGTTAAAACATTCGGCAAGTGGCACGTCGTGCCATTTGCCCAAGGTTCTGGACATTTGCGCGTTCTTTTTGGGTTCTTTGGTGAAAGCGCTTTGTGGTTTTGTCATGCCCGACTTGATCGGGCATCCATGGACCCCGGATCAAGTCCGGGGTGACATGAGCAGGTTCAGCCGGCAGAAAACGCTTTGTAAGCGGTCTCATCCAGCAGTGCATCGGTCTGGGCCGGGTTGGACAGCTTGACCTTGAAGAACCAGCCCTTGCCCAGCGGGTCGGTGTTGGCCAGCGATGGGTCGCCGCGCAGTTCTTCGTTGACTTCGGTGATTTCGCCGTCCACGGGCATGTAGACGTCGGCCGCAGCCTTGACCGACTCGACCACGCCAGCGACTTCTTTGGATGCAAAAGACTTGCCGACTTCGGGCAGGTCGACAAACACCACATCGCCCAGCGCATCCTGCGCGTGGTGCGTGATGCCGACGACGGCGGTGTCTCCGTCTATTTGCAACCATTCGTGGTCTTCGGTGTACTTGATCATGAGGGGGCTCCTGGTGTGTGTTTGGAAATTAAATCGGGGTCAGATCCCAATTGTTTGGCTTGAATCGGTGTGTGGATTTAATTGGGATCTGACCCCGATTAATTTCAACCACGGAAATAGCGGTTGGGCACGAAGGGCAGGGCTCTGACTTCCATGGGGACGGCTTTGCCGCGCACCATGGCGTTCAGGCGTGTGCCTGCTGGCGCATATTCTGCCTGCACATAGGCCAGTGCCACGGGTTGATCGGCGGTGGGGGCGAGCAGGCCGCTGGTGACTTCGCCCACTTTTTGACCGGCGTCGTTGTGCAGTTCAACATGCTCGCGCACCGGCACGCGCTCCAGGCCCACCAGACCCACACGCAGGCGCTGCGCCTGAGCTGTGCCGTCCAGCTGCGCCAAAATTTTGGCGGCACCCGGGAAGCCGCCTGCCCGCGAGCCACCTGTGCGGCGCACCTTCTGCATGGCCCAGTTCAGGCCCGCCTCGACCGGGGTGGTGGTGGTGTCGATGTCGTTGCCATACAGGCACAGCCCGGCTTCCAGGCGCAGCGAGTTGCGGGCGCCCAGGCCAATCGGCTTGACTTCGGGCTGGGCCAGCAGGCGGCGGGCAAAGGCCTCGGCGGCGTGGGCGGGCAGGGAAATTTCAAAACCGTCTTCGCCGGTGTAGCCGCTGCGGGTCACATACAGGTCTGCGCCGTCCACTTCAAAGGCTGCCCCGGTCATGAACACCAGTTTTTCCACACCGGGCAACAGGCGTTGCAAGGCGGTCACGGCTTGTGGGCCTTGCAGTGCCAGCAAGGCGCGGTCAAATTGTGGGGTGATGGTGCAGCGACTGCCAATGCGCTCTTGGATGTGGGCCAGATCGCCGTGTTTGCAGGCGCCGTTGACGATCACAAAAATGTCCGCGCCCCTGTTGACAAACATCAGGTCGTCGATGATGCCGGCCTCGTCATTGAGCAACAGGCCGTAGCGCTGTTTGTTCACGCCCAGGCCCATCACGTCCACCGGCATCAGGCTCTCGAAGGCGGCTGCGGCATCCGGTCCGCTCAGGCACAACTGGCCCATGTGTGAGACATCAAACAGGCCAGCTGCAGTGCGGGTGTGGTGGTGCTCGGCGACCAGGCCAGCGGGGTATTGCACCGGCATGCTGTAACCGGCAAAAGGCACCATGCGGGCGCCCAGCTCAATGTGCAGTGCGGTCAAAGGGGTGGTGAGCAAGTCGGTAGCAGCGGTCACAAAAAACTCCAAGGGCAATGAAAAACCACAGCACATGCTGTGGCGCTTGCCCTCGCTGTCCGCTTTACCTGAGAGATTCGCCGGGAACCTTCAGCTCAAAAGCCGAACGTTCTGCGGGTTGCTCCTTCGGTGGATGCCGTGACACGATGGCCCGGCACCTCTCTCCAGTGAGGTAACGCCTTGATGAAAAGCGTTTTGTCAGTCCTTTTGCCTGAGCGTTCAGCAGTTTTTTAAACCGCCTGCGCCTTCGGCGGCCTGACTTGTTTCATATTGGAAGCAAGTCAGGCGCTCTCCTGACAGGGGTGGATTCTAACCATCACAGCGCGTCACCCTGAAAAATCTTTCTATGTGGCTGTCTCCTACCCCAGACACGCGGTCAAGTCCCTGTAAAGTCATCCGTATTCATATTGATACAGCCGCTAAGTCCTTCACCACCCCCATGGCCATCAAAAAATCCGACCTGTATTCCTCCCTTTGGGCCTCTTGCGACGCATTGCGTGGCGGCATGGATGCCAGCCAGTACAAGGACTATGTCCTGTTCATGCTGTTCATCAAATACGTGAGCGACAAATACGCCAACAGTGACGACTTTGCTCCTGCGGTGGTCATCCCCCAAGGGGCCAGCTTCAAAGACATGGTGGCACTCAAGGGCAAGAGCGACATCGGCGACAAAATCAACACCCAGATCATCCAGCCGTTGATTGATGCCAACAGCAAATTGGCCCGCAGCGACTTTCCGGACTTCAACGACCCCAACAAACTGGGCGAAGGCAAGGAAATGGTCGAGCGGCTGGGCAACCTGATCGCCATCTTCCAAAAACCC
>CAITSG010000124.1 GCA_903894995.1 uncultured Burkholderiales bacterium
CGGCATGGCCCGCACCGATGTGAAAGAAGACAGCTCCTCGTTCACCCAAGCGGTGGACAAGATCAAGGACGGCAACTTGCACGCCACCTTGATCACGGGCGGTGTGCCCGTGGCGGCGGTGACCGACTTTGCGCAAAGCCACGCCCTGAAGATCATCCCGCTGTCCGGCCCCGAAGTGGCCACCTTGCTCAAAGAGCAGCCTTACTACACCCAAGTGCAACTGCCCGCCAACAGCTACAAGGGCCAGACTGCGGCCGTGCCCACGCTGGCGGTGATGGCCATCTGGGCCACACACGATGGCGTGCCCGAGAACGTGGCTTACGAAGTGACCAAGGCGCTGTATGAAAACACGGCCATCATGGGTCAGGTGCATGTGCAGGGCAAAAACATCAACCTGAACACCGCCACCTCGGTGGCCAGCGTGCCCTTGCACCCCGGTGCCTTGCGTTACTTCAAGGAAAAAGGCATCGCCAAGTGACAGACCCCAAGCGCCTCGCCCTGGTGGCGTGGGCGCTGGTGGCCTGCGCATGGGCAGCCCCTGGGGCTGCGCCCGCTTGCGAGCTGGTGCTGACCGAACACCGCAGCGGCCGTGCCTTGACCCGCTTGCCCCTGAACCCGGCGCAACCCGCTGCCGATGTGGCGTTCACCCACTCGGTGCTGGGCACACCCGTGCTGGACCGCTATGTCTGGCGGCACAACTCGCAGGGCTGGCGCGCACACCTGGTGGAAGAACGCTTTGAAGGTGAAGGCTACGGCCTGCCATCGGCGGCCGAGCCGGGCGAGCGCTTGTTGCGCCATGGCGCGGGCTGGCGTTTGCTGCTGGACCGGGTGGTCGAGCCTTTGGTGGTTTTGCCTTTGCCCGCCCAGTCGATGCGGCTGGTGCTGGCCGATGGACGCGAAGTTTTACTGGGCCAGCTGAGCCCCAAATCAATTGAAATGCGGGCTGAAAATTGCCCTTTGCCATGATGGAAAACCCATGACTACCAGCCAACAAGAAATCGATCGCCTGATCGAGCAGTTTGACCCCGAATCGAGTTTTCGCCGCTTGGCCGGATGGAGTGCCAAAGTCGTGATGGTTTTGTGTGCAGGCCTGTCGGCCTGGCACTATTACACCGCCGGTTTTGGCCTGCACAACGAAATCGCGCACCGCGCCATCCACTTGTCGGTGGTGCTGGGGCTGTGCTTTTTGGTGTTTCCCCGTCAAAAGCGCCTGCCCGGTCATTGGGAATGGACCGTGTCGGTGGGTCTGGCGGGCTTTTACCTGTTCATGGGCTGGAGTTTGCTGGGCAAGATCACGGAGCCCATCCCAGACGCCATGCGCTACACCTTCCTGGCGGTGCTGGTGGCTTTGGCTGGCTTGTCCTTGCCGTTCAAGCACTTTGACGGCAGCTACACCCACATTCCGTGGCGCGACTGGGTGTTTGCGGCGCTGGCTTCGGGCTTTTCGCTGTACCTGCTGGTGTTTTTTCAGCACATCTACATCGATCGCCCCGGCCAGCACACGCCGCTGGACCTGATGATGGGCGTGATTGCGATTGCCATGGTGATCGAGGCCACGCGCCGCACCATGGGCATCTTTTTGCCGCTGCTGGCGATTGCGGCGATTTTTTACGGCTTGCTCGGCCCTTATCTGCCGGGCGGTTTGTCGCACCGGGGTTACAGCCTGTCGCGCATCGTGGCGCATTTGTACAAAGGCACCGAAGGCATTTACGGCATCCCGGTGGGCGTGGTTGCCACCTTTGTTTTTCACTTTGTGTTGTTCGGCATCATGGCCCAGCTGACCGGCTTGGGGCAGTTATTTGTGAACCTGGCCACCATTGCGGCGGGGCGTTTTTCCGGCGGGCCGGCCAAGGTGAGCGTGGTGTCTTCGGGGCTGTTTGGCATGATCTCTGGCTCGGCCATTGCCAACACCGTGACCACCGGCGTCATGACCATTCCGATGATGAAAAAAGTCGGCTTCTCGCCGCGCTTTGCGGGGGCGGTCGAAGCCTCGGCTTCTTGCGGGGGCCAGATCACCCCGCCCATCATGGGCGCAGCCGCTTTCATCATGGCCGAGACCTTGGGCATTCCGTACAACACCTTGATTTTGGTGGCGATTGTGCCGGCCCTGCTGCATTACTTTGCCATCTTGTTCATGGTGCACCTGGAAGCCAAGCGGCTCAAGCTGCAGGGCATGGACCCGAAAGACATTCCCTCGCTCAGTTGGGTGATCAAAAGTTCATGGCACCTGTTCATTCCGCTGGTGGTCATGGTCACGCTGCTGTTGCTGCAGTTCACGCCTTTTCTGGCCGCCTTTTGGGGCATCACCCTCACGGTGGCCTGCTCGTGGATTCCCCGCTTGATCGGGCCCTTGGGCAAAAACATGACGGGCATGGCCGTGGGGCCACAAGCGCTGGTGCAGGGCTTCGAGATGGGTGCCAAAGCGGCGTTGGGCATTGGCGCAGCGTGTGCCTGCGTCGGCTTTGTGCTGGGCATCACCACGCTGACGGGCATGGGCTTCAAGTTCTCGGCCTGGGTGATCGATGTCTCGGGCCTGGCCGCGCAAATGTTCATGGTGCTGGATGTGTTCAACTGGTTTGAACTCAAACAGGTCACCATTTTCTTTGGCCTGATGTTCACTGCAGCTGCTTGCATCATCATGGGCTCGGGTGTGCCCACCACGCCCACGTACATCATCCTGGCCTCTATCGTCGCCCCGGCGCTGGCAGGGCTGGGTGTGCCGCAACTGGCGACCCACTTCTTTGTCTTTTATTACGGCGTTTTGGCCGATGTGACACCGCCTGTGGCTCTGGCCGCCTTTGCAGCCGCCGGCATTGCCCGCAGCGAACCCATGCGCACCGGCATGACCGCTTTCAGGCTGTCCATGGGCAAGGTGCTGGTGCCCTTTGCTTTTGTCTACACGCCCGCTTTGTTGTTCATCGACTTCACCTGGTTCTCTTTCTTGCTGGCCACTGTTTGCGCTGTCGTGGCGGTGATGGGGCTGGGTGCAGCCTACACAGGCTTTGTGGCCCGGCCCATCCGAAAGCTGTCATTCTTTTTGTTGAATGCCATGTCCATCTCCCTGGTGTTTGCCAATCCTGTGGTCGCAGCCGTGGCCATTCCGGGTGTGCTGCTGATCTTGCTGTGGCACAGCCGCCCCTTGCCGAACACCGCCTGAGCCCATGGCCATTCATTTTTTTGAACGGGCCCAACTGCACGCCAGCCCCTGGAAAAACGGCGGCGGCGTGACGCGCGAAATCGCGTGCCA
>CAITSG010000125.1 GCA_903894995.1 uncultured Burkholderiales bacterium
GATTGGCGACGGCAGCTATGCCCGCACCGAAGTGGTCAAAAAAATCTGGGACTACATCAAGGCCAACAACCTGCAAGACCCGGCCGACAAGCGCTCCATCAAGGCCGACAGCAAGCTGCAAGCCGTGTTTGGCAAAGACCAAGCCACCATGTTCGAGCTGGCCGGCATCATCGGCAAGCACCTGAGCTGAGGCGCGAATAGGGCTGTGACGCTATGCTGTGTCGAGCACAGCCAGCGGTGTGGAAGCCCTCTAGGAGCCCCGCCCTCGGGGCGATTCTTGGAGGTCTGCGAGGCTTGATCGCGACGAGGGCGTTGCTCCTACGGGGGAATGCCCTGCATTTTGTAGGAGCCCTGCCTTCGGGGCGATTCTTGGAGGTCTGCGGGGCTTTTGCGACGGGGGCGTTGCTCCTGCAAAAAAGTCATCGGTCAGGATGAATAAACCCTTGAGTAATGGAATATTTACATCCTGAAATGTCAGTTAAATATTACACTGGTTGGGCAAGTCAACCCGAGGTCATGAAACCGCGCACCACGGCGGTCTCTGGTGGCCTTCAACCAGGAGATGGCCTTGAACATCTATATTTATCTTTTTCTTTTGTTTGGCGCAGTGTTTGGCCTTGCGACCTACTCTTACCAGCACGTCTTCAGCGAGGGGCCGCACAAGGTCGAGACGCCCCAAGGGGGCCCCAACTTGGGCGGTCGCGTGTTGTGGGCCTTGGTCTGCAGTTTCTTGTGGCCCATCATGGTTCTTACCGGACTCAACTCAGCACGAATACTGGCCAAGCGAAAACGTCAAGCGGCGGCTGCAAACCATTGAGTGACTTTTTTGTAGGAGCGGCGCCCCCCCCCGCGATAAGCCGCGCAAACCCTCAAGAATCGCCCCGAGGGCGGGGCTCCCACAAAATGCAGGGCATGCCCATGTAGGAGCGGCGCCCCCGCCGCGATAAGCCGCGCAAACCCTCAAGAATCGCCCCGAGGGCGGGGCTCCCACAAAAGGCAGGGCATGCCCATGTAGGAGCGGCGCCCCGCCGCGATAAGCCGCGCAGACCCCCAAGCATCGCCCCGAGGGCGGGGCTCCCACAAAATGCAGGGCATGCCCATGCAGGAGCGGCGCCCCCGCCGCGATAAGCCGCGCAGACCCCCAAGCATCCCCCCGTGCGCGGGTTCCCACACGGACCGCTGCTTTGGCGTCAGCAGGCAATGCGGTGGATTTATAGGGGCATTTCAAAAACCTCAGTCGGTTTGGCGTGCGGCTTGCAGCGCCTCGCGCAGCACACTCAAGTCGCCAATGTGGTTGGCCAGCAGCAAAATCAGACGGGCGTTCAGCGCCTCGCTTTGTTCGTCGCTCAGGCCGTTGTGGGCGTCGATCAGTTGTTCATAAAACTCGTCGCCGGGCGAGAAGTCACGGAAGAAGCGGCGACCGGCTTCGTGGAAATTGGGCGCGGTGTTCAGGGCTGTGGGGGTGTTGGTGGGCATAACTGTTCTTTCTTCCATTCAAGCCTGTTCGCCCACTTGCCCCAATGCGCGGGCCATGGCCGCATGCAGCCGGGCGCTGTCCAGGATGCGCCAGCGTGCCAGCACATGCTGGTCGGGGCGCAGCAAATAGGTGGTGCCGGGCCGGGCATCGTAGCGCTTGGCCATCCAGCTTTGTGTGTCCACCAGCACTTGAAAGCCGGGCACTTGCAAGGCCTGGCGCGACACGATCAGGCTGTCCACCGGCACTGCGC
>CAITSG010000126.1 GCA_903894995.1 uncultured Burkholderiales bacterium
ACCGGACCGGCATCCTGAACCGGGGTTCAGGTGGGCGAGGGCAGACTGGCGTTGGGTTCATCTGACGCGAGATGATCACGCTCACCAGCCAATGTTCCAAGCCCGGGCTCTAAGAGCATTGGTTCAAGGAAATATAAAGCCCGGCATGCACTGCAGACGAGGTCATTGTAGGGGCATTTGTGGGGCAAGCGGTGGCTGAGCAGACAGACCCTGAGTACCGGCTGCTAAATCAACTGACCATCTTGAGCCAATGAGCTGTCGAGCTTCTCCAGCAATTGCAGCAGACGTTGCTCGGTATCGGCGGGGATCGGGTCGGGTGCCGCTGCAGGACCAACTTCGTATTGTTCAAATGCAACGTTCAAGGCAGCCAAGACGGCGATGCGATCTCGGGCCTTGATTTTTCCTGCGTCGCGAATTTTGCACATGGCTTCATCCACTTTTTGGACAGCCCCCAGAAGCCGGGCTTGCCCCCCCTC
This sequence comes from uncultured Burkholderiales bacterium, assembly GCA_903894995.1. Classification (GTDB taxonomy): domain Bacteria; phylum Pseudomonadota; class Gammaproteobacteria; order Burkholderiales; family Burkholderiaceae_C; genus Limnohabitans_A. The sequence goes on from CAITSG010000126.1 coordinate 477, forward strand.
GGGGCATCCCAAGACATAACTTTGGCCCATGATCTGGACGTCAATTTGTTGTGTGGTCATGCAGAAGCCTTCTGGGGCAACGTGGCAGCGGTGGGCAAGCGCTCGATCAAGGCGTCAACACGGGCGCGGGCCGCGGCAAGGCGTGACTTGAGTTGGTCTCGCTCCAGACTGAGGGCTTGGACCTGCCGGGTCAGCAAAGCGTTGGTCATCAGAAGCTCCTCGTGGCGCAGCAACAGGTGATCCACACGTTCGGCAATTTGATCGATGGTGTCGGAATTGGCCATGGCTTACTAATAAACAGTTGTTCTTTATTGTAGGTGAGTCCTTATCCTGTTACTGAATTTGACGGTTGGTACGGGGTTGGCCTTAGGGTTGCCCACAGCTTGGCTCTTAAAATAGCGCTGTTGGTGCTCGCGAGGCCGGTTCACGGCGCGCAGTTCAACGGGAAGCAGGAGGGACAAGCCAACTCGGCCCACCTAACCTGCGCTGCCCCCGCAACGGTAAACAGACGGGTCTTCAGTCAAACGAAAACCCAGCTTTCATCTCAAACCACTGACCACCCTGAAACAGGCGGTTGGGAAGGTGATGAAGGTCGCCTCTGTCAGCCCGGATACCGGCCAACAAGGTGACCTGTCGCAAGGCAGGTTGTAAAGCCCATGCACTGTCGGGGAAGGCGGTGAGGGCGTTTGATTTGTTTATTTTTCATGAAAATCCGTTCACTTCGTGCGCGCAATTTGGGCACAGCTGTGCCTGCGCTTTCATTTTTGACTTTAGCGAGCAGCTTAACTCTGGCCCAGACCGTGCCGACTCAGGTGGTGGTCACGGCCAGCCGCACCGAGCAAATCCTGACCGACGTTTTGCCCCACACCACGGTGCTGGGGCGTGATGCCATCGAACAATCGCAACTGACCGACTTGTCCAGTTTGCTGGCCCGCGAGGCTGGTTTTCAGTTCACCCAGAGCGGTGGCCGTGGCAGCCAATCCACGACATTTCTGCGCGGTGCTGCCTCCTTGCAGGTGCTGGTACTGGTGGACGGGGTGCCCATGTCCAAGCAGGACACCACAGGCGCTGTGAGCCTGGAGCACATCATGCTTGACCAGGTTGACCGCATTGAAATCGTGCGCGGCAATGTGTCCGCCATTCATGGCAGCGGTGCCGTGGGGGGCGTCATCCAGGTGTTTACCCGCCAGGGTCAAGCAGGTCCCACGGGCTACGCCTCAGCTGAAACAGGTTCTCAGGGCACCTCTAGGTTGAACTTGGGCACCCAAGGCAAGCACGGCGATTTTGCTTATGCGGTCGCTTTGGGTACTTTGTCGACCCGGGGCATCAATGCTGCCCATCTGTCCCAAACGCAAAATGCCAACCCTGACGCGGACGGTTACCGCAATGACAACCGCAGTGTCCACCTGAGCTATGAGCTGGGTCCCGAGCTCAAAATCGGCTTGCGCTCCACCCATTTCAATGGCCGATTTGATTACGATGTGGCTGGCAGTTTTGCCGCGCCCACCGACTTGCACAAAGGATCGACCCGCATTGACAGCAACACCGTTTATGGGGTGGCCAAGTTGGGGCCGGATTGGACCAGTCGTCTGAACTATTCAGACGCCAAAGAGCGCAACACCACCGACACCTTGGGCGGCTACTCGTTCACGACGCAAGCACAAACACGCACCCGCTTGCTGTCGTGGTCACACCAAGTCAATTTGCAGTCCATGGTTCTGTCGGCAGGTGTAGACCACCAAATCCAGAGCATTGAGGCGGGCACCGACGGTGTCCATGATTTGACCCGTGAACGCAGCGCCAATGCCATTTATGGGGGTCTGATCTACACCCGCGCGGCCCACAGTGCGCAGATCAACCTCCGACACGACAGCGTTCAGGGTTTGGCGGGCAATGACTCGGTTTATTTGGGCTATGGCCTGAACCTGGACCCACAATGGAAATTGATCGCCAGCCACGCCACAGCATTCAATGTGCCGCCTCTGGGTTACCTGTTTGACCCTTACAGCGGCAACCCCGGGTTGCGGCACGAAACGGCTACCACCAACGAAGTGGGCATTCAGTGGGCCAGTGGGCCCCATCGTTTGCGCTCGACGCTGTTTGACACACGCACCAAAGACCTGTTGTTGTACGACATGAACACCTTCCAATTCAACAACGTGAGCAGCGTCAAGAACAAGGGACTGGAGACCAGTTACAGCGGCCGCATGCAAGCCATGGACCTGCGCGTCAGCTTGACCTTGCAAGACCCGGTCAACGAAGCCACAGGGCAGCAACTGGTGCGCCGGGCCAAAACCCTCGCCTCAGCCTCGGTGTCGCAGACTTTGGGATTGCTCACCTTGGGGGCCAGCGTGCGTTACACCGGCCCACGCCCAGATGTTGAGGGCAAGCCATCGTTGCCCAGCAATGCCTTGCTGGATTTGACGGCTCGGTACGCCCTGACCCGTGACTGGACCCTTTTGGGCCGCGTGGAGAACGCCACCGACAGTCACTACCAGACCGCCTATGGCTACAACCAGTTGCCCCGCTCGGTCTTTGTGGGTTTGAGCTGGAAAATGAAGCCCTGAACTGGGGACAATGGCTCATGCAAAACCTTTTACCCCAACGCATCGTCTGCCTCACCGAAGAGACGACCGAGTGGCTTTACCTCTTGGGGCAAGAGGCGCGCATTGTGGGCATCTCGGGCTACACGGTGCGGCCGCGCCGGGCCCGGGAAGAAAAGCCCAAGGTCAGTGCTTTTTTGAGCGCCAAGATCGACAAAATCCTGGCGCTCCAACCCGATTGCGTGTTTGGGTTTTCGGATTTGCAGGCCGACATCGCGTCTTTGCTGATCAAAGCCGGCGTGCAGGTGACGGTGTTCAACCAGCGCAGCGTAGACGAGATTTTTGCCATGCTCTACCAAGTGGCGGCCATGGTGGGGGAGGCTGAGCAGGGCCTGGTCCGAATTACAGCCATGCGTGCCGAGCTGGATGCCATCCGACAAAAAGCAGCGGGCTTCAAGCGCCGTCCCAAGGTGTTTTTTGAAGAATGGGACGAGCCCCACATCAGTGGCATCCGCTGGGTGTCCGAGTTGCTGGGCATCGCCGGGGGCGACGACGTGTTCCCCGAGCTGGCGTTGCAGTCGCTGGGCAAGGACCGCATCATTGCCAACAGCCAAACCATCATCGACCACGCGCCCGACATCATCATGGGTTCGTGGTGCGGCAAGAAGTTTCGCCCCGAAAAAGTGGCGGCGCGTCCGGGTTGGCAAGACGTGCCTGCCGTGCGCAACGGGCAGTTGTTTGAAATCAAATCGGCCGACATTTTGCAGCCCGGTCCTGCGGCTTTGACCGACGGTGTGGCCCAGATGCACCGCATTGTCAGCCAATGGGTGGACCGGCATGCGTGATCGGCGCTATCTTTGGCTGATGGGCTTGTGGCTGTGCTCGGCGTGGGCACAAGCCGTGACGGTGCAGGACGACCGCCAGCAAGCCGTCGAGATCGCCAAACCGCCCCAACGCATCGTGAGCCTGTTGCCATCGCTCACCGAAACGGTGTGCGCTTTGGGTCAATGCCACAAGTTGGTGGGGCTGGACCGGTATTCCAACTGGCCGGAGTCGGTGCGCCAACTGCCGCGCATGGGTGGCGGCCTGGACCCGAGCATCGAGGCGGTGATGGCGCAGCGCCCCGATTTGGTCCTGATGGCCACTTCGGCCCGAGGTGCAGAGCGCTTTCAGGCCTTGGGCTTGACCGTGCTGGTGCTGGAGCCGCGCACACACGCCGATGTGCAGCGGGTGCTGCACACCGTGGCGCAAGTTTTGGGTGTGCCCAAAGCCCAAAGCGATGCCGTTTGGCGGCAGATCGATGCGGGCGTGCTGGCCGCAGCGCAGTCTTTGCCACCCCAAGTCAAAGGCCAGAAAATCTATGTGGAAGTCAGCCCTGCGCCTTATGGTGCCAGCGAGTCGTCTTTCATTGGTGAAACACTCACCCGTTTGGGCTTGCGCAACATCTTGCCCGCCAGTCTGGGACCTTTCCCCCAAATCAACCCCGAGTTCGTGGTGCGCGCCCAACCCGATGTGATCATCGCGGGCGACAGCAGCCGTGCCAGCATGCTGCAAAGACCGGGCTGGGCCCAGCTCAAAGCCATGCAGTCGGGCAAGGTGTGCGCACTCTCGCCCGAAGAGTCCGACATGTTGGTGCGCGCCGGCCCGCGCATGGCCGAAGGCGCGCGCCTCATGGTGCAGTGTTTGCAACGCACGGCCGGGGGCAAACCTTGAACCATTCGCCCAAGCCCTGGCTGCTGAGTCTGGCCCTCGCGGTGTTGGGTGCGATGGGCATGGCTTTGGGCAGCGCCATGGGCAGCACCGGCTGGGAGCCCTGGTGGCAGGCCGCGCATGACCCGGTTATTTGGCAAATCGTGTGGGACATCCGCTTGCCCCGTTCGTTGGGCGCTTGGGCGGGGGGCGCTTTGTTGGGTCTGGCGGGGGCCTTGGCGCAAGGCTTGTTTCGCAACCCGCTGGCCGACCCTTATTTGCTGGGCAGCGCCTCGGGCGCGTCGCTGGGCGTGGCCATTTACCTGAGCCTGTTCGGTGGCAGTGTCATGGCCATGGGCTGGCTCGTGAAATTGGGCATGACCGGCGCGGCGTTTGTGGGCGCTGTGTTGGCCGTGGTGCTGACCTTGGTCTTGGCCCGTGGTGTGCAACAGACTTTGCGCTTGTTGTTGGCAGGCGTGGTGGTGGGCGTGGTGCTGGGGGCCATCACCTCGTTTTTGAATTTGTGGCGGCCCGAGGTCTGGCAGGGCATGCAGGGCTTCATGCTGGGTTCGACGGGCTTCATCGGCTGGACCGCGTGTCTGTTGATGTGTGGCGTGCTGCTGCTGTGCAGCGCTTTGGCGGTGGCGATGGCGCGTGTGCTGGATGCCCTCACGCTGGGGGAAAACACCGCGCTCAGCCTAGGGGTGCCGCTGTCGCAAGCGCGCGTGTGGCTCATCGCCGTGATCGCTTTGGCCACGGGCACGGCAGTGGCGCAAATGGGCTTGATCGCTTTTGTGGGCCTGGCAGCACCCCATGTGGTGCGTGCGATGGTGCGCGCCACGCACCGCTGGACGGTGGTGCTGGCAGCTTTGACCGGCGGCTTGCTGCTGTTGATGGCGGACCTGTTGGCGCGCGGCCTGATCGCCCCGCAGGAAATGCCGGTGGGCGTGCTCACGGCGGTGCTGGGCGGCGGTTATTTGCTCTGGCGCATGTCCCGCATGTCGTCGCTTGGGGGGCGGTCATGAGCGCCGCCTTACAGGCACAGAATGTGCGCGTGGCCTTGGGTGGGCGCGAAGTGCTGCACGGGGTGAGCCTGAGCATTGCCTCTGGCCGCTGGACCAGCGTTGTGGGTCCCAACGGGGCGGGCAAATCCACCTTGCTCAAGGCCTTGTCGGGCTTGCTGCCCATGCAAGGCCAAGTGCATTGGTTTGACCAGCCCTTGGCCAGCATCAACCGTCGTGATCGCGGGCAGCAGCTGTCGTGGCTGGGGCAGGGCGAGGGGGCCAGCGACGATCTGCGGGTGTCCGATGTGGTCATGCTGGGCCGCTTGCCTTTTCAGGACTGGTTATCGCCGCCGAGTGCGCTGGACCAGCAAATGGTCGAGTCGGCCCTGAAAGCCACACAAGCCTGGGATTGGCGCGAACGCACTTTGGGCCAGTTGTCGGGCGGGGAGCGCCAGCGCGTGTTGTTGGCCCGCGCCCTGGCGGTCAATGCGCCCCTCATGCTGATGGACGAACCGCTGGCCAATCTGGACCCTCCGCACCAAGTGGACTGGCTGGAACAGGTGCACTGCCTGTTGGCCCAGGGCACCACGGTGGTCAGTGTGCTGCACGAAATCGGCATGGCTTTGCACGCCGACGATGTGCTCGTCATGCAAGCCGGGCGCGTGGTGCACCACGGCGCTTGCGCCGATGAGGCCACGCAGCGGACCATAGAAGCCGTGTTTGACCAGCGCATCCGCATTGTTTCGGTTGAAGGTCAAAGCGTGGCGCTGCCTCGTTTGTGATGCCATCAAGCTGTTGATCTGGCCTTGTGAAGTTGGAAGTGAATGGCTAATTTTGGGCGCGGCGATCAACGATGCGATCAGTGGAAGCCGCGCCGCTTGGGTGATGGGTGATGGTCTGCGGGGCTCTATCGCGGCAAGGGTGCCGCTCCTACAAAAAAGCAATCATGCAAGCATCATCGGGTCCGATCCATAGAGAGCGCCTTGCACCATGGTGCTGGGCACTTAGCTTGAAGTCCTGTTGACTGCGCAGGTCCATGCATTGGAGACGGTATTTGACGGACTGACCGATGACATCAGGCGGCATTTCGCCCCCGTCGTGCTCAACAGTCTGCTGCTGCCAGCTGGTTAAACTTGGGCGTATGGAACTCAAAATCGTCGTTTACTCCAAGTCCGCATGCCCCCAATGC
>CAITSG010000127.1 GCA_903894995.1 uncultured Burkholderiales bacterium
CCAGCGTTTGGACGCACCCGGGTCAGATCAGTTTCCGGTAAAACGGGCGGCGCGTTTTTCCACAAACGAGCGCACGCCTTCGGCCGCGTCTTCGCTGCGCGACAAGCGCTGCTGGACCGGCAGAAAGTCGTGCATGGCCACCAGTGGCCCTTGTTCTACGGCCTTGAGCACGTTTTGCCGCGTGGCCACCACCGCCAGCGGAGCCTGAGCGGCGATCTGCTCCGCGATGCGCATGGCCTCGGGCAAAAGACCATCGGCGGGCACCACCTTTTGCACAAAATTCAGGCGCAGGGCTTCGGCGCTGTCGAACACATCGGCTGTGAGCAAATGCAAGAGCGCATTGCCCATGCCTGCGCGCTCAGCCATGCGCAGCGTGGCACCGCCCGTGGCCATGATGCCGCGCTGCACCTCCAGCTGCGAAAACCGGCAGTCATCGGCCGCGACCACGATGTCGGCCGCCAGCATCAGCTCGATGCCCAGCGTGTAGGTGATGCCTTGCACCGCCACCACCATGGGTTTGACACGTCGGCGGTAACCCTCCATGCCCAGGTTCAGCGGGTCCACCAAGCCCAGTGGCACCGACTTTTCACCGCGCTGCATCAAGGGCGCGATGGTGGGCAAATCCAGCCCGGCCGTGAAATGCGCACCCGCCGCACACAGCACGCCCACACGCAGGGTGGGGTCGTCGTCAAGCCGGGTGTAGGCCTCGCCCAACTCGCGGAACATCTTGGGCGTGAAGCCGTTGCGCTTGGCGGGGCGGTTGATGCAAATTTGCAGGATGGCACCGTGCACGGTGCAGTCGATCTGGCCTTCGGGGTGGAGTGTGGTGTTCATGCCTTGAATGCTAGAGCGACTGTCTCTTCCAACCATTCACACGGGTGACAGTCTTGATGTCCCAGTCGGCAAACCCGGCTCGGACAAGATGCAAGCCAGCACCAGAACTCCCCCAAGTTTTGGGTTTTTGATGATGCCACCTGTTGCTCGGACGGCCTTGAATGGACCCCATCCCATAAAATGTATTTTTTTAATTATTTTCTTTTTTTTTGTAATTTAAAAGTCAAAAAATATCAATAAAATTTAATTTATCAAATTTGTCTGTTGTGGAATCACCCTCTAATTTCAACTTGCAACGCCATGACTCCCCTCATCAAATCCCATTTCCAGCTCTCTACAGTACCGCCTGAAGAGGACAAACCGAACGTTGAGATATCGCTAGAGAATGGTCGATCCAAGGTGCTCAAACCTGTTAAGTCACTGCACATCAAGCGCCGTTTGCTTCAGGCCAACAAAAACCAAGAGACATTTATCGGTGATCAAAATTCAGACACGAATGATCGCTTTGGTCGTGTGCTGCGGCGTTTGCGCATTCAGCAAGGTGTTGAAGCTTTTGCCGTCGCATCCAATGCCTGCATCACGGTTTGGCAGCTCTACGAACTTGAAACGGGTCAAGACACCCTGTTTTACACCCCAGGCCTGCGGCACAAGGCTGCAGAGCGGGTTGCCGAATTTTTGGGCACAAATTGGTCGGACATCTTGGAAGGCCGTGTGGTGACGCGTGCCCTGCCCGTACCTACAGCACAAGTTCGGCTGCTGAAAAATGCTCGGACAGAGGGCTTTTTGAATGCCTCACAGACAAACCAGGCCTATGCAGTCGAAGAAGACCCCGTTGAACAGGCCGATGTGTTGCGAACACCTCTTTCAACGGCTTTATTCCTGCGCGTGGCCGATGAACAGCGCCGCTGAGCGCGCATAAAAACCATGGCAAAGGGTGTCCTTGCCCAGCTCAACCGTCGAAAAAATAGCTCAAGGCCGCGCACAGCCTTGACAGGGGCCGCCGCATCTTTCGCTCGCGAATTCAAAGCGACCGGGCTGGACACCTTCACCCCCACGGTGCAACAAGCTCAGTACTTGTAAACGCCCTGCCCCGTCTTGCGGCCCAAACGCCCTGCAGCCACCATTTCCTTCAGCAGTGGGCTGGGGCGGTATTTGCTGTCACCGAACTCTTTGAGGTAGACCTCCATCACGGCCAAGCACACGTCCAGCCCGATCATGTCGGCCAGTGCCAGCGGGCCAATCGGCTGGTTGCAGCCGAGCTTCATGCCCGCGTCGATGGCCTCGGCCTCGGCCAGACCTTCGCCAAGCACAAAGAAGGCCTCGTTGATCATGGGCACCAAGATGCGGTTGACCACAAAGCCGGGGGCATTCTTGACGGTGATCGGGGTCTTGCCCAGCGCCAGCGCCATGTCGTGCACCGCGTCGTGCGTGGCGTCGCTGGTCTGCAGGCCACGGATGATTTCGACCAGCGCCATCATGGGCACGGGGTTGAAAAAGTGCATGCCAATGAAGCGGTCCGCACGTTGCGTGGCGGCGGCCAGCTGCGTGATCGAAATCGACGAGGTGTTGGATGCGATGATCACGTTGGGGGCCATCATGCCGTCGAGCTGCTTCAAGATCTTGACCTTCAGCTCATGGTTTTCGGTGGCCGCTTCGATGACCAGCTGGGCACCCTTGAGGTCGTCGTAGTTGCTGGAGCCTTGGATGCGGGCCAATGCCGCGGCCTTGTCGGCTTCGCTGATTTTTTCTTTCTTGACCAGACGGTCCAGGCTGCTGGCCACGGTGGCCACGCCTTTGGCCACGGCCGCGTCAGAAATATCGACCATCACCACCTGAATACCCGACACTGCACACGCCTGTGCGATGCCATTGCCCATGGTGCCTGCGCCAATGATGCCTACGGTCTGGATGCTCATGTTTTCATTCCTTGAAAGTGGAAAACTCAAAAGAGATTGATCTTAACGGGGCCCAACAGGGCCAGGGGTGGCCTTCTTTGGTCCGGCGGCGGCACGACAAATCCTCGACTGGTGCCACGATCTGGCTGAACAGAGGCAGCCAAGCGCACAGGACTGGGCGTTTTCAGCTCCGAAACCGCTTGCGGGTCAGCGCCAGCGCAATCCAGAACGACACCACGGCAAACAACGCCAGCACCAGCACCAAGCGCACGGGCTCATCAGGCCAGCGGTCCAAAAACAGCGGGCGCACCAAGTCCACCGCCACCGACAGCGGCAGCCAATCGGCGATCACCCGCACGAAGCCTGGCAATTGCTCCCGTGGGAAGAAAATGCCCGAGAGGAACATCATGGGCGTGAGAAACAGGGTGAAGTAATAGGTAAAAAAGTCATAGCCCTTGGCCAGCGCATTGAAGATCAGCGCCATGCAGCTGAAGGTGACGCCCACGCCCAGCAACACGGGCCAGGCCACCAAGAGCTTCCAGCTGTGGCTGATGCCCAGGGCCAACATCACCAGCAAAATGGCCGTGACGGTGAACAGCGCCTTGAAGGCGGCCCAGAGCATTTCGGCCAGCACCACGTCGTCCAGCCGCACCGGGGCGTTCATGATGCCGTCCCATGTTTTTTGCACATGCATGCGCGAGAACGCCGAGTACAGCGCCTCAAAGGTGGCCGCGTTCATGGCGCTCATGCAGATGCTGCCACTGGCCAGGAACAAGATGTAAGGCACCTTCTCGCCGCCCATCTCGATCTGCCCGACCAGCGAACCCAAGCCGTAACCAAAGGCCACCAACCACATGAGCGGCTCGGCGATGTTGCCCACCAAGCTGGGGATGGCCAGCTTTTTCCAGACCAGCCAGTTGCGCTGAAACACCGGCCACCAGCGCATGGACAGGCGGGGCGCGGCCCAGATGTTGTTTTGAATTTGACTCATGATCAGCCTTCTTCTCGGATCTGGCGTCCGGTCAATTTCAAGAACAGGTCTTCCAAATTGGAAGGGCGGTGCAGGGTGCGCAAGGTGGGCCAAGCTTCCATAGCGTGCATGAGTGCGCGGCTGTCCTGGGTGTAGAAGAAAACGGTCTCGCCACTCACCTCGACGCGGCCAGCCAAGCCATTTAAGCCCGCTTCTTGCGCCAGCGCCACTGCGCCTTGGCCAAACACTTCCACCACCTCGGGCTCCAGGTGCTCGGCAATCAAATCGCGAGGCTTGCCCTCGGCGATCTTGCGGCCTTGGTCCAGCACCAACAGGCGTCCGCACAGGCGCTCGGCCTCGTCCATGAAATGGGTGGTGAGCAAGATGGATTTGCCTTCTTGCAGCAGCACCTGCAGCCGCTCCCACATCAGGTGGCGCGCCTGCGGGTCCAGGCCCGTGGTGGGCTCGTCCAGCATCAGCAGTTGCGGCTGGTTGATGAGGGCGCGCGACAAGCTCAAGCGCCGTTTCATGCCGCCCGACAACTCGCCCGGTTTGGCTTTGGC
>CAITSG010000128.1 GCA_903894995.1 uncultured Burkholderiales bacterium
CTTTTGTGGAGCGCAATTACAACCTGGTGGAGTTGGGGCCGCGTGGAACGGGTAAGTCACATTTGTTTCAACAGGTGTCCCCTTATGCGCACTTGATTTCGGGTGGTAAAGCTACCGTGGCACGAATGTTTGTGAACAACGCCAATGGCCAGCGCGGTCTGGTGTGTCAATACGATGTGGTGTGTTTTGACGAAGTCTCTGGTGTGTCCTTTGATCAAAAGGATGGCGTCAACATCATGAAGGGCTACATGGAGAGCGGTGAATTCTCTCGTGGCAAAGAAAGCATTCGTGCGGATGGCTCGATCGTGTTGGTTGGTAACTTCGACGTGGATGTGGAGCATCAGCAAAGGGTGGGGCACTTGTTTAGTCCGTTACCTCCCGAAATGCGAGATGACACTGCATTTATGGACCGCATCCACTGCTTCTTGCCAGGCTGGGATGTACCCAAGCTGAACCCTTCGTTGTTTACAGAACATTTCGGCTTGGTCAGCGACTTTTTGTCGGAATGCTTTACGCAGCTGAGAAACCAGAGTCGTGTTTCTTCACTTCAGGGGCAAGTATTTTGGGGTGGGGCACTTTCCGGTCGCGACATCAATGGGGTAAATAAAACCGTTAGCGGCTTGCTGAAGCTGATGTATCCAGACGCCAACAGCAAGGTCTCGCCGGAAGACCTGGAGTGGGCAGTACGTCTGGGATTGGAAGTGCGTCGTCGCGTCAAAGAACAGCAAAAACGCATTGGCGCTGCCGAGTTCAGAAACACACATTTCAGCTACACCATAGGGACCGAGGGCGTAGAGAAGTTTGTTTCAACACCTGAGTTGCAAAGTCAAGGAGGTATCGGCGATGAACCATTGGAGTGTGGACAAGTTTGGACCATTTCCCCTGGCGGTCAAGATGAACATCCTGGTCTTTTCAGACTTGAGGTGAATGAGGGGCCTGGCAGTGGTGTGAGGGTTCTTAATAACCCTGTTCCTCAGGCATTCAAAGAATCGATTCGTTGCGCAGAGCAAAACCTCTATGCACGCGCCATGCAGCTGGTTGGCGACCGCGATCCGCGCTCGCATGAATTTTCTGTCCAACTGCGTGGCTTTGATGCTGCAAAGTCCGGTTCAAAAACAGGGGTTGCCGCCCTAATCGCTTTGTCTGGCGCGCTGCTTAAAAAGTCGGTGCGAGGCGGATTGATTGTTGTCGGCGAAGTCACTCTTGGCGGCACTATTGAGCCGATTCACAACGCAGTGTCATTAGCTGAAATTGCTGTTGAGAAAGGGGCCAAGGCTTTATTGCTGCCGGTGTCTTGTCGCAAACAACTATTTGACCTTTCAGATGAAATGGCGACAAAGCTGGACATTGAGTTCTACCAAGATGGACGAGATGCATTGTTGAAGTCTTTGGCTGAATGACTCAATTTAAAGGCCTGCAGCGTTTTAGACTGTCAAGGATTTCGACAAGTCCGATGCCAAGCATGGCATTGTCTTGCTCCGGGATGGCGCATCAAAGTCTGAGGCCATGATGCTGGTGGCCATCAATACCGAACCATCTCAAGTCGACGACATGATCGACAGGCTCTGTCAGTTGCGCGGTATGAGTACGGCGGCCAGTGCGGGGACGGATGTAATTTGACGCCACGACATTGACAATACCAATGCGTTACCTCACCAAATCACGATTCAAGTTGGCCGTGGAATGCCCTACAAAGTTGTTCTACACCGGCAAGTCCAAGATTTACCGGGACACCAAGCAAGAGGACAGCTTTTTGCAGATGTTGGCCGAAGGGGGCTACCAAGTGGGCGAGCTGGCAAAGTGCCATTACCCTGAAGGGGTTGAGGTCGAAGCGACCGACCATTTGGGCGCTCTGGCCCACACGGCGCTGTTGTTGCAACAAGATCGGGCGGTTGTATTTGAGGCCGCCATTGCCTTTGGCAACTTCTTCGTGCGCGTGGACATTTTGGTCAAAGACGGCCACCGATACCAACTGATCGAGGTCAAGGCCAAGTCGTATGACAGCACCCGCCCCGAAATCGCTGGCAGCCGCGTGCCCATCAAGTCTGGCATGCGCCCCTATATTGAAGACGTCGCCTTTCAGGCGTGGGTCATGCGCCAGGCGTATCCGGGCGCGCAGATCAGTACTTTTTTGATGATGCCCGACAAGTCGGTCAAGGCTACCCAAGACCGCTTGAACCAGCTTTTCAAAATCGTCAGAGACGGCAAAAAGGTGAGGGTGACCCGATCAGCCGATGCAGCCAATTTCACACCGCAGACGAATCTTTTGGCAAAGGTGCCCGTGGATGAGTTTGTGGAGGTGGTTTACAAACATGGCGTGGGGACCAACGGCTTTCTGCAGCCCCTGGACCAGGCGGCCAAGGACTGGGCTCAAGCCTATGCTGAGGACCAAAAAATTACTCCTTTGCCAGGTGCAAAGTGCAACAGATGCGAATTCAAGGCAGCAAGTGGTGACGAACTCAGAAGCGGATTTCATGAATGCTGGTCTCAGGCTTTTGAATTCACTGCCGAGGATTTCGCTCAAGGGACAGTTTTGGACCTGTGGAATTTCCGGAAGAAAGACGACTTGATTTCGCAAGGGCGGATACGCCTGTCTGCCGTGCAGCCAGGTGACATCGATGTCAAAGATGGCGGCAAAACCCTTTCGGTCAGTGAGCGCCAATGGATGCAGGCCAAAGGCATCCCTCCAGATGAAGATCGGGGTGGGTATTGGCTAGCCGAGGGGCACATGCGCACAGAGATGGCATCTTGGCGCTTTCCGTACCATTTCATCGACTTTGAGACCAGCGCAGTGGCCATTCCGTTTCATCAAGGCATGCGGCCCTATGAGCAGGTGGCTTTTCAGTATTCTCACCATGTGATGCATGAAGATGGACGCGTCGAACACAAAGGCCAGTTCTTGTTGGCCGATCCTGGTGTGTTTCCAAACTTTGAATTTGCCCGTGCTCTTAAGGCTGAGTTGGAAGGAGACACTGGCACGGTGTTCATGTGGAGCCACCATGAAAACACCATCTTGAACCGGATCATGGTGCAACTCGACGAAAGCTTGAACTCGCCAGCCGATGCGCAAGCGCTGCGATTCTTTTTGGCGTCGCTCACCAAGTCAGGCGAGCGCGCCATGGTGGATCTGTGCGAGTTGGCCAAGGCCGCTTACTTTCATGTGGCCACCAAGGGCAGTGTCTCCATCAAGAAGGTTCTGCCCGCCATGCTCGCCAGCAATGCCTGGCTGAGGCAGCGCTATGCCCAGCCCATCTATGGCGCGGAGGGTGGAATGGACAGCTTGAACTACAAGGATTTCGTTTGGCTGCCCACCGATGAAAACGGCAAAAGCGTCAATAACCCCTATGAAATCCTGCGCGACTTGGGAGCTGAGATGTTGGGTGAATCACTGCCAGCGGGCCAAGGCCCGGATGAGCTGGTTATCGCTGAAGGTGGTGCCGCCGCAACGGCCTATTCGCGACTCCAGTTTGAAGACCTGCAGGATGCGCAAAGATTAAGAATCAAAGAGGCGCTGTTGCGTTACTGTGAATTGGACACTCTTGCGATGGTGATGGTGGTGCAAGGCTGGCAGCAGGAGATCAAGCAATGAACTGTGACAACTTGCTTCGCCCGAGTGGATTTTTTCCCCAGTCGGGTGATTGTCACGGCGGTCTAGAACTGAATGCATAAGGCAAATCCACGCTTTTCAAAGTCTTGAGGAAATCCGCGAGAAAGCTCAAATAAGCCAACATACCTCGCAAACCCGATCGCTCGGCTTCAAACTGAGTCACCCAACGCCGTACAGCCGTTTCTGATGCTTTGTCATGAATTCAGTTTTCGTGATGAATTCCACTGGCAGCTAGATCTTGGACGATAAGTTTATTTTGTGCAGTTACTAAACGACACACTCTGTCACTTGGCGTGCTAATCTGCAAGCATGACTGTTGTTTTCATCATTTTTGGTGATTTACTCGACGCAAACGAGTGTGAATTTTGTTGCGTAGGTCAAGCGCTTAGTTGGCGACATAAACAGAAAACAGCAAACGAAAGGTTGGCTTAGTCAGCCTACTCCATTTGAAAGCAGACATGACCGCTACTTTGCAAAACCACGGCAGTTTAGTTTGCCCCATAGTTGCTCAAGACAAGCAATCGATCCCAGTGACATCCAACGTCATGTTGACGGTTGCCTTGAACATGACCAGTCCACCAGAGATGGCCAAATTGGAGGCGCTGGCAAAAAGGCGGAGACAGAAGTATCAGCCATCCATAGAAGCAGCACTCACACGGACCCGCTTCATACCCCGATACACCACGGTCCGTGAATTCTCTGGATCATTGGCGCGCTGGCGTTTAGCTTTTGTCGTTGGACACACCAATGCGGTCTTTGGAAGGCACCATCGGTGAGCAGCAAAAAAATGCACTCGATTTTTGCAGGTACCTGGTCGGAAAATGAACGTTTTGACCTCGTTAGAGTCGGCCAGTTCAATTCTTGGCTCGAAGGTAACGTTACATCCGGCATACACCCGCCAATTGCTCAGGCTGAACATGTGTTGCACATAACATTTGAATCCACACCCGATAAATCGATGAAGACCATTGAGGGTAAAAACGCTGCCTATATAAATAAAGAATGTGGTCACATAGATCTGGCAGTGAAGTTGACCTGATGAGTCAAATTAAATTAGTTTTTATTTGTTCAACTGATAAAAAATGAGTCAACTTTATATGCAGGAGGGGATCTGAATCATGGCAAAACCCATCGTCGTCTCGCTAGACGGAATCGAATCAAGTTTTGATCACATCAAACTAGATCGAAAGCGCCTTTATGGTGAACGCCGTCGTGTCCCTTTAGACCTCGCAGGGGGAACGTGTGTCAAATCTGCATTGACATCAGATGGTCTGTACCTGCTTCAGAGCGGCATGACAGCTCAAGGGTATTTTGATGAAAGTGGACGCTGGCTTCAAAAGTCCCAATTGGTGGGCATTGGGCCGGATGGGCAAGCTTTAGAGCCTATACCTTCTACCTTAGGATCAGTGCAACCGTTGGAGTTGGTCGAACCTGATGTCTTGTTAGAGCATGTCGTTGAATCCGTTTACAACTTGGAAGCAAAAGATCTTGCTGAAGGGCTGCAAGAAAGATTGACTGCTGGTGACGTTTTTCGATTTGGATTTAATTACACAGCCGATTACAAGCAATCAGCAGCGTTTTTGCTGAAAAACACGGAGGGCATTTTTTGTTTGATCGGTGCACCACGCACTGCAACATGGTCAGAGCCGGGAAAGCTTGCTGAGGTGATTGATGCCGAGGATTCATCCGATGATCTTGATTTTGAAATGTTCTGACCTATGACCAAGTCAATCCGAATCACCAATGCAAGCGGCCGTGACGGCAGTGCGCAGGTCATTAGTCCTAAGAAAGATATGCCTGTCAGTCTCGGTATCCCGGGTCACTCGATTGTCTTTCATCGTTATCTCAGCAGCACAGAGGCAGGGCGGGGAGAGGTTCTAGCTCAGTCACTAGGTGATGATTACGCACAAGCGCTTATTGATGGAGACCCAGAAATCGATATAGAGCACGTAGGGCGCTTATTAGGCGAAACGAATGTCGTCTTTCTTACCAGTAAAGGTGAGTTCCTCCACAGTCCACCAAAAATCATTGAAGTGATTACTGGTCCAGATGGCGGAGAAAAAGAGCGTAGAGATCCTATAGATGTTGAATCCAATGTCGATGAAGAAAGACCCATTCGGTGGACTGGAAGGAAAGTTCCAATTGCCGATGCGGTCAGGCGCTTTAAGTTCCGCCGCAGCCTTCAGGTCACACATGTTGATGGCGTGACCTATGACTTCTTACACGCGATGGCGAAAGAGCTTGCTGCAGACAGATCCCTCATGCTTGTTGGGGGCGGAGCAAAAGGGAGTGAACCGTTGGTGTTCCAGGCAAACGGTCGACCCTGCAGGGGTTTCCTTGAAGGTCGTGTCGATGGAGAAAAATATCAGCTCATGTTGCATTTAAGCGATATGGAACTAAAGCGTCCTGTGTCAGCCAAGGAAAATTGAGATGAATTTGAACAACGGCAGCCCATTGGGCAAAGGCACATTACATCCAGCCGGCTCTGTCTTGGATGCTGAGTTAATGGCGAGCGTACAGAGCTACCGCAGGCGCGTTGCAAGCGCCTATAGATCAGTCAAACCCGATGAAATTGGAACGGGCATATTTGGTGCACCATTTTTGGTTTCACCCAAAGTTGATGGTGAGTTGTGGTTCTTAAAAATAGAGGAAGGATCGGCAGCACTGATCAGTAGCAACGGTAAAGCGATTGTTGGCGATGTGCCAATTCTGATCGAGGCGAGGGAGGTTGCCGCCAAAGTACAAGGCCCAACGCTCATCGCCGGTGAGTTGTTTGCCGCTTCAACGGGTAAAGATCGTCCTCGGGTTGGAGACGTTGCTTCCGCTATGGCTGGCGGGGCATCTGCCAAGGTTGAGCGCTTGGGTTTCATGGCCTTTGATTTAGTGCAAGGCTTATTGAGCGATGCGCCGCAGCAGTTGGCGTACTCGGAGCGGCTAGATGCGATCACTGGACTTCTTGCCAGTGGTAAACGCTTGAAGGCCATAAA
>CAITSG010000129.1 GCA_903894995.1 uncultured Burkholderiales bacterium
ACTGCCGTTTGCGCAGCGGCGTACCCACTCACCCCCCACAACGCGATCAGCATGAGAACAGGCCAGCACAACTGGATCATGGTGCGCACACACCCTGCTGCGGACATCGACGCGAACGCTCGGATGCCCATGCGCTCAGGGACTGCTCTTGGGCAAGACCTGCAATGTCTGCCGCAAGCTGCCTTTGACGCCCCGGTCATCGGTCCACGCCACATGCATTTCGGCCGTTTGGTCCGCACGCACAAAAAATTCAAACAAAGGATTGGCCGAAATCCCTGAAGATGGCTCCACACGGAACACCTCTTGCTGGCCCCAGGTGCAGGTCAGTGACTGGATCACGTTGCGCGGCACCAACTTGCCCAACAGGTCTTGCAGATAACCCGTGTCCATGGGGTGTTGCACCAGCAGACGAACTTTGACCACGTCCCCCGCAAGGACGCGTTCAGGCCATTGGATGCGTGCAAATGCCATGTTCAGGAGGCGTCGACGCAAGCCGACTCGGTGACGATGATTTCCATCTGGCCATAACGAAACTCGCCATTGGACAAGCGTGCCAAGGCCACCACTTGCTGGGTGCCCGCCAAGCGCAGGCGCGTGCTGACTTCGGCACGTCCGTTCCACGGCCCCAAATGAAAAACCGCCATGCGCGTCACCGGATTGCGCTGAGACAGCAGGTACACATGCGTCACATGGTCTTGGGGCGTCATGGGGCTTTGCACTTGCACCGTGACCGGTACCAAAGTGCCGTTGTCAGCCAAAACGGGGGCCACCCATTTCACGTCTTGCTCCAACACACGAGCGCCCTGGGTCAGGGGCTCGATCATTTTCGCCACGCTCAACAACTGGCCGGATGCCATGTCTTGGGCTTGGCTGGGCCACAGCTGAACAGCAGCCCCATAAAATCCGGCCCGCAGCGCTTGCCGCAAGCTTTCGCGACGGGTCAATGTGGGCCATTTCATGGTGTGGCCTTGCTGGGCAAGAACAAGTAACTCAAGACGTCTTCAAGCCCCTGCGCCGTCAAAATAGTTTGGCCCTTGTAGGGGTTCGCCACCTTGTTCAAACCCTCGGTACTGAAATAGGCGGGCATGATGGTTTGCGGGTTAAAGCGCCGGGCATCGGCGATGCGCTCACGGGCTTGGTCTTTGGTGCTGCGCTCGGGCAAACCGACCAAAGACGGGCCGAGTGAGCCACCCGCAGGCAAACCCTGCACTTGGTGGCACAGCACACAGCCGCTGTCTTGTCTTTGCAAAAGCAAGGCTTTGCCCCGATCCGGCGAGCCAGATTGAAGGGCATCAGGCGTTTGCGCAGCAGCCCAGCCCCAGGCAGCGCTGCACAACAAGGCCCACACCCGCGCCAAGCCCAGCGCCGTCATGCCCGTGCCAAAGTCAAACCATGGTTTTTCAGAGGCAAGCTGCGGATGCGTTTGCCCAAAGCGGCCGAGATGGCGTTGGCCACCGCCGGTGCCAAAGGCGCCTGGGCGGGCTCGCCCACCCCGCCCCAAAAGCCGCCTGTGGGCGCAATCACCACCTCCACCTTGGGCATTTCGTTCAAACGCATCATGCGGTAATCGTGGAAGTTGGATTGCTCCACTCGCCCGTCCTTGATGGTGTTTTCGCCCCAGAAAATGGCAGTCAAACCGTGCACCACGCTGCCCTGGAATTGGGCCACGATGTTGTCGGGGTTGACAGCGTAACCGGGGTCAATGCCGATCACGATGCGGTGGATCTTGACCTCGTTTTTGGCGTTGATGGAGACATCGCACACACAAGCCGTCCAGCTGCCGTAACCGTCAGTAGCGGCCACGCCCCGGAACACACCCGGTGCCGGTTTTTTATCCCAACCGGCTGCCTTGGTCACGGCCAACAAGATGGCACGGTCGCGGTTGGCCTTTTCGTTGTTGGGCAGCATGGCCAAACGGTATTCCACCGGGTCTTTGGATGCTGCCTGGGCCATCTCGTCGATGAAGCACTCACGCCCAAACGGGTTTTGTGAATGCCCCACCGTGCGCCAAAAACCCACGGGCACATTGGTGTTGCGCTGGGCATAGTCCACCAAGGTGTTGGGGATGTCGTAGGGGTGGTCGTTGAAACAAGCCACCGCCTGGCCGTCCACCCCTTTGGGCAAGGGCAGTTTCAGCAAGGTGGCCAAGATGGACGGGGCACTGACGCGGATGTGCAGTGCCTCGGCTTTGCCCGTGGCGCTCAAGCCCGCCTTGAAACGCATCAGGCTGGCCGGACGGTACAAGCCGTGCTGGATTTCCTCTTCACGGGACCAAAGCATTTTGACGGCTTTGCCGGGCATGGCCTTGGCAATCATGACCGCTTGGCGTGTGAAGTCTTGCGGGCTTTTGCGCCCAAGACCACCACCCAATTGCATCGGGTGCACTTTCACATTGGCCTGGGGCACACCTGCAGTCGCAGCCGCCACCGCCAAAGTCGATTCGGGGTTTTGCGTCGAGCACCACACATCGAGTTGGTCGCCCTGCAGCCAAGCGCTGCACACCATGGGCTCCATGGTGGCGTGCGCCAAATAGGGCGTGAAGTACTCCGCCTCGATGACCTTGGAGGCCTTGCTCATGGCGTCAAGGGTGTTGCCGTCGTTGCGGGCCACCGCCAGTTCGGGCTGATCCATGCCCGCTTTGAAGTGGGCCATGATCGCGGCGCTGCTCAAGGTGCCGTGCTCGCCCACGTCCCAGTCCACCGCCACGTCGCGCAGCGCTTCTTTGGCGCGCCACCAGTTGTCGGCCACCACGGCCACAAAGGTGCCCAGGTTCAGCACCTTCACGATGCCCCTGCGGTTTTCCACCTTGGAGGCATCCATGTTTTTGACGGTGCCGTTGAACACCGGGCAAGCCGCAATGGCCGCGTGCAGCATGCCAGGCACTTGCGCGTCGATACCGTACTTGACACGGCCGGTCACAATGTCGGGAATGTCCACACGAGGAATGGACTTGCCGATCAGCGTCCAGTCTTTGGGGTCTTTGAGCTTGACGTCTTTGGGGGCTTCCAGTTTGGCAGCCGCAGCTGCCAGTTTGCCGTAGCTGAGTGTTCGCTTGCTGGGCCCATGGGTGACTTTGCTCAGCGCTGCCTTGCACTCGCTGGCGGGCACGCCCCACTGCTGGGCCGCAGCGGCGATCAGCATCTCGCGCCCGGTGGCCCCCGCTTTGCGCAGGTATTCCTGCGAATTTCGGATGGTGCGGCTGCCCACCGAAGCCATGTCGCCATAGGCGCGTTTGGTGCGCAGGTTTTCATGCGCTGTGGCGTACTCGACGCGCACTTTTTTCCAGTCGGCCTCTAGCTCTTCGGCAATCATCATGGGCGCAGAAGTCATGCTGCCTTGGCCCATTTCAGCGCGGGCGTAGCGGATGACAATCGTGTCGTTGGGCTCGATTTCGACCCACACATTCAGTTGGGGCGTGTTGGCGGCCTGCGCGCTTTGCGGCACAAAGAACCCCACCGACAAGCCTGCGGCGGCGGTGCTGGAAATCTTCAAGAAGTGGCGACGGTCCATGCCGGAGGTCAGGTCTGGGGTGCTCATGCGCGGGTCCCTTTCTTGGCAGCAGCGTGGATGGCGGTGCGCATGCGGGCGTAGGTGCCACAACGGCAAATGTTGGTCATGGCCGCATCGATGTCTTCATCGGTGGGTTTGGGCTTTTTCTTGAGCAGGGCCACGGCTGCGAGCATCTGCCCGCCTTGGCAATAACCGCACTGAGGCACTTGGTGGTCAATCCAGGCTTGCTGAACCGCGTGCAAGCGGCCCTTGTCGGCCAAGCCTTCGATGGTGATGACCTTTTGCCCCGCAGCACCCGAGACCGGGTAAGCACAAGAGCGCACCGGCTCGCCATTGAGCAGCACCGTGCACGACCCACACTGGGCGATGCCGCAACCGAACTTGGGACCTTTGATGTCGAGCTCGTCGCGCAAGGCCCATAACAGGGGCATTTCCGGCTCGACATCGAGGCTGTGGTTTTTACCGTTGACGTTCAGTTTCATGACGGGGGACTCCTTGTGTGCGCAGCAACAGCTTTGCACTGTGGCGAGAAGCCTCCTTTTGTGCAAGCGGGAAACAACCCAAATCGCTGACTATTCTCTTGCCAAAGTCACATGCGCGACCCTTGCCGGGAGGGCTTCAGAGAACCGTCCTCAACTGAGGCCCGTCCTTAGGTCAACGGGTCATGTTATGTAAGGGTCAATCGCTGCGGTGGCGTCGCTCCCACGAAAACAAGAAGACCACTTAAGCCCCGTCCACCTGAATCGCCCCCCGCCGAATCTGGTCGCGCTCCAGGCTTTC
>CAITSG010000130.1 GCA_903894995.1 uncultured Burkholderiales bacterium
AAGTCTGCGCCATTGAAGCTGGCAAAGGCTTCCAGTTGGTCCAAAGCCCCCGCCTGGTCAAAGGCCTCGGCATACATCTCGATGGCCGCGTGCGCGGTGTAGCAACCGGCGCAACCACTGGCGTGTTCTTTCAGATGCGCCGGGTGCGGCGCACTGTCGGTGCCCAAAAAGAAACGGGGGTTGCCGCTGGCGGCAGCTTGCACCAGCGCCAGCCGGTGCGTTTCGCGCTTGAGCACGGGCAGGCAGTAATAGTGCGGGCGCATGCCGCCCAAAAACAGGGCGTTGCGGTTGTACAGCAGGTGGTGCGCGGTGATGGTGGCCCCCAAATTCGCGTCGCCTGCAGCCACATAGTCGGCAGCCTCTTTTGTGGTGATGTGTTCCATCACTATTTTTAAGCCAGGGAAGTCCCGGCGCAACGGGATCAGCTGCTGCTCGATGAACACGGCTTCGCGGTCAAACAAGTCAATGTCGGACGAGGTGACTTCGCCGTGCACCAGCAGCAGCACACCTTCACGCTGCATGGCTTCGAGCACGGGGTAGATTTTGCGCAAATCCGTCACACCCGCATCGCTGTTGGTGGTGGCGCCTGCCGGATAGAGCTTGCAAGCCACCACACCGGCGGCCTTGGCCCGGGTGATTTCGGCGGGTGCCAAATTGTCGGTCAAGTACAAGGTCATCAAAGGCTCAAAAGCCATGCCCTGAGGCACGGCGGCCAGGATGCGGCTTTTGTAGGCCAGCGCCTGCTCGGCGGTGGTCACCGGTGGCTTGAGGTTGGGCATGATGATGGCGCGGCCAAACTGTGCGGCCGTGTGCGGCACCACCACGTTCAGGGCGGCGCCGTCGCGCACATGCAGGTGCCAATCATCGGGGCGAGTGAGGGTGAGTTCTTGGGTCATGGGGCGTATTGTCGCAAACCCTGAACCGCCCACAAAAAGTGCAGACATGGTCTTTTTGCACCCCTTTGATGCAGCCTCTGCGCCCCTGTGGTGCAAGGCCGGTGCACCCTCTCAGGGTCACCCCTTGCTCGGTGATAACCCGAAGCAGTTGTCATTTTTTTTGATGCAAAATGGCTTTTTTAATTGTTGAGGTTCACCGATGAAAATTGTTCGTTCCCTGATTCAGCGCCCTTTGTTGGCCGCTTCCTTGCTGGCCCTGATGGGTTCGGTCGCCACCCCAGCCTTTGCGGGCAAAACCCTGGACGGCATCAAGTCACGCGGCATGCTGAACTGCGGCGTGAACCCCAGCTTGCCTGGTTTTGCTGCGGCTGACAGCCAAGGCAACTGGACCGGTCTGGACGTGGACGTGTGCAAGGCCGTGGCCGCCACCGTGTTGAACGATGCCAGCAAAGTCAAGTGGACCCCCCTGAACGCCACCCAGCGCTTTGCCGTGTTGCAAGCCGGTGAAATCGACATCCTGTCGCGCAATACCACCTGGACCCTGAACCGCGACGCCTCGTTGGGCCTGCACTTCACCGGCACCACCTACTATGACGGCCAAGGCTTCATGGTGACCAAAAAGTCCAAAATCACCAGCGCCAAGAGCCTCAAGGGTGCCACCGTGTGCGTGCAATCGGGCACCACCACTGAGAAGAACCTGAACGACTTCTCCAAGGTCAACAAACTCAACATCAAGCCCGTGGTGTTTGACACCCAGGAAGCCACCAACAAAGCCTACTTTGCAGGCCGCTGCCAGGCTTACACCACCGACGCCTCGGGCCTGGCCTCGGTGCGCAACAAGGAAGCCACCAACCCCGACGACCACGTCATCTTGCCCGATCTGATCTCCAAAGAACCCCTTGGCCCCAGCGTGCGCCGGGGTGACGACGAGTTCTTTGCCATCGTCAAATGGGTGGTTTACGCCCTGATCGAAGCCGAAGAGTACGGCATCACCCAAGCCAACGTCGACCAAATGAAGAGCAGCACCGACCCCGTCGTGCAGCGCATCTTGGGCACCTCGGAAGACACCGGCAAGTTGTTGGGCCTGGACAAAGAGTGGGCTTACCGCGCCATCAAGGCCGTGGGCAACTATGGCGAAATGTTCGAGCGCAATGTGGGCCCCAAGTCCACCCTGAAGCTGCCACGCGGTTTGAACAACCAGTGGAACAAAGGCGGCCTGATGTACGCACCACCCGTGCGCTGATCGACCCCCTTGTGTTTTTCTGATTCAGACAAACACGGCAACCCCTGAAAGGACATCGGCCCGCCTCGTGCGGGCCGATGCACGATGATGATCCCACCTGCTCCCCCCCCTCCCCCCCGATCACGCGCCTGGTCTTGGCGCAGCCAGTCCTTTCGGGGCCTGGTCTACCAAGTTTTGACCATTTTGCTGCTCGTGTTGGCCGCCAGCTACCTGCTGTCCAACACCTTTGCCAACATGCGCACGCGCGGCATTCAAAGCGGCTTCGACTTCTTTTTGCAACCCGCAGGCTTTGCCATTGGGGAGAGCCTGTTCGAGTTCGACTCATCCCAAGGCTACTGGGTGGCCTATTTGGTGGGCTTGTCCAACACCTTGCGCGTGGCGCTGGTGGGCATTGTGCTGGCCACGGTGCTGGGCACCCTGATCGGCATTGGCCGCCTGTCCAACAACATGCTGGTGCGCGGCCTGTGCACGGTGCACGTCGAAGTCACCCGCAACGTGCCCTTGCTGCTGCAATTGTTCATGTGGTATT
Organism: uncultured Burkholderiales bacterium; assembly: GCA_903894995.1. Taxonomy (GTDB): domain Bacteria; phylum Pseudomonadota; class Gammaproteobacteria; order Burkholderiales; family Burkholderiaceae_C; genus Limnohabitans_A. Next base: position 2,669 of record CAITSG010000130.1, read on the forward strand.
TCGCCATGACCGAACTGTTGCCCACGATTGAAGAGCCCTTCAAGCCCCTGGCCAGCGTGTTCCTGAGCAAAAACGGTTTGCAATACCCGATGCCCGAATGGTCCACAGGCCACTGGGGCACTTTGGTGGGTTTTCTGGCGGGTGTTGTGGCCTGGCGCTTTTGGGCCAGCAGAGCCATTCGCCAGTTTGAAATCACAGGCCAATACCACCCTGCTCGCACGCACCTGATCGGCCTGGGCATTTTGCTGGCTGTGACGGCTGTGGGTTGGCTCGTGGGCGGCGCACCCAGTGCACTCAATATCCCCGAGGCCACCGAAATCAACGTGATCGGCGGCGGATCGGTGACCCCCGAGTACCTGACCTTGCTGATTGGCTTGACCGTGTACACCTCGGGCTACATTGCCGAGGTGGTGCGCTCGGGCATTCAGTCGGTGGCCTTTGGCCAGCACGAAGCAGCCGTGGCGCTGGGCCTGCCCCGCTCGGCCGAATTGCGCCTGGTGCAACTGCCGCAAGCGCTGCGCGTGATCGTGCCGCCCTTGACCAGCCAGTACCTGAACCTGACCAAAAACTCCTCGCTGGCGGTGGCCGTGGGCTACCCCGACTTGGTCTCGATCGGCTCCACCTCGCTCAACCAGACGGGCCGCGCCATCGAATGCATTGCCGTGGTGATGCTGTGCTACCTGAGCTTGAGTTTGCTGACCTCGGCGCTCATGAACATTTACAACCGCCGTGTGCAGATCAAGGACCGCTGATGAACCACGCTGTCTTTACCCCGATTGCCGCCCGCCAGCCCCCCAGCAACCAAGTGGGTTTGCTGCCTTGGTTGCGCAGCCGCTTTTTTGACGGCTGGGCCAACAGCTTGCTGACCGTGCTGGTGCTGGCCCTGCTGGCCTGGGCCTTGCCACCCATGCTGAACTGGGCCGTGTTCAACGCCGTGGTGCAGGCCGACAACGCCGCCTGCCGCGCCGCCGAAGGTGTGGGCGCCTGCTGGGGTGTGGTGACCGAAAAAGGTCGCCTCATCCTGTTTGGCCGCTACCCCTACGACGAGCAATGGCGTCCACTGATCGCGTCCAGCTTGCTGGTGCTGTTGTTGGTGCTGAGTTGCCTGCGCAGCTTCTGGCGTCCTGCGCTGGTGCTGGCCTGGGTGGCCGTTTATGCGGTGTTTTACGGGCTCATGAGCGGCGGGTTTGCCGGCCTGACCCCGATTGACACCGAACGCTGGGGCGGCCTGCCGCTCACGCTGCTCTTGTCCAGCGTGAGTCTGGTCGTGGCGTTTCCGCTGGCGATTTTGCTGGCCTTGGGCCGACAGTCCCAGCTGCCCGCGATCCGCACGCTGTGTGTGATCTTCATCGAGTTCGTGCGCGGCGTGCCGCTGATTTCGGTGCTGTTCATGGCCTCCTTCATCTTGCCGCTGTTCATGCCCAATGGCGGCAAGATCGACGTGCTGGTGCGGGTGCTGATCGGCATGACCTTGTTCACCGCCGCCTATCTGGCCGAAGTGATTCGTGGTGGTTTGCAAGCGCTGCCCAAAGGCCAGGTCGAAGCCGCGCATTCGCTGGGCATGGGCTACTGGCAAATCCAGCGCAAGATCGTGCTGCCGCAGGCGCTGCGCCTGGTGGTGCCCTCCATCGTCAACACCTTCATTGGGGCGTTCAAGGACACCTCGCTCGTGACCATCGTGAGCTTGTACGACCTGACGGGTGCGGTGCAGCTGGCCTTGGGCGATGCCGACTGGCGCAAGTTCTTCATCGAAGGCCAGCTGTTTGTGGCGGCCATTTATTTCATCGCCTGTTTTGCCATGTCGCGCTACAGCCATTGGCTCGAAGGCCACCTCAACACCGGAACCCGGAGACAGTAAAGTGAACACGCCCATCATCGAATTTTCCAAAGTCAACAAATGGTATGGCGACTTTCATGTGCTGCGTGACATCGACCTGTCGGTGGCGCGTGGCGAACGCATCGTGGTGTGCGGACCCTCGGGCTCGGGCAAATCTACCCT
>CAITSG010000131.1 GCA_903894995.1 uncultured Burkholderiales bacterium
AAATCACCCGTCTGGGGGTTGCGCTTTGGCTTGGTCGCCGGTCCAACCTCACTTATTGATACGGCCCAATGAAGTTTGCATGAACGCTTTTTTTGTGGGAGCGGGGCCCTCGCCGCGATTGAGCCTCGCAGACCACCACCCATCGCCCCGAGGGCGAGGCTCCCACACTGCCCCCGTCGCTGATCGCTGTACCCAAGGCAAGCCTTCCACTTCAGACTTCACATGGCCGGATCAACAGGCGACTGTCACACGGGTAACCTTTGCGCAAACCCTTGCAGCACATACTGAGAAAAATCCCTTTGGAGTCGCCTCATGAGCCTTTTGAAAACCGACAAGATGATTGCCCACAAAGACAAGCATGTGGGCTGGATCGCGTTCAACAACCCGGCCCGGCACAACGCCGTGTCACTGGAGATGTGGCAGGGACTGGCGGACATTGCGAACGACTTTGCGCGCGATGACGACATCCGCGTGGTGGTGGTGCACGGGGCGGGCGGCAAGGCCTTTGTCTCGGGCGCTGACATTTCAGAATTTGCCGAGCAACGCGACTCCGCCGAGGCCACCCAGCGCTACGACGCAGTCGCCCAACAAGGCATGCAGGCCCTGAAAAACCTGAAAAAACCCACCTTGGCCATGATCCAGGGCTATTGCATCGGCGGTGGCGTGGGTGTGGCGCTGAACTGCGACATCCGGATAGCTGCGGACCATTCGCGTTTTGCCGTGCCTGCCGCCAAACTGGGGTTGGGCTACGAATTTGACGGTGTGCGCAAACTGGTCGATGTGGTGGGGCCTTCATTTGCGCAAGAAATCTTTTTTACCGCTCGGCAATTCACGGCACCCGAGGCCCTGGCCATGGGGCTGATCAACCGGATGGTGCCCCAAGAAGAGTTGCTCGCCTACGTGACGCACTATGCCGACACCATTTCGGCCAATGCGCCCCTGACCGTGGCGTCCATCAAAACCATTGTGGGCGAAATTGTCAAAGACGATGCCTTGCGCGACGTCGCTCTGTGCGACCGCTTGGTGGCGCAGTGCTTCAACAGCGCCGATTTCACCGAGGGTCGCACCGCCTTCATGGAAAAGCGCAAAGCTGTGTTCACTGGCCGCTGAAACTCTCTCGCCGATTCACGAAAGTCCTCCCATGAAACTCCCACTGTCTGGCCTTCGCGTTCTCGACTTGACCAATGTATTGGCTGGCCCTTATTGCGCCATGGTGTTGGGCGACATGGGGGCCGATGTCATCAAACTCGAAAACGCCGACAAAGGCGATACATCGCGCCAGTTTGAGCCCCAGGTCAACGGTGAGTCGTATTGTTTTGCGGTGCTCAACCGCAACAAACAAAGCATCGCCCTGAACCTGAAAGACCCAGCGGGCCTGAAGATCGCCCAACAATTGGCCGCAAAGGCGGACATCGTGCTGGAAAACTTCCGACCCGGTGTGGTCAAGCGCATGGGGCTGGACTACGAGCGCATTCGCGTGCACAACCCCGGTGTGATTTACGCGTCCATGTCGGGCTTTGGCCAGACCGGGCCGTACGGCCAAAAAGGCGGCTACGACATCATTGCCCAAGGCATGTCCGGCATCATGATGATGACCGGTGAGCCCGGCGGACGTCCGGCCAAAGTGGGCATTGCCATGAACGACATTGCCAGCGGCGTCACGGCCCTGTCGGGCATTTTGGGCGCCCTGATTGGCAAGTTGCGTTTTGGAGAAGGCCAGTACCTGGAGACCTCTTTGCTCGAAGCCGGGCTGGCTTGGACCCCATGGGAATTCGGGGCATTTTTTGGCTCGGGCGAAATCCCGACCGCCACAGGCACACGGCACAGACGCTCTGCACCCTACCAAGCCTATCGCACACATGACGGCTATGTGACCGTGGGAGCGGGCACCCAAAAGATGTGGGTGGCATTTTGTGAAAAAGTCATCGCCCAACCCGAGTGGCTTGAACGCCCGGACTACCGCACACAGGCCCTTCGGGTCAAAAACGTGGATGCGCTTGAACGCGACATTGAATCGGTCACCACACAACACACAACGGCCCACTGGGTGGCGCTGCTGGATGCCGTGGGCATTCCGGGCGGCCCTGTTTTTGGGTACGAACAAGCGCTCAGTGATCCCCATGTCCAAGCACGAAAAATGGTGCACGACATCGATCACCCCATCATTGGCCCCA
>CAITSG010000132.1 GCA_903894995.1 uncultured Burkholderiales bacterium
GCACATCGGGCTTGTCGATGCCCATGCCAAAAGCCACCGTGGCCACCATCACCACACCCTCTTCGCGCAAAAATTCATTTTGGTGGCGCTGGCGCACGGCGGTGTCCAGGCCCGCGTGGTAGGGCAGCGCATGGATGCCCGACTCGCACAACATGACCGCGATTTCTTCGACCCGCTTGCGCGACTGGCAATACACCACGCCGGCCTCTTCGGGGTGCTCGCGCTCGATGAAGCGCAGCAGCTGAGTGCTGGCGTCTTTTTTCTCGACGATGGTGTAACGGATGTTGGGGCGGTCAAAACTGCTGATGAACAGCTCGGCGCTTTCCAGCTGCAGGCGTTCGACGATGTCGGCACGGGTCAGCGCATCGGCCGTGGCCGTGAGCGCCACACGCGGCACGCTGGGGTAGCGCTCGTGCAGCACCGACAGGCCCCGGTACTCGGGCCGGAAGTCGTGGCCCCACTGGCTCACACAATGCGCTTCGTCGATCGCAAACAGGCTGAGCAGCCCGCGCTCGAGCAGCGAGTCCATCTGGGCCAAAAAGCGGCCATTGGTCACGCGTTCGGGCGCGGCATACAGCAGGGTGATTTCGCCGCGCAGCAAGCGGCGTTCAATGTCGCTGGCTTCTTCGCTGGTCAGAGTGGAGTTGAGGAAGGCGGCGCTCACGCCCGCTTCGTGCAGCGCGCCGACCTGGTCGTGCATCAGCGCAATCAGCGGCGAGACCACCACCGTGATGCCCTGGCCTGCCCGTTGGCGCGCAATGGCCGGGATTTGGTAGCACAGCGACTTGCCCCCACCCGTGGGCATGAGCACCAGCGCATCGCCCCCGGCCGCCACATGGTCGATGATGGCTTGCTGCGGGCCGCGAAAGGCGTCGTAGCCAAAAACTTCGCGCAGGATGGGGAGGTGGGGGGACACAGGGGTTTGTCGGCTTTATTGATGTAAGTGGATGATTGTCACTGATTGATGATGTTGTTTTTAGCGTTTGTCCCTAGAGTATTTGCGGGTGTGGTGTGAGTGGGTGAGGGCGGGCACAGGGTTCCTCATGCGGCGGGGGTACGCCAAAATCGTCACCCTGTACCCGCCCTCACCCACCCAGACAAAACCATGGGCTGCGCGGCCAACTGCCACACGGCAAGCGTTTATTGCCAGCAAGGAATGCGGTCACTGCCTGCAAGACCGACGACCACCACCAGCGTATGGAAGGGGGCTGCGGCGGGCGACGATTTCTGTGTACCCGCAGCATGAGGAGCCCGCCGCAGCCCCCTTCCAAATGCGCACCGCAAACGCCTCCCTCTAACTGGAAGCTTTCCGAACTGAAACGCGCACGCAGGCCCAAGCGTTACCATCCCAGCCCATGCACACCTCTGCCCTTGTTCTGTTTTCCGGTGGTCAGGACTCCACCACCTGCCTGGCCCATGCTTTGTCACGTTACGAACGCGTCGAAACCTTGGCGTTTGACTACGGACAGCGCCACAAAGTCGAGCTGGACGCCCGGCTGAACGTGTTGGCCGCCATCAAGGCGCAATTCCCGCAATGGACCTCCAAAATGGGCGAAGACCACCTGCTGGACGCGGGCATCCTGGGCCAGATCAGCGAAACCTCTTTAACCCGCGACACGGCCATTGAAATGGAAAGCTCCGGCCTACCCAACACCTTTGTGCCGGGGCGCAATTTGCTGTTCCTCACGCTGGCGGCCGCGTTGGCCTACCGCCGGGTCTTGCAAGTCATCGTGACGGGCGTGTGCGAGACCGATTTTTCGGGCTACCCCGACTGCCGCGACGACACCATGAAGGCCATGCAGGTGGCCTTGTCGCTGGGCATGGACCGCAAGCTGTTGATCGAAACGCCGCTGATGTGGATCGACAAGGCGCAGACTTGGCAATTGGCACACGACCTGGGACAACAGGCTCAGCCCCAAGGGGGCGGCCAAGCGCTGGTGGACTTGATCGTGGAACACACCCACACCTGTTACCTGGGCGAGCGCACGCAACGCCACGACTGGGGTTATGGCTGCGGCCAATGTCCGGCATGTCAACTCAGGGCAGCAGGTTTTTTGCGCTGGGCATCCACCACCGCTTGAAGTCGCCCTGTGCTTCCCAAGTGTTCCTGTTGATGCAGGAACATGCCTCATTCACGGTGACCATGTGTCGTGGCCTGAAACGGCATCACCCCACAGTACAAGGTCGCAAATTTTGGCAACAGCCTGCGAAGGTTTCTGCCGCTTGGCGCTGAGGTTTTACAGATTCGGTGCCAGCAAACGCTGCAGGGCTTTGACCTCCGCGCCGCTGCGCTGGGCCAAGTCCTGCACCTGGTCGTCACCCACTTTGCCCACGCTGAAGTACTGCGCCTCGGCGTGCGCGATGTAGAAACCGCTCACGCTGGCCGCTGGTGTCATGGCCAGGCTTTCGGTCAGGCCCATGCCGATGTCTTCGCATTGCAGCACGTCGAACATGGCTTGTTTGGCGCTGTGGTCAGGACATGCGGGGTAGCCGGGTGCGGGGCGGATGCCCTGGTATTTTTCAGCAATCAACTCTTCGTTGCTCAGCGCCTCGGTTGCTGCATAGCCCCACAGGTCGGTGCGCACTTTTTTGTGCAGGCACTCGGCCAAGGCTTCGGCCAGGCGGTCGGCCAGAGACTTGAGCATGATGGCGCTGTAGTCGTCGTGCGCGGCCTCAAAGGCTGCGGCACGTTTGTCGGCACCTATGCCTGCGGTGACGGCGAACAGGCCCACATGGTCTGGCGCTGTGCCTGCGGGCGCTACGAAGTCGGCCAGGCAGCGGCTGGGGCGCATCACGTTGTCGATGCGCTGCTTTTCGGTTTGCTGACGCAGGCCGCGCCAGGTCATGGCGACCTGGCTGCGCGAGGCGTCGGCATACAGCGCGATGTCGTCGTCATTCACGCTGTTGGCAGGGTAAAGCCCCAGCACCGCGTTGGCGGTGACCCAGCGGCCGTCGATGATTTTTTGCAGCATGGCCTGGCCATCGGCCAAGACTTTGCGGGCTTGCTCACCCACCACTTCGTCATCCAGGATCGCGGTGTAAGGTCCGGCCAGATCCCAGGTTTGAAAGAACGGGCCCCAATCGATGTATTGCGCGATTTCGGCCAGGTCGTAATTCTTGAACACGCGCCGACCAATGAACTTGGGCGCGACGGGCACGCCTTGTGACCAGTCGATGGGCGTCTTGTTGGCGCGGGCCTGCGCCAGGGTCCACATGGGGGTTTGTTTTTTGTTGGCGTGCTGCTCGCGCACCTTGTCGTAGTCGGTGTTCAAGTCGGCGATGAATTTGGCGGCCTGCTCGGACAACAAACCTTGCGCCACGCCCACGCTGCGCGACGCATCGGGCACATAGACCACCGGGCCGCTGTAATGGGGCGAAATTTTCACGGCGGTGTGCACGCGGCTGCAGGTGGCGCCGCCAATCAGCAGCGGCATTTGGCGCTCGCGGAAATACGGGTCTTTTTCCATCTCGGCCGCCACATACTGCATCTCTTCGAGGCTGGGCGTGATCAAGCCCGAGAGTCCAATGATGTCGGCTTTTTCTTCCTTGGCCTTGGCCAAAATTTCGTGGCAGGGCACCATCACGCCCATATTGACCACCTCAAAGTTGTTGCACTGCAAAACCACGGTGACGATGTTTTTGCCGATGTCGTGCACATCGCCTTTGACGGTGGCGATCACGATCTTGCCCTTGGCTTTCACGTCTTCGCCCGCCGCTTCTTGCGCCAGCTTTTCGGCTTCGATGTAGGGCAGCAAATGCGCCACGGCCTGCTTCATCACGCGTGCGCTTTTGACCACCTGCGGCAAGAACATCTTGCCCTGGCCGAACAGGTCACCGACCACGTTCATGCCGTCCATCAGCGGGCCTTCGATCACATGCAAGGGGCGACCGCCTTTGGCCAGAATCTCTTGGTAAGCCTCTTCGGTGTCGTCGCTGATGAAGTCGGTGATGCCATGCACCAACGAATGACTCAAGCGCTGCGCCACGCGCACAGGCGCATCGGGCGTGCCGCGCCAAGCCAGTTTGGTGCTCTCGTCTTTGGCTGCGCCTTTTGCGCTGTCGGCCACTTCCACCAAGCGCTCGCCCGCATCAGGGCGGCGGTTCAGCACCACGTCTTCGACTCGTTCGCGCAACGTGGGCTCGAGGTCGTCGTACACGCCGACCATGCCCGCGTTCACGATGCCCATGTCCATGCCGGCTTGGATCGCGTGGTACAGGAACACGGTGTGGATCGCCTCGCGAACTGGGTCGTTGCCTCGGAATGAAAAACTCACGTTGGACACACCGCCCGACACCTTGGCACCCGGCAGGTTTTGCTTGATCCAGCGCGTGGCTTCGATGAAGTCCACCGCGTAGTTGTTGTGCTCTTCGATGCCGGTGGCGATCGCAAAAATGTTGGGGTCAAAAATGATGTCTTCAGGCGGGAAATTCACCTCGTCCACCAGCACCCGGTAAGCGCGCTCGCAAATTTCGATCTTGCGTTCGTAGGTGTCGGCCTGGCCTTTTTCATCAAACGCCATGACCACGGCGGCCGCGCCGTAACGCTTGACCAGCTTGGCCTGGCGCTTGAATTCGTCGAGGCCTTCTTTCATGCTGATCGAGTTGACGATGCCCTTGCCCTGGATGCAACGGAGACCGGCTTCGATCACGGTCCATTTGCTCGAATCCACCATCACCGGCACACGGGCGATGTCGGGCTCACCGGCCAGCAGGTTCAAAAACCGCACCATGGCCGCCTGGCTGTCCAGCATGGCTTCGTCCATGTTCACATCGATCACCTGCGCGCCGTTTTCAACCTGCTGACGCGCCACGGCCAAAGCCTGCTCGTACTCGCCGTTCAGGATCATGCGGGCAAAGGCCTTGGAGCCGGTCACGTTGGTGCGCTCACCCACGTTGACAAACAGCGACCCGGTGCCGATGGAGACAGGCTCCAGACCGGACAACTTCATGGGGGGAACAGACAGGATTTCAGACGCGACAACAGACACAGGCTCACCTTAGGCATTCAGGTGAGCGTCGTTGTGCAAGATCATTCAGACATTGAACGGCCCCAAGCCTGACCTGCTGCGCCTTGACGGCGGCGGGCTGCAACGCTCCTTGGGGTGGTAGGGATTTTAAGCTTTTCTGAGTCGCATGCCCCCATGTCAAGGTACAGTGAGCTGAAGTCATCAAAATGCACTTTCAGAGAACCCCAGACTGCTCACCCCAGCGGACTTGCGCCTGCGCTTTGTGTATGCAAGTGACAGACAAGTTCGGCCTGGCCGTCACAATGGCAGCTTCCCAACCCCTTTTTTGAAGATGCCATGCCCGCCCCTCAGACCGACACCATTCGATTGCAAGGAGCCTCCAATTTCAGGGATATTGGCGGATACCGCACGCACGATCTGCGGCACGTCAAAACCGGCCAAGTGTTTCGATCCGACCATTTGGCGGGTTTGAGCTTGGACGATCTGTCGCAAATCAAACGTCTGGGCATTGGCCACAGCCTGGATTTTCGTGGCGCAAACGAGTGCATGGTCACGCCCTATGACATTGCAGGGGTGCAGCGGGTCGCGCTGACCATTGAGCCCACCGTGATCGCACGCATGCAAGCCTTGGTGGCCCAGGGCATCGTTCCCAGCACCGAAGAAACGGTGAACTTGATGCGCGAGACCTACCGTGATTTTGTCAACCACAACGCCCACACCTTTGGTCGGTTTTTAAAGCACTTGCTGGAACACCCCACACCGCAAGTGTTTCACTGTACAGCGGGCAAAGACCGAACCGGGTTTGCTGCTGCGTTGCTGCTGTCTGCCTTGGGCGTGGACCGCGCCACCATCGAGCACGACTATCTGCTGACCAACCAGCTGTACAGGCGCGACACACGACTGGAGGGCCAAGGCCACCCCCATGTCATGAAAGTCCTGTGGCAAGTGCAGCCCGAGTTTTTGCATGCAGCGTTTGAAGCCGTCGACACGCAGCACGGGGGCATGCGCGACTACCTGCACGGGGCCATTGGCCTGAGCCCGCAAGAGCTGCTGGAACTGCAGCGGATGCTGCTGGAGGATGAAGGCCAAACGCCATAAGGGCTGTTTTGGCGCCATTTGGCCCCTGCATGTCCCCCTTAAAAACGATAAAGTGTTTGTTTTTGATGCCCTTTGGAGTTTGGAATGAATGCACCTTTGCACCGCGAAATGCCCTCTGGGCACCTGGACAGCGCTTTGGCACTGAAAGAAGTGACGCAAGCTTGGGACAGCTCGATTTTGTCCGAGCTCAAAAAATACATCGAGATTCCAGCCAAATCACCCGCCTTTGATGCCGATTGGGCCGCCAACGGCCACATTGAAACCGTTTTGCGCCATGCCGCCGATTGGGTGTTGGCGCAAAAAGTCGAAGGCCTGAAGCTCGAAATCATCCGCTTACCCGGCCGCACGCCCGTGATGTTCTTTGAAGTGGACGCCACCCGCAGCGCCGACCAAGGCTCTGGCCAAACCATCTTGATGTATGGCCACATGGACAAGCAGCC
>CAITSG010000133.1 GCA_903894995.1 uncultured Burkholderiales bacterium
CGAGATTGTCGCCAAGAAGTCTGCAGAAAATCCATTGTTCAAGGAAATCGTGGAATCCCAGCGCGCCTTTGCACAACGTGCCGTCAAGTGGGACCAGGACACCAACATCAGCCGTCGCATGGCTGTGAACCATTTCTTCGGAGCCAAAGCAGCACCCGCGAAAAAAGGTTGATTTTTATTTGACAGTTATGTCAGCCATCCAGGACTCCTGGATGGCTGATTCATTTATGTGGTTCCCCTATGCAAAACCTGTTGCTCTTTATTGACAAAGTCAGCACTTGGATCGGTCAGTTTTTTTCCTGGCTGATCGTGGCGCTGACCTTCATGATCTCTTGGGAGGTATTCTCCCGCTATGTGCTGGACAGCCCTCACGCGTGGGCCTTTGACGTCATGAGCATGATGTACGGCTCCCTCTTCATGATGGCCGGTGCTTACACCTTGTCCAAGAACGGCCATGTGCGCGGCGATGTCCTTTATGGCTTTTTCCCGCCCCGCCTGCAGGCCTGGTTGGACCTGATTCTTTACCTCGTATTTTTCATTCCAGGTGTGGTGGCTTTGGCTTATGCCGGCTATGGTTTTGCTGCCGAGTCTTGGGCCATCAACGAGCACTCCAACATCACGGCCGATGGCCCGCCCATCTACCCGTTCAAAACCATTTTGCCCATTGCGGGTGCCTTCCTGTTGGCTCAGGGCTTGGTTGAAATTGTCCGTTGCATCGTCTGCATCAAGCAAGGCCAGTGGCCCAAGCGCGGCGATGACGTGGACGAAGTCGACGTCGAAAAACTCAAAGAAATGGTCAACGTGAAAGACGAAGACATTGCCAAGTTGGGCGAGCTGGCGACCGCCAAGGGAAATCAAAAATGAAAAAAGAAGTCTGGTTTGGCCTGACGATCATGGCCATGGTCGTGTTGTCGGCCTTTGTTTTGTTGCCTGCACCCGCCGATATGTCCAATGGGCATTTGGGACTGTTGATGCTGGCCTTGGTGGTGGTCGCGATCATGTTGGGTTTCCCCACAGCTTTCACCCTCATGGGCATGGGCATGATCTTCGCCTGGATTGCGTATAGAAGCTCCAACCCTGATTTGGCGGTTCAGCAAACGCTGGACCTGATGGTTCAGCGCGCCTTCTCGGTCATGTCCAACGACGTGTTGATCTCGATCCCCTTGTTCGTGTTCATGGGCTACCTCATTGAACGCGCCAACCTGATCGAGAAATTGTTCAAGAGCATGCACTTGGCCATGGCCCGTGTGCCGGGTTCTCTGGCAGTGGCCACGATCGTGACCTGCGCCATTTTTGCCACAGCCACGGGCATTGTGGGCGCGGTGGTCACGCTCATGGGCTTGCTGGCGCTGCCTGCCATGCTGCGGGCTGGTTACAGCGTGCAGTTGTCGGCGGGTGCCATCACCGCAGGCGGCTGTTTGGGCATCCTGATTCCGCCTTCGGTCATGCTGATCGTCTATGGCGCGACGGCAGGCGTTTCGGTGGTCAAGTTGTACGCCGGGGCGTTTTTCCCCGGCATCATGCTGGCCACTTTGTATGTGCTGTACGTGATCATCATTGCCAAGATCAAGCCCAGCATGGCGCCGCCCATGTCGGCCGAAGACCGCATCGTGCCCTTGCCAGCGTTTGCGCAGGTGGTGTCCAAAGACATCAGCAACAACGTGCTGCCCGGCCTGATCGGCGCCCTCAAGGGCAAGCGCAATGCGGCAGTGCCCATGCGTGACTTGCTCAACCACTTGGTCATTGCTTTGCTGCCGCTTTTGGCCGTCGCAGCGATCATGGGGACCATTTACTTCAAAGTCACTGCGCCATTGCCCGTCGAGACGGTCGAAGGTGTGGTGGCCATGGGTGGTGAATTGTCCGATTCCGCAGACTCCGCTGAAGAGGAAAGCGTCAGCGGTTTGTCGGAACCCGAAGCCGATGGCTTGCAAACCCCACCTGCTGCGATCGAAGAGGCCAAAGCGGATGCGGCCCCAGCTTCAGAGGCTGCCAAAGAGCCAGCTTCGGTAGCGGTCAGTGCTGCGGCGCAAACGCCTGCGGGTGAGGCCGAGCGCCAAGAAGCGCCGCTGTCCTTTTGGATTGGCCTGGCCAGTTGCGCAGTGGCCCTGGCCATCTTCTATGCCTACTTCAGCTTTGCAAGGCTTGAAATTTTCAAGATGCTGCTGGGCTCGTTCTTCCCTCTGGCCATCATGATTTTGGCGGTGCTGGGCACCATCGTGTTTGGCTTGGCCACACCCACCGAAGCGGCGGCCATGGGTTCGTTGGGCGGTTTGTTGTTGGCTGCTGCTTACCGCAGGCTCAACTATGTGGTGCTGCGTGAGTCGGTGTATTTGACGGCCAAAACCAGTGCCATGGTGTGCTGGTTGTTTGTGGGCTCCAGCATTTTCTCGGCAGCCTTTGCGCTGCTGGGTGGCCAGGAGATCATCAACACTTGGGTGTTGGGCATGGACCTGACGCCTGTGCAATTCATGATCTTGGCGCAAGTGGTGATCTTTTTGTTGGGCTGGCCTTTGGAGTGGACAGAGATCATTGTGATTTTCATGCCGATCTTCATTCCATTGCTGCCTCACTTTGGCATCGATCCATTGTTCTTCGGTCTGTTGGTGGCCTTGAACTTGCAGACCGCGTTCCTCAGTCCACCCGTGGCCATGGCGGCTTTCTACTTGAAGGGTGTGAGCCCACCGCACGTCACGCTCAACCAGATCTTTGCAGGCATGTTGCCTTTCATGGCCATCCAAGTCTTTGCGATTGTGTTGCTCTACATGTTCCCCGCTATCGGCATGTGGTTGCCTGAAGTGTTGTACAGCTGACAACAACAGCACGCTTTCACGTCAATAAAATTTGAAATTTTGTGTGCGTGGAAGTTTTTGATTTTTTAAATGCCTTGACTGTCGAGCGCATGCAGTGAACAAAATTCCCCATCGGCAACGCTGGGGGATTTTTACGTTAGGCTCAAGTCATGCATGTTGATTTGAACGCCCCCGAGGCGCCCCCGTTGCCCAAGCCCGATATCACCCATGCGCGAGCGCCTCTCACGCGCAGCGTGAACGTGCGCAACGAGTTTGGCGAAACCTACTGCGCACAAATCCCCGCTGAGCGTGCGCTGACCATTTACCTCGATAAAAAAGAGCTGGTGACTTTGATGACCCTGGGCGGCGAGCCGGAGTGGCTGGTGCTGGGGTTCTTGCGCAACCAGCGGCTGATCGTCTCGGTGGAACAGATCGAATCCATCACCGTGGATTGGACGATTGGCGAAGGCGAACTGGGCGAGCCCGGCGTGGCCGCAGTCAAAACCCGCGCCAACGCCCAGGTGGTGATCGAGCGCAGTGCTGAGCGGGTGGTGACCACGGGCTGCGGCCAAGGCAGTGTTTTCGGCGATTTGATGGCCCACATTGACGAGATCGAACTGCCGCCTGCGCAAATCACCCAAAGCCAGCTTTACGGTGTGGTCAACGCCATCCGCTTGCAGGAAACCACCTACAAATCATCGGGCTCGGTGCACGGCTGCGCGTTGTTTCAGGGCGAAGAGATGCTGATGTTCGTCGAAGACGTGGGTCGCCACAATGCGGTGGACACCATTGCCGGCTGGATGTGGATGCACGACGTGAGCGCCCAGGACAAGGTGTTCTACACCACCGGGCGCTTGACCAGCGAGATGGTCATCAAGTCGGCGCAAATGGGCGTGCCCGTGGTCGTCTCGCGCAGCGGCATCACGCAA
>CAITSG010000134.1 GCA_903894995.1 uncultured Burkholderiales bacterium
AACCAGTGACGTGAGCGGCACGGTCACGGTGCAACGCGGAGAAACGCTGGACCGCGTGATCCGGCGGGCTTTGCCCGATGTCCCCTTGCACCCCGACTTTTTGCGCAAAGCCTTCATCAGCCTGAACCCACAAGTCTTCCCTTCCGGCGCCTCCCACCAGATGCGCACGGGAACCACTTTGCAGGTGCCCAGCATGGCCGCTTTGCGCCAAATGTTGCTCGCTCAGCACCCTGCCTCGGTGGCTTTGCTCACCAGCGTTGAAAGCCAAGGTGCAGAGCGAACCGGCAACCCACAAGACAGCAAGGAACCCAAGCGTTGGGTGCGTTTTCCCTGATCACAGCCCGGCCTGTCGCATGATCACCGGGGCTGAAACCGCCCACCTCAACCCCAGAATCCCGACCATCTTGCTAGAAGGCCGGCTGCCTTTGGTGGTCGAGCGCGTCGCTTCTGAACTGGGTTTGCGTGATGGCCAGGTCATTCAGGCGGTCATCGAGATGCGCCAAGACCGCATGCGCTTGGTGCTGCAAGACCCGGCGCAAGCAGGACGCTTCATCGACTTGCCCAAAGACTTGCCTGCTGGGCTGCGCCTGGCCGCTGGCGACACGGTGCTGTTTCGTGTGCAGGTGCAAGCCGACGGTTCGATTTGGCTGCGTCCCATGCAAGCCCAAGGCAGCAACCGTTCAGTGGCGAACTTGGGCGCAGCCAGCATCCCACCCGATGCGCAGGTGCCAAGCCGCATGCAACAACTGAGTTTTCGCCCTCCAGACATGGCTGCTTTGGCACAACTGCTGCGCCAAGGCGGACTGGACAGTTTGCTAAAAGGCCTCGACCCCGCGGCCCCCGAATTGGCCGCTTTGCAGCAATGGCAAGGCATGCGCCCCCAGATGGCCCAGCTGACACCAGAAAAGCTCAAGCAACTCATGCAACGCAGCGGCTTGTCCACCGAAGCCCTGCTCGCGCAAGGGCAAGGCTCTGGTCTG
Source organism: uncultured Burkholderiales bacterium (assembly GCA_903894995.1). Taxonomy (GTDB): domain Bacteria; phylum Pseudomonadota; class Gammaproteobacteria; order Burkholderiales; family Burkholderiaceae_C; genus Limnohabitans_A. The sequence continues at coordinate 981 of CAITSG010000134.1, forward strand.
GTGGACCTGAAAACGGGACTGCGCCAACTGCTGAGCCTGCTGCAAAGCACCCCAAGCGATGCCATGGGGCGGGTCCAGGATGCACTGGACGACATCGAATCGCGCCAACTCACAGCCGCCGAAACCCTGACGGGCCGCGAATGGATGCTGTCCATGATGCTGCCCTTTGCGGATGCCGAACCGGTGGCCTTGCGCTTTGTCCGCAGCCAGCGCCGACCGGGCGAAGACAAGCCGCCGTTGGTCATCCACCTGCACACACGCAACCGAGACTTGGGCGAGATCTGGCTGCAAACCCGCATCCACCAACAAAACGAGGTTGACATGGTGATGTGGGCCTTGCGTGAAGATGTGGTTCAACGCGCCCGGGAACTCACGCCCAATCTGCAAGAAGAACTTGACAGTGCCGGCTTGAACATGACGCGGCTGCTGATCATTCATGGACAGGGCCCCACCGAACCCGTGAAATGGAACCCTCCAGCGACCGGCAGCTTGTTGGACATCAAGACATGAAAACGCCGCTCAAGCAAGCCATTGCTCTGGAATACGGCCTGCGTAAAACCCCTGTTGTCACCGCCAAGGGTGACGAAGATCTGGCCCAAAAAATCATCGAAGAAGCCTTGCGTCACGGGGTCTATGTGGCCGAAGACCCCCAATTGCTGGCCCTGCTCAGCCGAATCGACTTGGACAAGGAAGTCCCCCCAGAGCTCTACACCGCTGTGGCCGTGATCCTGTCTTGGGTTTATTGGCTCAAAGGCATGCGGCCTGGCGACGAAAAAAACACACACCTTGGGCCCTATTGATTCGACCCGTGAAGTTTGAAGTGAAGATGCACCTTATACAGGGGGTGCCCTGCATTCAGGGGGTGCCCTGCATTTTGTGGGAGCCCCGCCCTCGGGGCGATTCTTGGTGGTCTGCGGGGCTCTATCGCGGCGAGGGCGCCGCTCCTCCAGGGGATCGTCCTGCTTTTTGTGGGGGTCCTGCTCTCGGGGCGATGGGTGGTGGTCTGCGGGGCTTTTCGCGGCGAGGGCGCCGCTCCTACAGGGGGTCGTCCTGCATTTTGTGGGGGTCCTGCTCTCGGGGCGATGGGTGGTGGTCTGCGGG
>CAITSG010000135.1 GCA_903894995.1 uncultured Burkholderiales bacterium
AGTGCCCCCAGCATGGCCATTCCGGGGTCATCTACACCCCAGCGCACGCCGTAACCCGTTTTGCCCCAACCAATAGCCAGGGCTTTGTTGTGCTTGGCGCTCAGGTAGTTGTTGAAGGTGCGCTGTCCAATGACTCTTGGCAAGCTTCCAGAGCCAAAGGTGCGTATTTGTCCGGCCATGAAAATCAGCGAGCATGCTGACATGCAATAACCCGAAGCCACGGTGGTGATCTTGGCGTCTTGCACCATGCGTGCCACTTGCATGCCGGTCCAAAGGTCACCCCCAGGCCCATTGACCAAAATCAGCCGCTCAATGCCGCCTTTGGCGAAGGCCTCTTTGAACTGCAAAAAATCCTGATCAACCGTGGGACCCGTGGCGAAAAGGTCATTGCCCACGCGCTCCAAAGTCATGGCTTGTGAGTTGGCGCAGAGCCAAAGCGGCAGACAAAAAGCCAAGACTTTTAAAACTCGGTTCATGGAGACCTCACGCAGTGGTTTATAAAGTAATTATTTTTAATTCAAAAATAGATTCTTTAAGCGAAATTTAATTGGGGTCAGATCCCAATTAAACTGGCTGTCTCATTTTGGGAAATCGCCTATGGCTCGCCAACCCCGTCTCACCGTTGCGGCTTACCCGCACCATGTTATCCAGCGGGGCAACGACCGCCAGCCCATCGTGCGCGACGATGCAGATCGCGAGCGTTTGTTGGCGCTATGGCAAGAGCATGCGCAAACTTTCAAGGTGGCCATCCATGCCTACGTGATCATGGACAACCACTTTCATTTGTTGCTGACGCCCGAGACCGACGAGGGGCTGCCGCAGATGATGCAGGCTGTAGGCAGGGCCTACGTGCGTTATTTCAATTTGCGGCACCAGCGCACTGGCACGCTGTGGGAAGGGCGCTACCGCAGCAATCTGATTGAAAGTGAGCGCTATCTGTTGGCGTGCATGGTCTACATTGACCTGAACCCGGTGCGTGCGGGCATGGTCGCGCAAGCGGCCGACTTCAAATGGTCCAGCCACGGGCACTGTATTGGGCAGGTGAGCGCCAAATGGGTGACGCCGCATGCCCTGTTTTGGGGCTTGGGAAACACCCCTTTTGCGCGTGAGGCGGCCTATGCCGAACTGGTACAGACAGGCTTGGCTCTGCGAGAAAAAGAGCAACTCACCCAAAGTGCTTTGTCGGGCTGGGTGCTGGGGTCGGCTGATTTTGTGGGTGGATTGCAGCAAGTCACCCCGCGTCGTCTGGTGCCGGGCAAAGCCGGACGGCCTGCCAAAAAGACGACTGATTGAATCTGTCCCCAATTAAATCCAAGTCGAACCAAAAGTGAAATTAATTGGGATCTGACCCCAATTAAAAAGTTTGGCATGGATGCTGCATTGCACTACACTCTGCGCTCTGCGTAAAAACCCTTAGGAACGCCCATGACTTCGGCCAGTGCAAAAGAACATTTCCAATCGACCGGTTTGTACGATCCGGCCAACGAACACGATGCTTGTGGTGTGGGCTTTGTCGCCCACATCAAGGGGCACAAGACACACGCCATCGTGACCCAAGCGCTGCAGATTTTGCAAAACCTGGACCACCGGGGCGCTGTGGGCGCGGACGCGCTCATGGGCGACGGTGCAGGTATCTTGATCCAGCTACCCGATGCGCTGTACCGCGAAGAGATGGCCCGGGCTGGGGTAGCCCCTGACGGTTCCGTGGGCGTGGTGTTGCCCCCGTTTGGTGAATACGGTATGGGCATGGTGTTTTTGCCCAAGGAACATGCTTCTCGTATGGCTTGCGAGCAAGAGCTGGAGCGCGCCGTCAAGGCCGAAGGCCAAGTGGTGCTGGGCTGGCGCGATGTGCCCGTGAACCGCAACATGCCCATGTCGCCCCGCGTGCGCGAAAAAGAACCGGTCATGCGCCAGATCTTCATTGGCCGTGGCGCCGATGTGCTCGTGCAAGACGCGTTGGAACGCAAGCTGTACGTGATCCGCAAAACGGCCAGCGCCGCGATTCAGGCCCTGAACCTGACGCACAGCAATGAGTACTACATTCCCAGCATGTCCAGCCGCACAGCCGTCTACAAGGGCTTGCTGTTGGCCGATCAAGTGGGCACTTATTACCTGGACCTGCAAGACGAGCGTTGCGTGTCGGCCCTGGGCCTGGTGCACCAACGTTTCTCGACCAACACCTTCCCCGAGTGGCCGCTGGCCCACCCTTACCGCTATGTGGCCCACAACGGCGAGATCAACACCGTTAAGGGCAACTACAACTGGATGAAGGCCCGCGAAGGCGTGATGTCTTCGCCCGTGCTGGCCAATGACCTGCAAAAGCTCTACCCCATCAGCTTCGCCGGTCAATCCGACACCGCGACTTTTGACAATTGCCTCGAACTGCTGACGATGGCGGGTTACCCCATCAGTCAGGCCGTGATGATGATGATTCCCGAGCCATGGGAAAACCACAGCACCATGGACGAGCGCCGCAAGGCCTTCTATGAATACCACGCTGCGATGCTGGAGCCATGGGACGGCCCCGCCTCGATCGTGTTCACCGACGGCCGCCAGATCGGCGCCACGCTGGACCGCAACGGTCTGCGCCCATCGCGCTACATCATCACCGACGACGACATGGTCATCATGGGCTCTGAGACCGGCGTGCTGCCGATCCCCGAAAGCAAGATCGTGCGCAAATGGCGTCTGCAGCCCGGCAAAATGTTCCTGATTGATCTGGAACAAGGCCGCATGATCAACGACGAAGAGTTGAAAGCCGGCCTGTCCAGCGCCAAGCCTTATAAGCAGTGGATTGAAAACCTGCGCATCAAGCTGGACGACGTGGCTGCAGCCCCTGTGGCACCCGCTTCTGAAGTGGCCTTGCTCGATTTGCAACAAGCCTTCGGCACCACCCAAGAAGACATCAAGTTCTTGTTGGCCCCCATGGCGCAAGCGGGCGAAGAAGCTTTGGGCTCCATGGGCAACGACAGCCCATTGGCTGTGTTGTCTGACAAAAACAAGCCGCTTTACAACTACTTCAAGCAGTTGTTCGCGCAAGTGACCAACCCCCCGATTGACCCGATCCGCGAAGCGATCGTGATGTCCTTGGTGTCCTTCATCGGCCCCAAGCCGAACCTGTTGGACATCAACCAGGTCAACCCGCCGATGCGCCTCGAAGTGAGCCAGCCGATACTGGACTTCGCCGACATGGCCAAGTTGCGCCACATCGACCAAGCCACCAAAGGCAAGTTCAAGAGCGCCACGCTGGACATCACCTACCCCGTGGTCTGGGGTGACGAAGGCGTCGAAGCCAAACTCGCATCGCTTTGCGCTGAAGCCGTGGACGCCATCAAGGGCGGACACAACATCTTGATCATCAGCGACCGTTGCGTGAACGCGACCCAAGTCGCTGTGCCCGCTTTGCTGGCGCTGTCGGCCATTCACCAACATCTGGTCACCGAAGGTCTGCGCACCACGGCTGGCTTGGTCGTCGAAACCGGAACTGCCCGCGAAGTACACCACTTTGCGGTGTTGGCGGGTTACGGTGCCGAGGCCGTTCACCCCTACCTGGCCATGGAAACCCTGGCCGCTTTGCACAAGGACCTGTCGGCTGACCTGTCCGCAGAAAAGGCCATCTACAACTACGTCAAGGCAATTGGCAAGGGCCTGTCCAAGATCATGTCCAAGATGGGCGTGAGCACCTACATGTCGTATTGCGGCGCGCAACTGTTTGAGGCCATCGGCATCAACAGCGCCACCATCGACAAGTATTTCACCGGCACCGCCAGCCGCGTGGGCGGCATCGGCGTGTTCGAGATCGCCGAAGAAGCCATCCGCATGCACACCGCAGCCTTCGGTGATGACCCACTGTTGGCCACCATGCTCGACGCAGGTGGCGAATACGCCTGGCGCGCCCGTGGTGAAGAGCACATGTGGACGCCTGATGCGATCGCCAAGTTGCAGCACTCCACCCGTGCCAACAACTTCAGCACCTACAAGGAATACGCACAGATCATCAACGACCAAAGCAAGCGCCACATGACGCTGCGCGGCCTGTTCGAATTCAAGATCGACCCCTCCAAAGCCATTCCTTTGGACCAAGTCGAGTCGGCTGCTGAAATCGTCAAGCGTTTCGCCACGGGTGCCATGTCGCTGGGTTCGATCTCTACAGAAGCCCATGCCACCTTGGCTGTGGCCATGAACCGCATTGGCGGCAAGAGCAACACCGGTGAAGGCGGTGAAGACTCGGCACGTTACCGCAACGAACTCAAAGGCATCCCGATCCAGCAGGGTGATTCCTTGAAGAGCGTGATCGGTGCTGAAAACGTCGAAGTGGACATGCCACTGGAAGCAGGCGACAGCCTGCGTTCCAAGATCAAACAAGTGGCCTCGGGCCGCTTCGGTGTCACCGCCGAATACCTGTCGAGTGCCGACCAGATCCAGATCAAGATGGCCCAAGGTGCCAAGCCGGGTGAAGGCGGCCAGTTGCCCGGCGGCAAAGTGTCCGACTACATCGGCAAGTTGCGCCATTCTGTTCCCGGTGTCGGTCTGATTTCGCCACCACCGCACCACGACATCTACTCGATCGAGGACTTGGCTCAGCTGATCCACGACCTGAAGAACGTCGCCCCACACAGCGACATCAGCGTCAAGCTGGTGTCCGAAATTGGCGTGGGCACGATTGCCGCAGGCGTTGCCAAGTGCAAGAGCGATCACCTGGTGATCGCCGGTCACGATGGCGGCACAGGCGCGTCACCCTGGTCTTCTGTCAAACATGCCGGATCGCCTTGGGAAATCGGCCTGGCCGAAACCCAGCAGACCCTGGTGCTCAACGGCCTGCGCGGTCGCATCCGTGTGCAGGCTGACGGTCAGATGAAAACCGGTCGTGACGTCGCCATCGGCGCGCTGCTGGGTGCTGACGAGTTCGGCTTTGCCACCGCACCATTGGTTGTGGAAGGCTGCATCATGATGCGCAAATGCCACCTGAACACTTGCCCGGTGGGTGTGGCCACACAAGACCCTGCGCTGCGTAAAAAGTTTTCTGGCAAGCCCGAGCACGTCGTGAACTACTTTTTCTTCATTGCCGAAGAAGCGCGCCAAATCATGGCCCAGCTGGGCATTGCCAAGTTTGACGACTTGGTGGGCCGTGCTGACCTGCTTGACATGAAGCCGGGTGTGGAGCATTGGAAAGCCAAGGGTCTGGACTTCAGTCGCCTGTTGGCCGTGCCTCAGGTCACTTCCGACGTGGCCGTTCGCCATGTCGAAACACAAGACCACGGTCTGGAAAAAGCCTTGGACAACGTGTTGATCGCCAAGAGCCGCGCCGCCATCGACAAGGGCGAAAAAGTGCAGTTCATGGAAACAGCCCGCAACGTGAACCGTTCGGTCGGTGCGATGTTGTCGGGCGCGGTGACCAAGGTGCATCCAGAGGGCTTGCCAGACGACACCATTCGCATCCAGCTTGAAGGCACGGGCGGCCAATCTTTTGGCGCATTTTTGGCCAAGGGCATCACGCTCTACCTGATCGGCGAAGCCAACGACTACACTGGAAAAGGTTTGTCGGGTGGCCGTGTGGTCGTCCGTCCTAGCCTTGAATTCCGTGGTGTGGCGGCACAAAACATCATTGTGGGCAACACCGTCATGTACGGTGCGACCACGGGTGAAGCCTTCTTTGCCGGCGTGGCTGGCGAGCGGTTCGCGGTGCGCCTGTCGGGTGCCACAGCGGTGGTCGAAGGCACAGGCGACCACGGTTGTGAATACATGACCGGCGGCACTGTCGCGGTCTTGGGTAAAACCGGCCGCAACTTCGGCGCGGGCATGAGCGGCGGTATCGCTTATGTCTATGACGAAGACGGCGAGTTCGCTTCGCGCTGCAACACCGCCATGGTCAGCATGGAAAAAGTCTTGACGTCCGCTGAGCAAGAAGCTCAAGTGGATCGAAAAGTCTGGCACCGCGACATGGCCGATGAAGTGCAACTCAAAAAGTTGTTGGAAGAACACTTCAAGTGGACAGGAAGCCGGCGTGCACGCGAGTTGTTGGACAACTGGGCCACCACCCGTGCCAAGTTCGTGAAGGTGTTCCCGAACGAATACAAACGCGCCCTCGGCGAGATCAACGCACGCAAAGCGGCGAACGCGGCTGTGGTCGCCAAGCCTGTCGTGGCTTGAGCCCCAAGTTAAGAAGCTTAAGGAAACATCATGGGAAAAATCACAGGTTTCATGGAATTTGAGCGCATCGAAGAGGGCTACAAGCCGGTCGCCGAGCGCCTGAAAAACTACGGCGAGTTCGTGATTGGTCTGACCGAAGAGCAGTCCAAAACCCAAGCGGCGCGTTGCATGGACTGCGGCACACCGTTTTGCAACAGCGGCTGCCCGGTCAACAACATCATTCCGGACTTCAACAATCTGGTGTTTGAAGGCGACTGGAAAAACGCGATCGAGGTGCTGCACAGCACCAACAACTTCCCCGAGTTCACCGGCCGCATCTGCCCTGCGCCTTGCGAGGCCGCTTGTGTGGTCAACTTCAACGACGACGCTGTGGGCATCAAGTCGATTGAGCACGCCATCATCGACCGCGCTTGGGCCGAAGGCTGGGTCACACCCCGTCCCGCCAAGGTCAAGACCGGCAAAACCGTGGCCATCATTGGCGCAGGCCCTGCTGGCCTGGCCGCTGCCCAGCAGCTGGCCCGCGCTGGCCACGACGTGACCTTGTTCGAGAAGAACGACCGCGTGGGTGGCTTGCTGCGCTATGGCATTCCAGACTTCAAGATGGAAAAGACGCACATCGACCGCCGCGTGCAACAGCTCGAAGCCGAAGGCGTGAAGATCCGCACCAGCGTGCTGGTGGGTGAATGGCCCAAGGATTCCAAGGTCACCAACTGGGCCAAGGAAACCATCAGCGCCGAGCAGCTCAAGAAAGACTTTAACGCCGTGTTGCTCACGGGCGGTTCCGAGCAGTCGCGTGACCTGCCTGTGCCTGGCCGCGATCTGGACGGGATCCATTTCGCGATGGAATTTTTGCCCCAGCAAAACAAAGTCAATGCAGGCGACAAGGTCAATGACCAGCTGATTGCCAATGACAAAAACGTCATCGTGATCGGTGGCGGCGACACCGGCAGCGACTGCGTTGGCACCAGCACACGCCATGGCGCTGTGAGCGTGACCCAGTTCGAGGTGATGCCCGAGCCGCCCGAAAAAGAAGACAAGGCCATGATCTGGCCCTATTGGCCCATGAAGCTGCGCACCAGCTCCAGCCATGACGAGAGTGCAGAAAAAGGCCTGTTGCAACGTGAATTCGCCATCTCCACCAAGGCGTTCTTGGGCGAAAAAGGCAAGCTCACGGGTTTGACAACCGTGCACGTTGAGTTCAAGGACGGCAAGATGGTCGAAGTGCCTGGCACCGAGAAGGAATACAAAGCCGACATGGTTTTGTTGGCCATGGGCTTTACCAACCCCGTCGCCACCGTGCTCGATGCCTTTGGCATTGACAAAGACGCCCGCGGCAACGCCAAGGCCAGCACCGACTTCACAGGCGGCTACGCCACCAACGTGCCCAAGGTGTTTGCTGCAGGCGACATGCGCCGTGGTCAGTCGCTGGTCGTTTGGGCGATTCGTGAAGGTCGTCAAGCGGCACGCGCCGTGGACGAGTTTCTGATGGGGCAAAGCAACCTGCCACGATGAGGCTACCCGGTTCTAGGTAAAATCCCGAGAATACCAAGGTTGACATCTTGTTGACCTTAGGCCTTTAACATCTCAAGAGCCGGACCCTGACCGGCTTTTGTTTTTTATGAATACCACCACACCACCGCCCCTTGTAGAGTTGCGCGACCTGAGTTTTGGGTATGGCGACCGTGTCATATTGAAGAACCTCAGCTTCAATGTGCCGCGTGGGCTAGTCACGGCTTTGATGGGGGTTTCGGGTGGCGGCAAGACCACTGTATTGCGTTTGATCGGTGGGCAAATCCGAGCCAACGCGGGTCAACTGCTGTTTGATGGTGACGACATCACTGCCATGCGGCAAGCCCAGTTGTACGCTGCGCGGCGTCGCATGGGCATGCTCTTCCAGTTTGGGGCCTTGTTCACCGACATGAGTGTGTTTGACAACGTCGCGTTTCCTTTGCGTGAGCACACGCAATTGTCGGAAGACCTGATCCGTGACATCGTGTTGATGAAACTCGATGCGGTTGGTTTGCGAGGGGCGCGCGATCTCAAGCCCTCCGAGATTTCTGGCGGCATGAGCCGTCGCGTGGCCTTGGCCAGAGCCATTGCACTGGACCCTGACCTCATCATGTACGACGAGCCTTTTGCCGGCTTGGATCCCATTTCTTTGGGCACAGCCGCCCGGTTGATCCGTCGGCTGAATGACAGCTTGGGCATCACCAGTGTGGTGGTGTCGCACGATGTGACCGAAACGTTCGAGATCGCAGACCATGTGGTCATCTTGGCAAACGGAGGTGTGGCAGCCCAAGGTACACCCGATGAGCTGCGCGCCAGTGCCGATCCCCTGATTTACCAATTTGTGCACGCCTTGAGTGATGGCCCCGTGCCCTTTCATTACCCCGCTCCACCCGTTGCACGCGACTATGACCGGAGGGCAACATGATCGTCCAAACATTGGCTGCTTTAGGAGCCAATACACGGCAGATGTTGGCCGACTGGGGCTTCGCAGCCCGATTGTTTTTCAAACTTCTCAGCATGTCCGGGGTTGCGCTCAAACGCTTTGGTTTGGTGCGCGATCAGGTCCATTTTTTGGGCAACTATTCCCTGGCTATCATCACGGTATCAGGCTTGTTTGTGGGTTTTGTGCTGGGCTTGCAGGGTTATTACACCTTGCAACGCTACGGTTCGGCCGAGGCCTTGGGTTTGCTGGTGGCGCTCAGTTTGGTGCGCGAGTTGGGCCCGGTGGTGGCCGCTTTGCTTTATGCGGGGCGGGCCGGGGCCTCGCTCACGGCCGAGATCGGTTTGATGCGCGCTGGAGAGCAGCTCACCGCCTTGGAGATGATGGCGGTGGATCCTGTCCAGCGGATTTTGGCGCCCAGGTTTTGGGGTGGTGTCATTGCTTTGCCTTTGCTGGCAGCCGTGTTCAGTGCTGTGGGCATCTTCGGTGGCTACGTGGTGGGCGTGGTACTCATTGGTGTGGATGCAGGCTCGTTTTGGAGCCAGATGCAGGGCGGTGTTGATGTGTTCAAGGACGTGGGCAATGGCATCATCAAAAGTGTGGTTTTTGGCGTGGCGGTGACTTTCATCGCCCTGCTGCAAGGCTATGTGGCCAAGCCCACCCCGGAGGGTGTGGCCAATGCGACCACGCGCAGCGTGGTGGTTTCTTCTTTGTCGGTGTTGGGGCTGGATTTCATCCTCACCGCGATGATGTTCAGCATTTGAGGAGGACGGCATGCAACGTTCAAAAAATGATGTGTGGGTGGGTTTGTTTGTGTTGCTTGGCGCTGTGGCGGTGCTGTTTCTGGCGCTCAAGGCGGCCAATTTGTTGACCTGGAGTTTCAGTCAGGACTACCAAGTCAGTGCCAAGTTTGACAACATTGGTGGACTCAAGCCTGGTGCTGCAGTCAAGAGTGCGGGCGTGGTGGTTGGGCGCGTCAAAAAAATTGAATTCGATGGAGAATCTTTTCAAGCCAAAGTCACTTTGGCCTTGCAAACGGGTCTGGCTTTTCCCCAAGACAGTTCACTCAAAATTTTGACCAGTGGTTTGCTTGGAGAGCAATACCTTGACGTGACGCCAGGCGCTGACGAAAAAAACTTGGTGGCTGGCGACAAGATTGGTTCCACGCAGTCGGCGGTGATTCTAGAAAATCTGATCAGCCAATTCTTGTTCAACCAGGCTGAAAAACCCAAAGCCGAAAGTCAAAAACCATGATGATGACAATGAAACGTTGGGCTATGCCCCTGCTTGTTTTGGTTCTGTGCGGACTTCAAGGTTGCGCAACGGTTCAAAACGCTGATGCTCGTGATCCGTGGGAGTCGATGAACCGCAGCGTTTACAAATTCAACGATGTGGTGGACAACGTGGCCATCAAACCAGTGGCTCAAGCCTATGTGACGGTGATTCCCTCTATCGTTCGCACAGGGGTGCGCAATGTCTTGGGCAACTTGAGCGATGTCTGGTCCATGGCCAACAGCGCCATGCAATTGAAGGCCCAAGCCACAGCCGAAACGTTCATGCGCATCAATGTCAACACCTTTTTTGGTTTGGCAGGGTTGCTCGACGTGGCCAGTGAAATGGGTCTCGAAAAAAGAAAAGAAGATTTTGGTCAAACTTTGGGGTACTGGGGTGTCAAACCAGGTCCTTACTTGATGTTGCCTTTGTTGGGTCCCTCCACTTTGCGTGATGCTCTTGCCACACCACTGGACATGCAGGGCAGCCCCACACAAGCGTTCACTGATGAGGCCACGCGCAATGCTTTGACTGTGGTCCGGATTCTGGATGTGCGTTCGGGCCTGCTGCAGACGGTGGATGTCATCAAAGCAGCATCTTTGGACCCCTACAACTTTGTGCGAGATGCCTATTTGCAAAAGCGCAACAACGACATCCACGATGGCAATCCTCCTTCTGGGTTCGATTACGGTGAATCCGATTCGCCGAACCAATAAACACCGTTACAGTTCCTCACATGGCCTGGTCGGTCTGGCACTATAGTTATTCAATGAAAAAATATTCCATTCCTTTGATCATGAACCGTCGCCATTGCTTGTCTGCATTGAGCGCAGCCTGTTTGACCTTGGCTGTTGGTACAGCTTGGGCCTCTGATGAAGCCCCCGATGTGTTTGTCAAACGCATTACCAACGACACCTTGGAAATCATCAAGGCAGACAAGGCGCTGCGCAACGGTGATATTGGCAAAATCATGCAGTTGGTTGACGACAAACTCATGCCCCATGTGAATTTTCGGCGAATGACGTCTTTGGCCACAGGTCCAGCTTGGCGAAAAGCCACGCCAGAGCAGCAGGGCCGTTTACAGTCCGAGTTCAAGACCTTGTTGATCCGAACTTATGCTGGAGCGCTCAGTCAGGTCAGCGACCAAGTTGTGGTTGTCAAACCACTGCGTTCTGGCCAAGAGGACAAAAATTTGGTGGTCAACACCGAGATCCGAGGCAAAGGTGATCCCATTCAGCTGGATTACCGGCTTGAAAAAACGCCAGGTCAAGGCGAGGGTTGGATGATTTTCGACTTGAATGTTCTGGGTGTCTGGTTGATTGAAAATTACAGAACCCAGTTCACCAAAGAGATCAACGCAGGCGGGATCGATGCCTTGATCGCCAGTCTGGTTGCCCGCAATAAAACCAACGCCAAATCCACTTGAGCGAAAAAAATGACCGTCTTGACCATGCCTGAAACTTTGCTTCACAAGCATGCGCCAGCATGCTTGGCGCAGTGGGCGGCACAATGCAAAACGGTGGCATCGTCGGTGGTCAACGTCGATGCTTCTGCACTGACGGCTTTTGATTCATCTGCTTTGGCGGCGCTTTTGGGTTTGCGTCGTGAGGTATTGGCCCAAGGTGGAACACTGCAAATCTCGGGCATGACTTCGCGTTTTAGAGAGTTGGCCCGTCTTTATGGTGTGCTCGACTTGCTGGAGCCCGTTTGAACGACTGGCTTGGGGTTTTTCACCCCCCGTTCACTCTGCAGGGCCATGGGCAGCCCCTTAGCACTTAAAATAGTCTTCTCAAATGCCAGCGCTCTCTTTCCAATCCGTCTCCAAGATTTACCCAGCCAAACAGGCGGGCGCAGCCGCGTTCAAAGCGCTGGACCAGGTCAGCTTTGATGTGGAGGAGGGCGAATTCTTCGGCCTGCTGGGCCCCAACGGCGCTGGTAAAACCACCCTGATCAGCACTTTGGCAGGCCTGAGCCGCCCCACCACCGGGCGCGTGTTGGTGCATGGCCACGATGTACAAACCGATTACGCCGCTGCCCGTCGCCTCTTGGGCGTGGTGCCGCAAGAGTTGGTGTTTGACCCGTTTTTCACCGTGCGCGAAGCTTTGCGCATCCAGTCGGGTTATTTCGGGGTCAAGAAAAACGAGGCCTGGATCGACGAGCTGCTGGACAGTCTGGGTTTGGCCGACAAGGCGGGCGCCAACATGCGCCAACTCTCGGGCGGCATGAAGCGCCGGGTGCTGGTGGCGCAAGCGCTGGTGCACAAACCCCGCGTGATCGTGCTCGACGAGCCCACCGCCGGGGTCGATGTGGAGCTGCGCCAGACCTTGTGGGCCTTCATCGCCAAACTCAACAAGCAAGGCCACACCGTCTTGCTCACCACCCATTACTTAGAAGAAGCCGAAGCCCTGTGCGGCCGCATCGCCATGCTCAAACGTGGTCAGTTGCTGGCGCTGGAGCGCACCTCTGATTTGCTCCGTTCTGCCACCAGCCAGGTGTTGCGCTTCAAGCTCGACGGCGACTTGCCGCCCGCCGTCGCGGCCATCGCCCGCGTCACGGGGCGCATCGTCCAGTTGCCGGTGCACAACGCGGCCGAGATCGAAAATTATTTGGCCACCTTGCGCACGGCGGGTCTGGTGGTGGAAGACGTGGAAATCCGCCAAGCCGACCTCGAAGACGTTTTTCTGGAAGTCATGAACCGCAAACAAACCGCCTCGGGAGCCCTGGCATGACCGGCTGGCAAACCCTGCTCTACAAAGAGGTGCTGCGTTTTTGGAAAGTCGCTTTCCAGACGGTGGGCGCACCCGTGCTCACCTCCGTGTTGTACATGCTCATCTTCGGCCATGTGCTCGAAGACCATGTCAAGGTGTATGACAACGTGCCCTACACCTCCTTTTTGCTGCCGGGCCTGATGATGATGGGCGTGCTGCAAAACGCATTTGCCAACAGCTCGTCCAGTTTGGTGCAAAGCAAGATCATGGGCAGCTTGGTGTTTTTGCTGCTCACACCGCTTTCGCACCGCAGCTGGTTTGTGGCCTATGTGGGTTCGTCCGTTGTGCGCGGCTTGGCCGTGGGCTTGGGCGTGTTCGTCATCACCGGCTGGATGGTCAACATCACGTTTGTGAATCCGCTGTGGATTTTGACCTTTGCCGTCATGGGCGCGGCCATGATGGGCTCGCTGGGCGTGATTGCCGGGCTGTGGGCTGAAAAGTTCGACCAGATGGCCGCCTTTCAGAACTTCATCATCATGCCCATGACCTTTCTGTCGGGCGTGTTCTATTCCATCCATTCGCTCCCGCCTTTTTGGCAAAAGCTCAGCCACCTGAACCCGTTTTTCTACATGATTGATGGTTTCCGTTACGGCTTTTTTGGCCAAAGCGACGTGTCACCCTGGCTCAGTCTGGCGGTGGTGGGCACAGCCTTGGCCGCCATCAGCGGCCTGACCCTTCACCTTTTGCGCATCGGCTACAAAATCCGAAGCTGAACCCCCATGAACGCAGAGCAACTCCAAGCCATCATCGCCGCAGGCCTCGACTGCACCCACCTCACGGTGGAGGGCGATGGCCGCCACTGGAGCGCCGTGGTCGTGTCCGAAGCCTTTGCCGGCATGCGCCCCATTGCGCGGCATCAGCGTGTGTATGCCACCTTGGGCCAAAAAATGCATACCGACGAGGTGCATGCCTTGTCGATGAAGACCTTCACGCCCGCCGAATGGGCTGCACAAGCGCAATGAACCGAAGGCCTTCGGGCCACAACGCACCGACCTGATCCATGGACAAACTGAAAATTCGCGGTGGCCACCGCCTGCAAGGCACGCTCAATGTGTCGGGTGCCAAAAACGCCGCTCTGCCCGAGTTGTGCGCCGCTTTGCTGAGCGCCGAGCCCGTCAAGATGGTCAACGTGCCTCGCTTGCAAGACGTCTCGACCATGCTCAAGCTGATCCGCAACATGGGCGTGACGGCCGAGCACCACGAAGATGGTCGAGTCACTTTGGACGCTGGATCATTAAATAACCCTGAAGCGCCCTATGAGCTTGTGAAAACCATGCGCGCCTCGGTGCTGGCGCTCGGGCCTTTGCTGGCCCGTTTTGGCCATGCCAAAGTGTCTTTGCCCGGCGGTTGCGCCATTGGCTCGCGGCCCGTGGATCAGCACATCAAAGGCCTTCAGGCCATGGGTGCCGTCATCACGGTCGAGCACGGTTACATGCTGGCCAGTCTGCCCGCGGGCCGTACGCGCCTCAAAGGTGCACGCATCACCACCGACATGGTCACCGTCACCGGCACTGAAAACTTCATGATGGCCGCGGCCTTGGCCGATGGTGAGACGGTGCTTGAAAACGCCGCGCAAGAACCTGAAATTCCCGACCTGGCCGAGATGCTCATCAAGATGGGCGCGAAGATCGAAGGCCATGGCACACGTCGCATCCGCATTCAGGGTGTGGACCGCCTGCACGGTTGTGAGCACCAGGTGGTGGCAGACCGCATCGAGACGGGTACCTTTTTGTGCGCCGTAGCCGCCACGGGCGGTGATGTGGTGCTGCGCCACGGTCGCGCAGACCACCTGGAAGTGGTCATCGAAAAGCTGCGCGAGGCCGGTGCCACCATCGAAGCGGGCGACGGCTTCATCCGCGTTCAATCCGAAGGCCGTTTGAAGGCTCAGAGTTTTCGCACCACCGAATACCCCGGTTTTCCGACCGACATGCAGGCGCAGTTCATGGCGCTTAACTGCATCGCGCAAGGCGCGAGCAAGGTGACCGAAACCATTTTTGAAAACCGCTTCATGCACGTCAACGAGCTGGTGCGCCTGGGTGCGCACATCCAGATCGACGGCAAGGTGTCGGTGATCGAGGGTGTGGAAAAGTTGTCCGGTGCCACAGTGATGGCGACTGACCTGCGCGCATCGGCGAGCTTGGTGATTGCCGGGCTCGTGGCAGAAGGCGAAACCATCGTCGACCGCATTTACCACCTGGACCGCGGCTATGACCGGATGGAGTTGAAACTGCGCGGCCTGGGGGCCGACATTGAAAGAGTGAAATGATCACGCTGGCCCTGTCCAAAGGACGCATCTTTGACGAAACCCTGCCGCTGCTTAAAGCCGCGGGCATCGAGGTTCTGGAAGACCCCGAAAAATCCCGCAAGCTGATCTTGCCCACCAACCAGCCTAACGTGCGTGTGGTGCTGGTGCGTGCCAGCGACGTGCCCACCTATGTGGAATACGGCGGCGCTGATTTGGGTGTCACGGGTTTGGACACGCTGATCGAGCACGGCGGCCAAGGCCTTTACCAGCCGCTGGATCTGAACATTGCCAAATGCCGCATGAGTGTGGCCGTGCGCGCTGACTACGACTACGCCAGCGCGGTGCGCACCGGATCGCGCCTCAAAGTGGCGACCAAATACACCGCGATTGCCCGCGACTTCTTTGCCACCAAAGGCGTGCACGTCGACATGATCAAGCTCTACGGCAGCATGGAGCTGGCACCGCTCACGGGCCTGGCCGATGCCATTGTCGATCTGGTGTCCACCGGCAACACGCTCAAGGCCAACCACCTGGTGGAGGTCGAGCGCATCATGGACATCAGCGCGCGCTTGGTCGTGAACCAGGCCGCGCTCAAGCTCAAGCAAGCGCCGATTCGCGCCATCATCGACGCCTTTGCGGGCGCAGTGAAGAAAGACTGACCCCCATGGACTCGATGGCACTGCACGCCAAACCTTTGCAACTGAACACGGCAGACGCCGGTTTTGAAGCGGCCTTTGCGGCCCGCCTGCATTGGTCTGCCGACACCGACGCCGCCATCGAGCAGCGCGTGGCCGATATCCTGGCCGATGTGCAAAAGCGTGGCGATGACGCCGTGCTGGAATACACCCAGCGCTTTGACGGCCTGCAAGCGCCCGATGTGAAAGCTTTGGAGATCACCCAGGCCGAACTGAAAGCGGCACTCGACAGCCTGCCCGCTGCACAACGCGAAGCCCTGCAAGCCGCAGCAAGCCGGGTGCGCAAGTACCACGAAGCGCAAAAGAAAGCCTCTGGCGAGAGCTGGAGCTACCGCGACGAAGACGGCACGCTGCTCGGCCAGAAAGTCACGCCGCTCGACCGCGTGGGCATTTATGTGCCCGGAGGCAAGGCCGCTTACCCCTCTTCGGTGTTGATGAATGCCATCCCCGCCCATGTGGCCGGGGTGCAGGACATCATCATGGTCGTGCCCACGCCCGTGCGCGGCAGCGTGGCCACGGGCGGCTCTGGAGAGGCGGCCACTTCCAGCCGGGGTGAGCGCAATCAACTCGTGTTGGCCGCCGCCTATGTGGCGGGCGTCACGCGTGCCTTCACCGTGGGTGGCGCGCAAGCGGTGGGGGCTTTGGCCTACGGCACCGCCACCATCCCTAAGGTGGACAAGATCACCGGCCCGGGCAACGCCTATGTGGCCAGCGCCAAAAAGCGCGTGTTCGGCACCGTGGGCATCGACATGATCGCGGGCCCCTCTGAAATTCTGGTCTTGGCCGATGGCAGCACGCCCGCCGAATGGGTGGCGATGGATTTGTTCAGCCAGGCCGAGCACGACGAGCTGGCGCAAAGCATTTTGCTGTGCCCCGATGCGGCCTACATCGCCGAAGTGCAAGCCGCCATTGACCACCTGCTGCCCTCCATGCCCCGCCGCAAGATCATCGCCAAGTCGCTCAACGACCGTGGTGCATTGATTTTGACGCGCAGCATGGAAGAAGCCTGCGCCATCAGCAACCGTATTGCGCCCGAGCACCTGGAGGTGTCGAGCAGCGACCCGCACCGCTGGGAGCCGCTGCTGTGCCACGCGGGTGCGATCTTTATGGGCGCGTTCACCAGCGAATCGCTGGGTGACTACTGCGCTGGTCCCAACCACGTGTTGCCCACCAGCGGCACGGCGCGTTTTTCTTCGCCACTGGGCGTTTATGACTTCCAAAAACGCAGCAGCTTGATTGAAGTGAGCGAAGCGGGTGCCCAGACGCTGGGCCGCATTGCCGCCGAGCTGGCTTATGGCGAAGGCCTGCAAGCCCACGCCCGCGCTGCCGAATTGCGTTTGAACCCTGTTCCCCCCATGCGAGAGCCGACATGACCGTGAGCCCCCAACTGATGCAACGCATCCGCCAGGACGTGCAGTCCATGCACGCCTACGCCATCCAGGACTCGGTCGGCATGGTCAAGCTGGACGCAATGGAAAACCCGCACAGACTGCCGGCTGAGTTGCAAAAGGCTTTGGGCGAGCGACTGGGGGCCTTGGCGCTCAACCGCTACCCCGACGGCCGAGTGAACGAACTGCGCCATGCTTTGGCCCACCACGCCGGCATGCCCGAAGGCTTCGACATCATGCTGGGCAACGGCTCTGACGAATTGATCTCCTTGCTGGCCATGGCCTGCGACGTTCCCGGTGCCAGCATACTCTCGCCCTTGCCGGGCTTTGTGATGTACGCCATGAGCGCCCAGTTGCAAGGCTTGGCCTTCCACGGCGTGCCGCTCACGGCCGACTTTGAACTCGACGAAGCCGCCATGCTGGCCGCGATTGCCGAGCACAAGCCATCCATCGTCTACCTGGCTTACCCCAACAACCCCACGGGCAACCTGTGGAACGACGACACGATCGAAAAGATCGTCCAGGCCCAAGGCGCACAAGGCGGCTTGGTCGTGATGGACGAGGCTTACCAGCCCTTTGCCAGCCGCAGCTATGCAGACCGCATCACCCGCCACACCCATGTGCTCTTGATGCGCACGCTGTCCAAGTTTGGCTTGGCCGGGGTGCGCCTGGGCTACATGATCGGCCCCAAGGTTTTGGTGGCCGAGATCGACAAAGTGCGCCCCCCCTACAACATCAGCGTGCTCAACACCGAATGCGCTTTGTTTGCGCTGGAGCACACCGAGGTGTTTGCAGCCCAAGCCAAAGACCTGCGCGAGCAGCGCACCCGTTTGCTGAAAGAACTGGCCACCATGCCTGGTGTGACCCCGTTCCCGAGCGAAGCCAACATGATCCTGGCCCGCGTGCCCGATGCGGCCAAAACCTTCGACGGTCTGAAGGCCCACGGTGTGCTGATCAAGAACATTTCTAAAATGCACCCATTGCTCGCCAATTGCCTGCGCCTGACGGTGGGCACCGCTGCAGAAAACGACCAACTCCTTGCTGCTCTGAAAGTCTCCTTATGAACCGTACAGCAAACGTGACCCGCAAGACGGCCGAGACGAACATCCGTGTCGCCATCAACCTCGACGGCACGGGCCAGGCCAAGCTGGCCAGCGGCATCGGTTTTCTGGACCACATGCTCGACCAGATCGCCCGCCATGGTTTGATTGATCTGGACATCGCTTGCGAAGGCGACCTGCACATCGACGGCCACCACACGGTGGAAGACATCGGCATCACCCTAGGCCAGGCCTTTGCGCAAGCGATTGGCGATAAAAAAGGCATCCGCCGTTATGGCCACGCTTATGTGCCGCTTGACGAAGCCTTGAGCCGCGTGGTGGTGGACTTTTCCGGTCGCCCCGGCCTGCACATGGACGTGAACTTCACTTCA
>CAITSG010000136.1 GCA_903894995.1 uncultured Burkholderiales bacterium
CGCTGCGTGAGCAACCTGCACGGCGCTGGCGAAACCCGCCACGTTGCCTGACACCTTTCAAAAATTCAAGGCAAACCCATGGCCATCTCTAAAAAATTCGGCAAAAGCGGCACCCGCAAAAGCGCTGGCATGGCGGTTTGGCTGGGCATCGCCCTGTTGGTGCTGGTGCTCGACCAGTTCACCAAGGTGTTGGTATTGGGCGTTTTTCAACTGGGCGACAGCACGCCCGTCACCTCGTTTTTTAACTTGGTGCGGGTGCACAACCACGGCGCAGCCTTTTCGTTTCTGGCCGGAGCGGGCGGCTGGCAGCGCTGGTTTTTCACTGGCATTGGCGTGGCCGCGGCCATCTTCATGGTCTGGATGCTGCGCTCACATCCCGGCCAAAAGCTCTTCAGCCTGGCCATCTCGCTGATTTTGGGCGGGGCGATTGGCAACGTGATTGACCGCCTGCTGTACGGTTATGTGGTCGACTTTCTGGACTTTTACTGGGGAGCCTGGCACTTCCCGGCCTTCAACGTGGCCGATGCCGGCATCAGCGTGGGCGCGGCCCTGCTGATCCTGGACGAAATCCTGCGCGTGCGGCGCGGGCGTTGAACTTTGTTAAGCTGTACGACTTGATTGAAAAACGGAGACTCCCATGCCTGGATTGCTGCCCCACATTGACCCCGATGGTCTGCTTGAGTTTTCAGTGGTCTACACCGACCGCGCCCTGAACCACATGTCCAAGCGCTTTGGCGGTGTCATGACCGACATCTCGCGCATGCTCAAGAACGTTTATGGCGCACACTCGGTCGCGCTGGTGCCCGGCAGCGGCACTTTCGGCATGGAATCGGTGGCTCGCCAGTTCGCCACCAACCAGCACGTCATGGTGATCCGCAACGGCTGGTTCAGCTTCCGCTGGACGCAAATTTTTGACATGGGCCAGATCCCCAAGAGCCACAGCGTGCTCAAGGCACGCCGCACCGCTGCGGGCTCACAAGCCGCTTGGGTGCCTGCCCCCATCGAAGAAGTCAAAGCCGCCATTGCCGCTGAAAAACCTGCACTGGTGTTTGCCCCGCACGTCGAAACCTCGGCGGGCATGATCCTGCCTGACGACTACTTAAAAGCCGTGTCCGATGCGGTGCACGCGGTAGGCGGCCTGTTTGTGCTGGACTGCATCGCCTCGGGCGCCATGTGGGTGGACATGAAAGCCACGGGCGTGGATGTTCTGATCAGCGCCCCACAAAAAGGCTGGAGCAGTTCACCGTGCTGCGCCATGGTCATGCTGAGCGAACGCGCCCGCCAGGCGATTGACAGCACCACCAGCACCACCTTTGCCATGGACCTGAAAAAGTGGCTGCAAGTGATGGAAACTTACGAAAGTGGTGCCCACATGTACCACACCACCTTGCCCACCGATGCGCTGCAACGCCTGCAAGAGACCATGCTGGAGACCGAGGCCTATGGCTTTGACAAAGTTCGCGACGAGCAAGTGGCGCTGGGTCGCCAAGTGCGCTCAATGCTCTTGGAGCACGGTTTCCCCAGCGTGGCCGCGCCCGGTTTCGAAGCGCCTGGCGTGGTGGTGAGCTACACCACCGACCCGGACATCCAAAGCAGCAAGAAGTTCTTGGCCTTGGGCCTGCAAACCGCTGCGGGTGTGCCCTTGCAGTGCGACGAGCCTGCGGACTTCCGCACCTTCCGCATGGGCTTGTTTGGCCTGGACAAATGGCACCAAGTGCCCCGCACTCTGCAGATCTTGAGTGAAGCATTGGAAACCATCGCGCCCAAGGCCAAGCTGGCGGCCTGATGGGCCAGATGAACACCCTGCCCTTCGGGGCCAGGGTGCCAAATATAAAAAATGGGCGCTCAATTGAGCGCCCATTGACTTTTGTAGGAGCCCCGCCCCGGGGCGATGACTTGTGGACTGCAACGGGTCTATCGCGGCGAGGGCGCCGCTCCTACAGGGTACCGACCCCACGGGGCGATGCTCCAATTGAGCGCCCATTGACTTTTGTAGGAGCCCCGCCCCGGGGCGATCA
>CAITSG010000137.1 GCA_903894995.1 uncultured Burkholderiales bacterium
AGCCGTTTTGTGGGCGCTCATGGATTGTTTAGCCATTGTTTTGTTCCTGTTCGGTCACCCATCGGACGGCCGTCAACACGTCGACCACCTCGATGTGTTCTTTCATGGGGTAAGTTTGTTCAACGGGTGCCACCAACAGCTTGCGCGTGGCCCCCAAATCGACGGCCGCCTGGTGGAAACCTCTGGACACGGTGGGCGCACTGGATCGCTTGATCTCGATGACCCAAGTTTGTTGGTTGCGAAATGTCAGCACCAAGTCCACCTCGGCACCATTGCTGGTGCGGTAGAAGCTGGCTTGGGCGTTGGGGGCGGCGTTCACCAACTGCTCCACCACAAAGCCCTCCCAACTGGATCCGGCCACGGGATGGCCGAGCACTGCGTCCAGATTCGACAAACCCAACAGAGCATGGACCAAACCGCTGTCTCGCACATACACCTTGGGCGAGCGAATCAGGCGTTTGCCCACGTTGCCATGCCAAGCGGGCAAGCGCCGCACCAACATCAAGTCGCACAACAAGTCGATGTAGCGGCTCACGGTCTGACCGCTGATGGCCAAGGCCGAAGCCAATTTGGCTTGGTCCAACAGTTCGCCCTGATGATGCGCCAGCATGGTCCACAAACGCCGCAAGGTGGTGGCGGGGATACGCGGCCCCAAGGCCGGGATGTCTTTTTCCAAATAGGTCGTGATGAACACCTCCCGCCACGTCATGCTGTCGGCATCGGATGCCGCCAGCCACGACAAGGGAAAGCCCCCACGCACCCACAAAGCGTTCAAGTCAGCCACGCTGGCCAGGGTGCTAAACACCTCGAAGGCCTGCAACGCGGGCAACTCGACATAAGCCACACGACCGGCCAGGCTTTCGCTGGTCTGCTGCAGCAACACACCGGTGGCCGAGCCCAACAGCAAAAACTGCCCACTGGGTTGATTCATGCGACGGCGCTGGTCGATCACCCCACGCAAAATGCCAAACAACTCGGGCATGCGCTGCACCTCGTCCAGAATGACCAACTGCTGCGCGTGGGCCATCAAAAAGGCTTCCGGATCATCCAGCTGTCTTTGCGCCGAGGGCAACTCCAGGTCCAGATACAAGGCGTTGGGGTACAGCGCTTTTTGCGCAAAAGCCAAAGTGGTTTTGCCCGCCTGGCGCGGCCCGAGCAAACCCACTGCAGGAAATTGCTGCATCAGGCGAAGGAGTTTCTGCTGGGGCTGCCGGGGGTACATCCATGTATTTTATCCAACCAGTGGAATAAATACATGGTTAATTCACTTGAACTTCCCGAAAACCTGTTTTCCGTTGAAGACGACCCGAATCGCCTCAGTGCGGCCCTACATCCAGCTTTTCCCAGCCCTCAGCCCCCAGCTTGTCCAGGGTCTCGATGTTGGTCTCGTAAATCATCTCGGCCTCGGGGAAAGCATCGACTGCCCGGTCGATGCTCTCCTCGCGCAGCAGGTGCAGCGTGGGGTAAGGCGAGCGGTTGGTGAAATTGCCGATGTCGTCCGGCTCGGTGTCGGCAAACTGGAACTGCGGGTGGAAACTCGCGACTTGGAACACGCCTTCCATATCCAGCTCTTGCAGCACGGCATCGGCCTCGTCCAGAAAGTCGTTGAACTCCAGAAAATCCTGCAGCATCTGCGGCACGATCAAGAGCACGGTCTCGCGCTCTTCGGCAGGCATGCCGGCCAAGGCCTGCAGCTGTTCGATCAACTCGTCGCGCAAGCCTTCCAGGCCCTTGGCTTCGCTCAGCACGTAATGGATCTGGCCCTTGACGTGCGGGGCTTTGGCAAAGGGACACAGGTTCAGACCAATCACGGCGCGTTCGAGCCAGCGCACGGTGTCGGCAATTTCGGGGGTATTCATGTCGGTCATGGGCGAGATTGTGCCTGTTGACACAAGGTCTGATCACGAAGGTTCGTCCTCGGAGAGGCCGCCACGATCGATCCGCTTGAACAAGCGGTCAAAGTCACTTTCAAACAAACGGTCCTGCACGATGCGGTATTTCTCAAACTCGCTTTCGGCATGCGCCTTGGCGATTTCGGCACTGACCTTGCCTGCATCTTGCAACACGCTGCGGTCCGTGGCATCGATAAAACGGTTCAGTCGTACTTCCCAATCCTGCATGGTCATGGGCATTTTGCGCTGCGCCATGTCTTCAGCCACATCCAGATAAGCGTTGACCAAACGCGACAGCTGCGCCATTTCCGTCTCGGACAGGTAATTTTTGGCGACCGACACGTCGAATTTCTGGATCTTTCCTGTCGGCCTGTCCTTCCAGGTGCTCAGCCCCATGTGGGGCTGGTCGGCGTCTGCACGGTCATAAATAACCTCGGCCGCCGTCTGCCCATGGATGGCCCAATGCAGCTTGTTTTGCACGGTGGCAAAAAACCGCAGAGTGGCCTGCGCCGTCACATCGTAGTCAATCGCTGTGGCATAAATGTCGGTGATCTTTTGGTAGAACTTGCGCTCGGAGAGCCGAATCTCACGCACGCGCTGCAGCTGCTCTTCAAAATACTGCTCCGTCAGGATGGACCCGCCTGCCTTGATGCGCTCGTCATCCATCACGTAGGCTTTGATGGTGAACTGCTCGATGATGCCTGTGGCCCATTTGCGGAACTGCACCGCCCGCTCGGAATTGACCTTGTAGCCAACGGCGATGATGGCACTCAAGTGGTAGTGCTGTGTGTCATAGCTCTTGCCATCGGCGGCAGTTATTCGAAATTTTCGAATAACTGAAGACTCTTGCAACTCATTGTCAGAAAACACCTTTTTGAGGTGATAGTTGATCGTTTGGGTTTCTACGTCGTACAGCTGTCCCATCATTTTCTGAGTCAACCAGATGCTCTCATCGGCGTAAATGGCCTCCACACCACCCTGCCCACTGGCCGCAACAAAGGTCAGGTATTCCGCTGCTGAGGAACGGACGAGAGATGCCTCGGTCTTTTTGCGCTCGGGTTTGCCGCGGCTGGAAGATCGCCCGCTCATGCGTCCCCCTCCAATTCGCGTTCGATTTCTTCGATGGTCGGCAGGCTGCTTTCCAGACTCTCGGGCAGTGCTCGGGTGAGCTCGAAACTGGAAACACCTATGGGCTTGTCCACACCGCGCAACGCATATTCCGCCAGCACTCGGTTGGGTTGCTGGCAAAGAATCAGCCCGATGGTGGGTCTGTCGCCTTCATGGCGCAGCCGATCATCCACCACGCTGCAATAGAAATTCATCTTGCCCGCATATTCAGGCTTGAAGTCGCCGCGCTTGAGGTCAATCACCACGTAGCAACGCAGCTTCAGGTGATAAAACAGCAAGTCAACATAAAAATCCTGATCGCCAACATCAAGGTGGTATTGCCGCCCCACAAAAGCAAAGCCTTGCCCCAACTCCAGCAAAAACTTTTCCAGATGCGCGATGAGGCCGGTTTCGAGTTCGCGCTCATGCAAGCCCGATGCCAGCGTCAGAAAGTCAAACAGGTAGGGGTCTTTCAAGGTTTGCTGCACCAGATCTGAATCGGGCAACGGAAGCCGCCTGTCAAAGTTGGTGGTGGCTCGCCCTTGGCGCTGATGCGCGGCGACCTCGATCTGCAGGACCAAAATGTTGCGGCTCCAGCCATTGGCCAGGCAGGCCTGCATGTACCAATGGCGGGTGGGCAGGTCCTTGACCTTGGCCATGAGCTCGGTGTGGTGCCCCCAGGGGATGGACTGCACCAAGTCCACCGGGAAATGTGCCGCAGGCTGTGGCACTTTTTCCCCGGGATCAATTTGTGCCACAGCTTGTGGCACAAATTCCAGGTGCGGATATTCGCGGTAAAAAGCCAGCATCCGTTTGATGTTGCGCTCGGAAAAGCCCTTTTCCTCCGGCAATTCGTTATGCAAATCACGCGCCAAACGCGGAATAACCCCAGCCCCCCAGCCTTCTTGCTGCTGGCGAGCGTGGATCAGAGCGCCGATGTCCCAACACAGGCGAATGAGCTCGGCATTAACGGCCAACACCGCCCGCGTTTGCCCATGGCGCACGCGTTGCTTGATGTCGCCGAGCAAAGTGGCGTAATTGGCGGAGACGAGCGGGACGGATCGGTCGGTCATGTTTTCCTCCATGACGCCAATTCTCGCCCAGCCAGCCAGGCCAACCCCGCCCCCAGCAAACAACAACCCACCGTGACCAGCGGCGTGAGCTGCCAGCCGCCTGCCCGCGCGGCCACGGCCGCCACCACGGGGGGGCCGACGAACTGACCCAAGGCAGACAACTGCTGCACCCAGCCCACGGTGGTGGCCACTTGTTGCTCGCCCGGGGCCAGACGCACCGCCAGACTGAACAGCGTGCCCGGCACCAAACCGCCCATGCCCGAAAACAGCAGCACCCCGGCAAAACGCAACCAAGGCAGGCTTTCGGTGAAGGGCACAAAGGCCATTGTGCTGCCCAATGCCATGGCGCCATAGCCCAGCCACAGCGTGTTGCGGGGTGCCCAGCCGCGCTGCAACAATCGGCCAGAGGCCATGTTGCCGACGATGTTAACGGCCGCCGCCAAAGCTGTGAGCACACCCAGCAGCGCACCGTTCACGCCCGCTGCGGCGTAAATGGACGGCAAGAAACCCACCACCGCCAGCCACTGGCCCGAGTACATGCCAAAGGTGAGTGCCACAAGCCAGGGGCCACGGGCGCTCAAGGTGCGGCGCAGGCGCTGCCAGGCACCAAGCCCGGCTGCGGCTGTGGGGGCCACGGGGTCGGCGGGCACGCTGCGCCACAACCACGCGGCCATGGCCAGCGACACGGCAGCAAACAGCCACCACCAAGCACCCCAACCCCAGACCGGAATAAAAAGCGGCCCGGCCAGCAAAGCCAGCGCCGTGCCGGTGGGCATGTACGCGCCCCACACGCCGAGCATGCCGGGCAGTTGGGCCACCGGCACCAGGCGGCGAATCAAGGCGGGTGCGGGCAAAGCCACCAGCAAAAAGCCCAGGCCTTCGATGGCCCGCAGCGCCAGCAAGGCGGCAACCGAAGTGGCGAAAGCGCCCAAACCACTGGCCAGCGCCAGCAAGCACAGGCCGCGCACCATGCTGCGCTTGAGCCCCATGCCATCGGCCAACAGGCCCATGAACACCGCCAGGCTCATGCCCGCGAGTTGCACCATGGACAAGAGGAAACCGGACTGCACCAGCGTCAGGCCCAACTCGGCCTGCAGCGCAGGCAAGGCCGGTGGCAGCTTGCCCACCTGCAAGGCCGCCACGCCGCCAGCAGCAACGACCAGCCAAGCCTGCTCAAAAGAAGATAAAGCGGTTTTTCGGGTCATGAGCGTCTAGAGATCCCTGGGCTTTGAACCCGTATGTGGGAGCAACGCCCTCGTCGAAATGAGTCTGGCTCTGGCCCACAAAGGCAGTATCGCCACGGGGGCGTCGCTCCCACATGTGTGCGACCCACAACCGTTCACAACAACTTGCGGCCTGTCAGGCGTTCGTGTTCTCGCAGCGCGAAGCGGTCGGTCATGCCCGCAATGTAGTCGGCCACCGCACGGTGCAGATCGGCGTTGGCAGCGAAATCGGCGGACATTTCGGCAGGCTTGGCGATGTAAGCCGCAAACAATTCGCGCACAGCCTGCTGCGCCTGTCCGGTGGTGTACATGACCTGCGGATGACGGTAGAGCTGCGCAAACAAAAACTTTTTGAGTTCGCCGCTGCGGGCCTTCATGCCGGGGCTGAACGCCACCAGCGGCCCGGCCAAGCGGGCTTCTTCCAACGAAGCAACACCCGCCTGTTCAACGGCTTGGCGGGTGGTGTCGATCACATCGTAGACCTGGTCACTGAGCATGCGGCGGATGGTTTCGTACAGAACGCGGCGCGGCTTTTCCGACAAGCGCGGATGCTCTGTCAGCACCTGCTGGTGGTAGTGCGAAAACAGTTCGACCTGCAGCAGTTGCTCAATGCTGATCAGCCCAGAGCGCACGCCGTCGTCGATGTCGTGCGCGTTGTAGGCAATCGCGTCGGCCAAGTTGCACAGCTGAGCTTCCAAGCTGGGTTGCGTGCGGTCGATGAAGCGCCGCCCCACACCGCCCGGCTCAGTCAACTCCAGATGCTCGGCATTGGTGCGGGAGCAATGTTTGAGCACGCCCTCGCGGGTTTCAAAACTCAGGTTGAGGCCGTCAAACGCGGGGTAACGTTCTTCCAGCTTGTCGACCACGCGCAAGCTTTGCAAGTTGTGCTCAAAGCCACCGTGCTCGGCCATGCAGTCGTTGAGTGCATCTTGACCGGCATGCCCAAAAGGCGTGTGGCCCAAGTCGTGCGCCAACGCCACGGCTTCGACCAAGTCCTCATTGAGTCCCAGCGCCCGGGCAATTGAACGGCCCAGTTGCGCGACTTCGAGCGAGTGCGTGAGTCGCGTGCGGAACAAATCGCCTTCGTGGTTCAAAAAGACTTGCGTTTTGTAAACCAGCCGCCGAAAAGCGGTGGAGTGCACGATGCGGTCACGGTCGCGCTGGAAGGCGTTGCGCGTGGGCGCAGGGGCTTCAGCAAACCGTCGACCTCGGGTTTGCGCCGGGTCGCATGCCAGCGCCGACAAGCTGGCCAGTGGCTGGCTTGAAACCACGGGCAAATCCAATGACTCGGCAAACATGGGTCAGGCGCAGCAGGCGTTGATCACCTCGCGCACCATGGCGTCGGGCGCACCACAAACGGTGGCTTGGCCGGGGCCGTCGATCACCACAAACTGGATGTCGCCGCCGATGGCTTTTTTATCGAGGCGCATGTGCTCGATGTAATGGCCTGCGTTGTCGGCCACGTCAATCACAGGGCCGCGCACCGGCAAACCTGCACGCTCAAGGAGTGCCCGCAAGCGCGCCACAAAGGCTGAATCGACCTTGCCCAAACGCTGCGAGAGTTC
>CAITSG010000138.1 GCA_903894995.1 uncultured Burkholderiales bacterium
CGCCACGCCGTCGAGGCGGATCAGATCGCCGTCTTGCACTTTGGCCAGCGGGCCACCGGCCGCCGCTTCGGGCGAGACGTGGATGGCGGCAGGCACTATGCCCGACGCGCCGCTCATGCGGCCATCGGTGACCAGCGCCACCTTGGAACCTTTGCCCTGCAGCACGGCCAGCGGCGGCGTGAGTTTGTGCACCTCGGGCATGCCGTTGGCTTGCGGGCCTTGCCAGCGCACCACGCAGACCACCCCGCCCGAAGGGTGGTTCAAGCACAGGCGGTCGAGTTCGCCCTCTTTGAACGCGGCTTGCAATTCTTCTTGCGAATTAAACACCAGCGCGGGGGCTTCGATGAAGTGCAGCGCTTCGGGCACAGCAGAAATCTTGATCACACTTCGGCCCAGATTGCCTTGCAGCAATTTCAAGCCCCCCGTGGCGCTGAAGGGGCTGCTGGCCGGGCGCACCACGGTGTCATCTTGGCTGACTCCTGCCTCATGCCAGACCAGCTGGCCATTTTGGGCAGACGGGATGCGGGTAAATTCACGCAGGCCACCTGGGCGCACCGTCAGCACATCGGCGTGCATGAATCCGGCGTCGAGCAACTCGCGGATCACATAGCCCGGACCACCTGCGGCCTGGAACTGGTTCACGTCGGCGCTGCCGTTGGGGTACACGCGGGTCAGCAGCGGCACCACATCCGACAAGGCCGAAAAGTCGTCCCAGTCGATCACGATGCCTGCCGCACGCGCCACCGCCACCCAATGGATCAGGTGGTTGGTCGAGCCGCCGGTGGCCAGCAGGGCCACCATGGCATTGACGATGCAGCGCTCATCGACCACATACCCAATGGGGGTGAAGTTTTTGTCCTTGACCAGCCCCAGCACGGTGCGGGCCGCTTCGCGGGTCAACTCGGTGCGCACGCCCTCGCCCGGGTTGATGAAGGCTGTGCCCGGCACCTGCAGGCCCATGGCTTCGAGCAGCATCTGGTTGCTGTTGGCCGTGCCGTAAAAGGTGCAGGTGCCTTCGCCGTGGTAAGCCTTTGATTCGGCCTCCAACAATTCGGCGCGGCCCACCAGTCCCAAAGCCGCTTGTTCGCGCACCTTGGATTTTTCGTTGTTCGACAGGCCACTGGTCATGGGGCCAGCAGGCACAAAAACCGTGGGCAAATGGCCAAACTGCAGCGCACCGATCAGCAGTCCTGGCACGATCTTGTCGCACACACCCAGCATCAAGGCCGCGTCAAACACATCGTGGCTCAGCGACACCGCTGTGGCCATGGCGATCACGTCGCGGCTGAACAGGCTGAGCTCCATGCCCGGCGTGCCCTGCGTGACGCCATCGCACATGGCGGGCACGCCCCCAGCCACTTGGGCCGTGGCGCCCTGCTTTCGGGCTTCGTCTTTGATGAGATCGGGGTAATGCTGCAGCGGCGCGTGGGCCGACAGCAGGTCGTTGTAGGCGTTGACGATGCCGATGTTGGGCGCGCGCGGGGCCACGACTTTGATCTTGTCCAGGGCCGTGGCGCGGCCCTTGTCGCCCTCGGGCATGGCGGCAAAGGCATGGGCCAAGTTGGCGCAGCCCAAGCGCTGAGCACCGGGGTCCTGGCTGGCGGCAACCTCGACTTGCTGCAAATAGGCCTGGCGAGTCGGGCGACTGCGCTCGGTGATGCGAGCGGTGACCGCCGCCACGGTGGGGTGAAGTGTCATGGGCTAGAGCTTTGCATGTCGATGCGTTGCGTTTTGTTATGATGTAACAAAGTTACATGTCACATGGTAACCGCTAAATGATTGACCCAATGCCTCACAAGTTACCAATTGGTTCCGAAAAGCTGCACTTAAAAAAAGGACCCTAAGGTCCTTTTTTTGGGGGGAGAAAACGGCGGGCAGCAGCCCGGCAGAATCACTCGATTGAGACTTCCACGCGGCGGGCTTGGGCATCGGCACCGGCTGCCAGCTCAATGTTTTCCGGTTTTTTCAAGCTCATTTGACCCTCGGGCACACCCAACTCGACCAGGACAGCCTTGACGGACAAGGCGCGTTGCTTGGCCAACTCTGCGTTTAACTCGGCTGAGCCCGTGCTGTCGTGAAAGCCGCTGAGCACCAAGGTTTTACCCTGAGCTGCCGCTTGCACCACGGCGGCCAAGGCTTCTTTGGCCCCGGCGGCCAGGTCGGCCTTGCCCGAAGCAAAATAGAATTTCACAATGCCATCTTCCACACGCACCGCACTTTCGTCGGCCGACAGCGGCAAAGCAGCAGTTGCCGAATCCGCCACAACGGGGGTTGCAGGTGGTGATTTTTTCAAGGTTTTGCTCACGCCCACGCCTATCGCCAGACTGATGGCCAGCACGATCACGGGAATCAAAATGGCCCACACAACGGTTTGGTTGTCATCTTGTTGATTTGACATCTTTATGCTCCAAAAAATTAAACGCGCCATTGTAATCGCGGGGCCTTGCACATGACCTATGCCGCAGCAGACGCTGCCACCGATGGGCCTTCGATGGCCCAGACGCTGGTTTTTCAGCGTGACGTACTCGACCGTTTTCGGGCGCAATGCGCCGCTGGGCAAGATTTGTGGGTGTTTGGCTATGCCTCGCTGCTGTGGCGGCCCGAGTTTGAGGCGCAAGAGCAGCACCTCAGCCAGGTCTGGGGCTGGCACAGGGCCTTGAAAATGTGGAGCCGACTGAACCGGGGCAGCCCCGAATGCCCTGGCCTGGTTTTCGCGCTGGTGCGGGGTGGCAGTTGCCGGGGGGTGGTGTACCGCATTGCCCCCGAACAAGCCGACGAAGTGCTGACCCGGCTGTGGGCGCGCGAAATGCCCATGGACGTGTACACCCCATGCTGGCTGACCTGTGCCACACCCAAGGGCGCCGTCAAGGCGCTGGCTTTCACGCTGCCACGCAGCAGCGCCAGTTTCACCGGACAACTGCCGACTGAGACTTACCGGCAAATCTTTCAGCAGTCCTGCGGGCGCTTTGGCACCACGCTCGACTATGCCTTGCAAACTTACCGCAGTCTGCAGGCCCATGGCATCGAAGACCGGGCCCTGGCAACCTTGTTGCGTCATGCCGAGTGAGCGTTGGGCGTTGGGTGTTGAGACTTGCCAGTCAAGGAGCACGGCAGCCCCTGAGCTCAACAACCCCGAATTGCGCTGGCGCAAAGCCTAAAAAGGCCAAATCCCTATACTTGCACCATGAACATCGCCGACCTGCGCAAGAGCTACGAAAAAGCCGAGCTCAACGAAAACGCCTCGCACGCCAACCCATTGGCTCAATTTGAGCAATGGCTGCAAGAGGCCATTGCATCCGAAGTGCCCGAACCCAACGCCATGACGCTGGCCACCGTGGCCAGCAACCTGCGCCCCAGTACGCGGGTGGTGCTGATCAAAGGCTGTGACACGCGCGGCATCGTCTGGTACACCAACTACGACAGCCAAAAAGGCCAAGAGCTGGCGGGCAACCCCTTTGCGGCGCTTCAGTTCCATTGGGTTGAACTTGAGCGCGTGGTGCGCATCGAAGGGCGCGTGGAAAAAGTCAGCGACGAAGAAAGCGACGTCTACTTTCACAGCCGTCCGCTCGATTCACGCATCGGAGCCTGGGCCTCACCGCAAAGCCAAGTGATCGACGGCCGCACCGTGTTGGTGACCAACGCGGCCAAATATGCCGCGCAATTCATGCTCAATCCACCACGCCCACCGCACTGGGGCGGCTACCGCTTGGTGCCCGACCAGTGGCAGTTTTGGCAAGGCCGTAAAAGCCGTTTGCATGACCGCTTGCGTTACACATCCTCGGGCGATCAGTGGTTGCGCGAGCGGCTGGCGCCCTGAGCGGATACGACGAACCAGCGCCAGAGGGCGATGCGCTTGGCTGCCCTGGAGGACTCAGGCTGGCAACAAGGGCAGCAAGGCCATGGCGAGAGAGATGCCCAACAGGGCCATCAAGGTCGAGATGGCCACGGCAGCGGTGACGGTGTCTTCTTCCTTGTGGTAACGCTGCGAGAACAAAAACACGTTGGCTCCGATAGGCAAAGCGGCAGCCACCACCATCACCGACAAGGCCAGCCCGCGCATGCCCAAAGCCCAACCCACAGCCAGCATGAGAACGGGGTGCAAAACAGTCTTGACCAAAGACAATCGCACCGATGCTGAGAGGTTTTTACCCACGGGGGTTTGTGACAACGTGATGCCCACCAACACCAGCGCGATGGGGCCAAAGGCGCTGCCCAACAGTTGCAAGGGTTTGTCCAGCACCGGGTGCAGACCCCAGCCGGTTTGCGCATACAGCAGGCCCACGATGATGGGCAAGGGCACAGGGTGCAATACCGCGCTTCGGATGGCCTGGCCCACAGTGCGCCAAAGTTGCCCTTTTTGGCCAGAAGCAGCGGCTTGCTCGCTGGCCATTTGCAACTCCAGCACCACGGTGGCCATGGTCAGCAGCACCAGCGCATGCAAGGAGATGAGGGTGAACAACAAAACCTGCCCCGCCTCACCGTAGGCCAGGCCGACAAGGGGCACGCCGATCATCAAGGTGTTGCTGAAGATGCCGGCCAAAGCCAACACCGAAGCCCGCGAATCGCGACCATAAGCGATCAACATGGCAAAAAACAGCACCGCCGCCACCAAAAAGTATTGGAACACCGGGCGCATGTCCAAGCGCTCCAGGTGCACCGAACTCATGGTGCGAAACAACAGCGCTGGGGTCAGCACCAGAAACACCAGGTTGGACAAATCGCGAACCGACTCGGGCCGCACGAGCCGAGCTCGACCGGCCACAAACCCAACGCTGATCAACAACACCA
>CAITSG010000139.1 GCA_903894995.1 uncultured Burkholderiales bacterium
AAAACCGAGCACAACGGTCAGCGCATCCCCAGCTTGGTCTTCACCAAAGGCGGTGGCCTGTGGCTCCCCGAGATGGCGGGCCTGAAGTGCGATGTGCTGGGCCTGGACTGGACCATGAACCTGGGCCGCGCCCGCGCCCAAGTGGGCGGCGAAGTCGGTGGGCCCGGCAAAGCGCTGCAAGGCAACATCGACCCGAACATCTTGTTTGCGCCCCCTGCGCAGATTGCGACCGAGGTGCATCGCGTGCTGAACAGCTTTGGCAAGCCACACACCGACACCACCCAAACCGGCCCCACGCACATCTTCAACCTGGGCCACGGCATCAGCCAATACACCCCGCCCGAGCATGTGACGGCGCTGGTGGAGGCGGTGCACAGCCATTCGCGGAAGATGCGGCACAGCTGAAGGGCGTTGGGCGTTGGGCGTTGGGCGGAAAAAATTAGCACAAAAAAGTCGGTTATTGTGGTTTTTTTGTGAAGAACGAAGCGCCATCGCCTTGACTTATGCACAAAATATTACTCTGTGGGTTGATCATCCTTCGATTCTCACAGCATCCCGATCAAAGCACAGCAAAATCTTAAGTCATTGATTTCATTAAAGAAAGTTTTTATGCTCAGGTGGTGAGCAATCTGTTGAAAGCCTTGATTTTTAAGGGTTTTACGGGGTTCATGACAAGTTTTCAACAAAGTTATCCACAGATTTTCTTGAGTCAACTCAAAGCACTTTGAAATCAAGCACTTAGCCTCGTTTTCGAGACTTTTCTTAACCATCAATATTTTCAAATTCATTCAAACCTCTGGATTTCTAGTGCCTGACTTTTTTTGGATAGACACCGCCGTTCAGACCCCCGCCCACAGCCAGATCGGCGGATTGCTGAGTTATCGGTGTACACAAGCCGTTCAAGCTGGACAACTTGTGCGGGTCCCATTGGGTCAGCGCAACGTGCTGGGTGTGGTGTGGAAAGTCCATGCCTCGCCGCCAGAAGGCATGGCCCCATCGGCCATCCGCGAGGTGATCAGCGTGCTGGACGGCTTGGCACCGCTCGACGAGGGCTGGCGTCAACTGGTGCAGTTTTCGGCCCAGTACTACCAACGGTCCTTGGGCGAAGTGGCCCTGTCGGCCCTGCCCCCGCAACTGCGCGACCTGACGTCTGAGCAGCTGGCGCGTCGCCTGAAAAAGCAAAACGCCGAACGCACCGTACAAACCGCCCAAAGCCCCAGTCTCTCGTGTGAACAAACAACGGTGCTGGAGCAGATGGCCTTGGGAAAAGGCCCTTTTTTGCTCTTTGGCAGCACCGGCAGCGGCAAGACCGAGGTGTATTTGCAAGCCGTGCAACGCATGTTGGCAGCCGACCCGCAGGCCCAGGCTCTGCTGATGGTGCCCGAAATCAACCTCACGCCCCAACTTGAAGAACGGGTGCAAGCCCGCTTTGGTGCGCAGGCGGTGGTGTCCATGCACAGCGGCATGACGCCCGCCCAGCGCCTCAAAGCCTGGCTGGCCGCACACGCGGGCCACGCCCGCATCGTGCTGGGCACACGCATGGCCATTTTTGCGTCCATGCCGCACCTGAAACTCATTGTGGTCGACGAAGAACACGACCCCAGCTACAAACAGCAAGAAGGCGCACGCTACTCGGCCCGCGACTTGGCGGTGTACAGGGGCAGGCTACAAAACGCCACCGTGCTGCTGGCCTCGGCCACGCCCTCGCTCGAAAGCTGGCACCTCAGCCGCCCGGCCAGTGCCGACGATCCAGGCGGCCGTTACCAACGCCTGCTGATGCCCTCGCGCATTGGAACCGGCTTGTTGCCCAAAGTGCGGCGGGTGGACATGAACAAACAGCCGCGCCGCGCTGTGCTGTCCACCCAGTTGGTCGCCGCCATCCAAGAGCGGGTCCAGCGCGGCGAGCAATGCATGTTGTTGCTCAACCGCAGGGGTTATGCGCCCGTGCTGCACTGCGCCGACTGCGGCTGGAAAAGCGAGTGCAAGCACTGCAGCGCTTTTCGGGTGTTCCACAAAATCGACCGCACTTTGCGCTGCCACCACTGCGGCCTGACCGAACGCGTGCCCCGGGCCTGCCCCGAGTGCGGCAATGCCGACATCGCCCCCATTGGCCGAGGCACCGAACAACTGGAAGAGCATTTGGGCCAATTGTTGGCGCACGTTTTGCGGCCTGACGGTGAGCCTGTGCGCATCGCCCGCATTGACGCGGACAGCACGCGCCTCAAAGGCTCCTTGGAAAGCCAACTGGCCCAGGTGCATTCGGGGCAGGTCGATGTGTTGGTGGGCACACAAATGATCGCCAAAGGTCACGACTTTCGGCGCATCACCTTGGTGGCGGCCGTCAACCCCGACACGGCGCTGTTTTCAAGTGATTTCAGGGCACCCGAGCGCTTGTTTGCGCTGCTCATGCAGGCCGCAGGCCGAGCCGGTCGCAACGCCGCACAAAGCGCGACCAGCGAAATGTGGGTGCAGACCTTTCACCCCACACACCCGCTGTTTGAGGCCCTTAAAAAACACGACTACCCGGCCTTTGCAGCGAGCGAGTTGGCCGAACGCACCGCTGCCGACCTGCCGCCCATCAGCCACCAAGCCCTGCTGCGCGCCGATGCCCGCACCCAGGAAGCATCCCAAGCCCTGCTGAACGCGGCCCGCGAGACGCTGCAATCCCAACTGAACGCCGACCCGAGCACCGCCGACTTGGTGCAGCGAGTGAGCATCTACCCCGCCGTGCCCATGAGCATGCAACGCGTGGCCGATGTCGAACGCGCCCAAATGCTGCTGGAAAGCCCCAACCGCATGGCCCTGCAAAAAATGCTTTGGCACCTGCACGGCGCGCTGCACCAAGTGCGCAGCCTGCCCGAACACAAAGGCGTGATCCGCTGGCTGGTGGACGTGGACCCGCAAGCCATCTGAGGGAAAGGGCCGGACGATGCCCACTTCGTGGGCCGGGCTGGCACCCTTGTTTTGCCAACCCGGGCCGTTGCGCCCTCGACACTGAGCGCTACATTTTGAAAAACGCCACCGCCCCTGAAAAGGTCAAGAACGCCGCAGCGGTGGTCACCAAAATGATGCGCGCAATGCGCCCGTTGTCTGCGCCCAGTCGCTCGGCCAACAGCGACACATTGCTCGCGCTGGGCAAAGCCGCCACCAACACCATCACCTGCAGCGCCAAGGCCGTGATTTGCACACCCAACTGGATGGCCGTCATACCCACCAGCAAGACCAACACCGGATGCAAGACCAACTTGACCAAGGCAATGGGCAAATAATCGGCTGTCCGCAAGGGTTCGCCCTCGTCCTCATGCGCCAACATGGCCGATCGGGCCAACACCGCACCAATGGTGAACAAGGCCACCGGTGATGCGGCATCCGCCAGCAAGTCCACCGTTTTGGCCACTGGATCCAGCAACTCCAGATTCCAAAACGAGAACGCAGCCCCCAAACTGATGGCCCAGGGCATGGGATTGCGCAGCACGCCCACCAAGGCCTTGCGTGCGGCCACCGCGGCACCGTGTTCTCCCGCCGCATCCATGCGCGACAAAGCCACGCACAAAGAAGAAGTGATCACCAAGTCCACCACGATGGTCACAATGGCCGTGCCCACCGCCTGCGCGCCCAGCAAAGCCACCAGCAAGGGCACGCCCATGAATCCCGTGTTCGGAAACGCGGCCACCAACGCACCCAAAGACGCATCGTTCCAGCGAATGCGGGCGTTCAAACTGATGGCGATGCTGAACCCCACCACCACCAAAGCGCAAAACAAGTAGGTGAAAAACACCCCGGCGTCGAGCAACTGCGCAATGGGCGTGCCCGACCCGAAGCGAAACAACATGCAAGGCAAGGCAAAAAAGAGCACAAAACCGTTCAGCCCCGGAATGGCCTCCAAGGGCAACAACTTCATGCGGGCGGCGGCATAACCGCACAGCACCAGCGCAAAAAAGGGAAAGGTGACACGCAAAATTTCAAGCATGGGTCCATTGTCGGGGTAAACCAGTACATCAGGATGGCCCCCATGCACACGCCAGTCGCCGTGTGGACAAACACCAAGACCGCCAGGCCAGGCCACCCCAACGGGGTCTGACCAGTCTAATAAACCAGTCTACAATCTAAAACACCCCCACTGGAGGCCCAGACCACCATGCCCACCCAAACCATCGGCGCTTATGAAGCCAAGACCCACTTGCCGCAGTTTTTGCGCCAGGTGCAGGCCGGCCAAACGTTTGACATTTCGGTGCGCGGCGTCACAGTGGCCAGGCTGGTCCCGGTGCAAGCGCCCGAGAAACAACGCTCGCAAGCGGTGGCCCAAATGCGCGAATTCACCCGCCAACAACATGCCAGTGGTGCAGGCACCGGAGTGGACCTGGCTGCACTGATCGCTGAAGGCCGGGCATGAGTTTCGTGCTCGACAACTCGGTGGCCATGCTGTGGTTGCTGCCCCAAAGCAACCCTGCAGGTCTTGAGTTGGCGCAGCGGGTGCTGGACCGCATGCAAGACGCTGGGGCGCAGGTCCCTTCGCTGTGGCACCTCGAAGCGGCCAACGTCATGGTCAAAAGCCTGCGCCTGGGCAAGATCACCCAGGCCCAAGCCTCCACCTTTGTGGCTTTGCTCGAAGCACTGGACATTGGCACCGATGGCGAAACCAGTTTGCGGGCCTTGCACGACACCCTTGATTTGGCCCGCCGTTACAGCCTGAGCGCCTACGATGCGGCTTACCTGGAACTGGCCCTTCGAAAAAGCCTGCCGCTGGCCACACTGGACCTGGCGCTGAATACGGCGGCGCAGCAAGCTGGCGTCCCACTCCTGTGCTGATCTGACCGCTCTTACCCTCTCGATAGCCATGTCTGCCGGACTCAACAACGCCCAACTCGAAGCCGTGAACTTTGTCTCCGGCCCCTGCCTGGTGCTGGCCGGGGCGGGCTCGGGCAAGACGCGGGTGATCACGCACAAGATCGGGCGGCTGATCGAGGCCGGGCTGGAGCCCAAGCGCATCGCCGCCATCACCTTCACCAACAAGGCCGCCGCCGAGATGCGCGAACGGGCCAAACAGCTCATTGGCCGAGCCGCCAAAGATGTGTTGATCTGCACCTTCCACGCCTTGGGCGTGCGCATCATGCGCGAAGACGGCGCGGTGCTGGGGCTCAAACCGCAGTTCAGCATCATGGACTCGGACGATGTGACCAGCATCTTGAAAGACTGCGGCGGCACCACCGATGCGGCCACAGCCCGCCAGTGGCAGTGGACCATCAGCCTGTGGAAAAACATGGGTTTGAACGCAGAACAAGCTGCAGCACAAGCGCCTGACGACAACGCCCGGGTGATCGCCCGCATCATGGCGCTGTACCAAGAGCGGCTGACCGCCTACCAAAGCGTGGACTTTGACGACCTGATTGGCATGCCCCTGAAGCTGCTGGCCGAGTTTCCGGAGGTGCGCGAGCGCTGGCAGGCCAAGATGGGCCATGTGCTGGTGGACGAGTACCAGGACACCAACGCCACGCAATACGAGGTGCTCAAA
This sequence comes from uncultured Burkholderiales bacterium, assembly GCA_903894995.1. Classification (GTDB taxonomy): domain Bacteria; phylum Pseudomonadota; class Gammaproteobacteria; order Burkholderiales; family Burkholderiaceae_C; genus Limnohabitans_A. The sequence continues at coordinate 5,513 of CAITSG010000139.1, forward strand.
CACCTGGTGGGTGAGCGGGCCCGCTTCACGGCGGTGGGCGACGACGACCAATCGATCTACGGCTGGCGCGGCGCGACGCTGGACAACCTCAAGCGCTTGCCAGAGGATTTTCCGCAGCTCAAAGTCATCAAGCTGGAGCAAAACTACCGCTCCACCAGCGCCATTCTGCGGGCGGCCAACCACGTCATCGAGCCCAACCCCAAGCTCTACCCCAAGACGCTTTTTTCAGAGCTGGGCGAGGGCGAACCCGTGCGCCTGAACGAGGCTGTGAACGAAGAACACGAGGCCGACCGGGCGATTGCGCGCATTCAGTCGATCCGCAGCGGGCATTCGCTTGAATCCAAGCACCGCGAGTTCAAGGACTTTGCTGTTCTGTACCGCGCCAACCACATGGCCCGGCCGTTTGAACAAGCGCTGCGCCGCGCCAACATTCCCTACAAGGTGTCAGGCGGGCAGAGCTTTTTTGACAAAGCCGAAATCAAAGACCTGTGCGCCTGGTTTCGCCTGTGGATCAACAACGACGACGACCCCGCGTTTTTGCGCGCCATCACCAGCCCCAAGCGTGGCATCGGCCACCAGACGCTGGGCCAACTGGGCACCTTTGCCACGCAATACAAACTCAGCCTGTTCGAGGCGCTGTTTGCGGGCAGCTTGCCCAGCGCCGTGAACACACGCGCCGTGGACGGCTTGCACGAGTTTGGCCGCTACATCAACGACCTGGAGCACCGCGCCCGCTTGACTTTGGGCAAGACCGACGCACTGGCTTTCTTATTAGAGTGGCTCCAAGACATCGGTTACGAGTCACACCTGTACGACAGCGAAGACAACGAAAAAGTGGCCAGCGCGCGCTGGACCAACGTGCTGGAGTTTTGCGACTGGATGGCTGGGCGCTGCGGCGGGGAAATCGAAGACGCCACAGGAGCCCAGGCCACAGAAGTCAAAAACCTGCTGGATGTGGCGCAGACCATCTCCCTCATCTCCACCTTGAGCGAACGCGAGAAAGACCAAAACGTGGTCACGCTGTCCACCTTGCACGCCTCCAAGGGTCTGGAGTGGCCGCATGTGATGCTGGTCGGTGTGAACGAAGGCCTGCTGCCTTTCAAGCTGGGTGACGACGACGCCGCCGACGGGGCAAACCAAGAAGGCATTTTGCTGCGCCTGCAAGAAGAACGACGCCTGATGTACGTGGGCATCACCCGCGCCCAGCGCAGCTTGGCCGTAAGCTGGACCCAACGTCGCAAAAAAGGCCGTGAAACCGTGGCCGCCCTGCCCAGCCGCTTCATTGCCGAAATGCGCTTGGATGAAAACACCGTGCGCGAAGACCCCCGCGAAAAGCTCAAGGCGCTGCGGGCCGAATTTGCGCAACGCGCTGCCGCATCGGCTGCAGCGGCCAAGTTATGACACGAGCGCGGGTCCTCTCTCAACGTTTGTTGCTGTGCTTGACATTGGGGTGGATCGGCCCCATTCAATCGGCACCTCCAGCGTGCCCTGACGCAGCCAACACCATCGCCTTGCAGTTGCAAGGCCAGTGGCGGGTTCAGCTCAAAGCCCAAGCCCAAGCATGGCAGCTGGAACTGAAACCCCATCCCGAACACATCGGAAGCCTGCGCGGCGAATTGGATACCGGGTCGCAACGCTTTGCAGTCGTGGCCGATTGGGATGACGGCGAATTCACGCTCGAAGAATCACACGACGGCCAACGCATCGCCGCCACCTGGTTGGGCAAGCTCAGCCCCAATCGCTGCGCTCAGACCTTGATAGGGGAGCGCGAAACCGCGCAAGGTATGACGGACTCTTTTGAAATGCGCAGGTGACGGGCAGAGTCAAAACACGTCCTCTGTCTCGACTGCAGCGCAGGCTGAGTGACCTGCCACAGCGAAGTTCATGAAATCCGTCACTACAATTTTGTCTTTTCTCATCTGGCCTACGCAGATGACCTCACTGGAGAGCCACGAACCATGGACGACTACGCCAGCCGACAAAGCAAGCCAACCAAGCACCTTGTGGGGCTGGGGCTGGTCGTGGTGTTGCACCTCTTGCTCTTTTGGGCCATCAACTCAGGCTTGGCCCGCACTGTTGCGAAAAAAATCCAAGGCCCTGTCGAAGCGGTCTTGTTGCAAGAAACCAAGCCGGACATTCCACCGCCGCCGCCGCCTCCTCCGCCACCCCCACCACCTTCGCCGCCACCCCCCAAGAACCTGCCCCCACCGCCCCCGGCCTACGTGCCCCCGGTGGACGTGGCCGTTGCCGCGCCCGCACCGGTCAACGCCATTGCCGCCGTGACAGCGGCTGCGCCCACACAAGCGGCACCCATCGCACCCGCTGCAGTGGCCCCAGCCGCTGCAGCCCCTGCGCCCGCACCCGCACCGCCTGCCCCCCCCGTGCGGGTGGCCGCCGTGGTCAACTCGGCCAACTGCGAAAAACCCGACTACCCCAGCGCCTCGCGCCGTCTGGAAGAAGAAGGCACCGTGAGCCTGCGCTTCCTTGTGGGCGCAGACGGCAAGGTCATCCAGTCCGAGGTGGAGAAGTCCTCGGGCTTTAGGCGGCTGGACGAAGCGGCGCGTGCGGGATTGTCCAAGTGCGCCTTCAAGCCCGCCACCGTGGACGGCAAGCCCGAGCAAGGCTGGGCGAGCATGAAATACACCTGGCGTTTGGAGTAAAGCGAGCCCGCTTTGCCCACGTCCATCCAATTCAACCGATTTTTTCAAGAACACAGCAGGAGCACCTCACCATGTTCAAACCTTCCAAAAACCTCATCCTGGGCGCAGGCCTGTTGGCCAGCCTGTTCTTTGCGGGCGCTGTGATGGCGCAAGCGGCTGATGCCAGCGCTGCCGCAACGGCCCCCGTGGTCGCTGCGGCCGGGGCCGTTGCGGCGGCTGCCGAAGACAACCCCTACGGCCTGGGTGCGCTGTGGGCGCAGGGCGACTTTGTGGCCAAGGGCACTTTGCTGATCTTGGTGATCATGAGCATGGGCTCGTGGTACGTCATCTTCACCAAGCTGGCCGAGCAGTCCAAACTGAAGAAGCAAGCGGCTGCGGCCAAGGAGACCTTCTGGAGCGCCAGCACCGTGGCCCAAGGCAAAGACACCTTGGCGCAAGACTCGGCGTTTCGCTTCATTGCAGAAAAAGGCCTGGAAGGTGCCTCCAAACACACCGGCTTGCTGGCCTCGGTGGACTTCAACGAATGGGTGAGCATGAGCATCCAGCGCGCCATGGCCAATGTGCAAAGCCGTATGCAAGACGGCCTGGCGGTGCTGGCCACCGTCGGCTCAACAGCCCCGTTTGTGGGCTTGTTTGGCACGGTGTGGGGCATCTACCACGCGCTGGTCAAGATCGGCATGTCGGGCCAGGCGTCCATTGACAAAGTCGCAGGCCCCGTGGGCGAGGCGCTGATCATGACGGCCATTGGCTTGGCGGTGGCGGTGCCTGCGGTGCTGGGCTACAACTGGCTGGTGCGCCGCAACAAGGCGGTGATGGAAGAGGTCAACGCCTTTGGTGCCGACTTGCACGCCGTGCTGCTGGGCTCGGCCAAGAAGTAACCCCCCTTCGACCCGGAGCGTGGCGCACAGCGCCGTGGCCCGGGCGTGCACACAAGGAGCCATCATGGCCATGAACGCAGGCGAAGCCGATGACGAGATCATTGGCGCGATCAACACCACGCCTTTGGTGGACGTGATGTTGGTGCTGCTGATCATCTTTTTGATCACGATTCCGGTGGTGACCACGTCCATCAAGGTGGACTTGCCCAAAGAGCAAAACGTGGTGCGCGAGACCAAGCCGGAGAACGTGATCATCTCGGTGGACAAGGCGGGCAAGATTTACCTGTACGACACGCCGATCAAAAACAGCACGGACTTGCTGGAGCGCATGAAGAAGTTCTCGGCCATGAAGCCGCAGCCGGAGGTGCAAATCCGGGGGGACGGGCAAAGTGATTTTGAATCGGTGGGGCGGGTGATGTACGCGGTGCAGCGAGCAGGCATCACCAAGGTCGGCTTCATCACCGAGCCGTCGGGCAACTGACAGGAGCAAGACATGGGAATGAATCTAGGAACAAACGCCAGCGACGAGCCCGAGGTGATAGTGGACATGAACACCACGCCGCTGATTGACGTGATGCTGGTGCTGCTGATCATGCTGATCATCACGATTCCGGCGCAGCTGCACTCGGTGAATCTGGACATGCCGCTGCCCAGCAACGTGGCCAAGAAGGTGGAGCCGGTGGTGATTCGCATCGATGTGGATGCGGCCAGCGTGGTGAACTGGAACGGCAAGCCGGTACAGGACCGTGCGGATTTGGAGGCCAAGCTCAAGGAGGCGGTGGCGATGCAACCACAGCCGGAATTGCACATCCGCTCGCACGCGAAGGCCAAGTACGCGGCAACGGCGGGGGTGTTGGCAAGTGCACAGCGCCTGGGGCTGACCAAGCTGGGCATTGTGGGGTCTGAGCAGTTTGCGAACTGAGGCGCAGATTCTTGTTTTCTCGTGATGCCGGTGGTACCCACGAGACTGCCTTGCAACTCCGTTGGTTCCACAAAAAAGCCGCATCAAGCGGCTTTTTTGTGGGGCATCAACAGACGTCTTGTCAGTCGGCGTATTTACCGGCGGCATCCACGGCGGCCTTGATCTTGACCATCTCGGCAGCCACAAACTTTTTGTGCTCCGCCGGGTCAGAGCGGTTATCGGTCACCACCAGTGCGCCCAAGCCTTCGTTCTTTTTGATGAACTCGGGATCTTTCAGTGCTTTCTTCAAAGCCTCGTTCAAGGTTTTGGTGATCGCTGCGGGTGTGCCTTTGGGGGCGTACAAACCATGCCAAATGCTCAGGTTAAAGCCTTTGAGGCCCATCTCTTGCAAACTGGGGTAGTGCTTGAGCACGGGGTGGGTGCTCAGAGGCTTGGCGGTGGTCACTGCAAATGCCTTGACACGGCCCGATTCGATTTGTTGGGTGGTGTTGGTGGTTTGGTCACACATCACATCGACCTGGCCACCGATCAGGGCGGTCATGGCCGGTGCGGTACCACCAAACGGGATGGTGGTCATCGCTTCCTTGTTTTGCAGCGTGGATTGCCACAGCAAACCGCAAATGTGCGAGGCAGAACCCAATCCCGCATGGGCGATGTTCATCTTGCCGGCATTGGCACGGATGTAGTTTTCGAAGTCGCGGTAAGTATTGGCGGGCAGCTGAGGCTTGCCGATCAAGGTCATGGGTACATCGTTGACCATGCCCAGAAATTCGAAGTCCTCCAGGGGCTTGTAAGAAATTTTGCGGTAGAGAGCAGGTGTTGCTGCCATGCCAATGTGGAACAACAGCAAGGTGTGGCCATCGGGCGCGGCCTTGGCCACCTTGTTGGCACCGATGGTGCCGCCTGCACCTGCCGCGTTTTCGACCACAAAATTGCTGCCAGGCACATGTTTGCGCATGGCTTCGGCCAAGTCGCGCGCCACGCGGTCGGTCGGGCCACCCGCTGTGAAAGGCACAACAATCGAAATTGGCTTGGTGCCAGGGTAGGTTTGGGCTTGGGCACCCAGAGATACCGCTGTCAATGCAGCCAGAACAAACAGTTTTTTCATTTTCAAACCTAAAAATTGATCCTATAGTCTAGAACCAAAGTCTGGGATTTCAATAACGGAAAATACTTAGTCACATGTCTTGATTCTTTTCTCGCGCGATCGAGGTCAAAAACACCCCACTGAGTCTTGACCCCCTTTATTGATAGCTGCGAGCGTCTTCAATCACCTTGCCGTCGTTGGCCAAACTGCCCTGTGCCACCAGATGCACCTCACCTCGCAACTTGGTCACGTCGCGCACCGCATCGGCCACGCGGGCTTTGAGGCCTTCATCGGCCAACACACCTGTCTCAACGTGCAGCGCCATTTGGTCATTGGCCATCTCACCCGTCACGATCAAGCGCGCTTTGCTCACTTCGGGAAAGCGCTTGACGATTTCGGCCACCTGAGCCGGGTGCACAAACATGCCCCGAATTTTGGTGGTCTGGTCAGCCCGGCCCATCCAGCCCTTGATGCGCTGACCGGTGCGCCCCGTAGGGCACTGGCCGGGCAAGATGGCCGACAAGTCGCCTGTGCCGAAACGGATCAAGGGGTAGTCGGGGTTGAGCGTGGTGATGACCAGCTCGCCCACCTCGCCCTCGGGCACCGGGTCGCCCGTGCCAGGGCGCACGATCTCGACGATCACGCCCTCGTCCAGCACCAAACCCTCACGCGCTGCGGTTTCGTAAGCAATCAAGCCCACATCGGCCGTGGCGTAGCACTGGTATGCGTCGACGCCTTGCGCCGTCATCCAGTCGCGCAGGCTGGGCGGAAAAGCCTCGCCCGACACCAACGCTTTGCGCACGCTGGGCAGTGCCACGCCCATTTCTGCGGCTTTTTCGAGGATGATTTTCAAGAAACTGGGCGTGCCGATGTAGCCGGCAGGCTGCAACTCGGCCATGGCCGTGACTTGCTGCTCGGTCTGGCCAATGCCGCCTGGAAACACGGTGCAGCCCAAGGCATGGGCGCCGGTTTCCATCATGGAACCTGCGGGCGTGAAGTGGTAGCTGAAGCAGTTGTGGATCAGCTCGCCCGGGCGAAAACCGGCCGCAAACATGGTGCGCGCCATGCGCCAGTAATCGGCTCGGGTGCCCTCGGGTTCGTAAATCGTGCCGGGGCTGGCAAACACGCGGGTCATGCCTTGGCCAAAGCCCAAGGTGCTGAAACCGCCAAACACATTGCCGCCTGCCGCACGAGAAGCCTTTTGGCGCTCCAGCAATTCGGTTTTGCGGATCACGGGCAATTGGGCCAAGGCAGCGCGGCTGTTCACGCTGGCCGCATCCACGTTCTTGAGCAAGTCGGCAAAGGCCGGGGCATGGGCTTTGGCGTGGGCGACCTGCGCGGGCAACGCGGCCATCAGGGCGGCTTCGCGGACTTCAGGGGCGCGTGTTTCGAGGGCGTCGTAGTACGTCATGGGTGCAAGACAGTTCTGTGTGGGAGCGCGCCCCTGCGCGCGCAAAAATGTTTGTGCGGGTGATCCATTCGCGCGCAGGGGCGCAATCCCACAGGAAAGAAGTCTTCAGTGGCCGGAAACTCAAGCCAACCAGCGCTTGCGGCGTTTGTAGCTCTTCACATCTTTGAAGCTCTTGCGCTCGCCACCGCCCATGCCCAAGTAAAACTCTTTCACGTCCTCGTTGGTCCTCAGGTCTGCGGCCTCGCCGTCCATCACGATGCGACCTGACTCCATGATGTAACCGTAATCCGAATACTTGAGGGCCATGTTGGTGTTCTGCTCAGCGATCAAAAAGGTGACTTTTTCCTTCTCGTTCAAGTCTTTGACGATGTTGAACACCTCTTCCACAATTTGTGGTGCCAAGCCCATCGAAGGCTCATCGAGCAACATGACGCTGGGGTTGGTCATCAAGGCGCGGCCAATCGCACACATCTGCTGCTCGCCACCCGAGGTGTAGGCCGCTTGCGAAGTGCGACGGGTTTTGAGGCGCGGAAAGTAGGTGTAGACCTTGTCCAGGTTGGCCGCAATTTCACCCTTGTCGGTTCGGGTGTAGCTGCCCGTCATCAGGTTGTCTTCGATGCTCAGGTGGGCAAAGCAGTGCCGCCCTTCCATGACCTGCACCACGCCCCGGTTGACCAGGTCGGCGGGCGAGAGGTTTTCAATGCGCTCGCCACGCAGCTCGATGCTGCCCTTGGTCACATCACCGCGCTCGCCCTTGAGCAAGTTGGAGATGGCACGCAAGGTGGTGGTTTTGCCCGCACCGTTGCCACCCAACAAGGACACGATGCCTTGCTCGGGCACCTGCAGGGACACGCCCTTGAGCACCAAAATGACGTGGTTGTAAATGACCTCGATGCCATTGACGTTCAGAACAATGTTTTTGTCGCTCATGGACTGTGCCTTTTCAAATTCTGGGGTTCAAGCCAAATGAAACCACTGCACGCAAGGGTTTCATGTGGCCGCTGCGCACGGGCAGAGGCCCGCGGCAGCTGAGCACCTGCCGCTTGCGCGGCAGGCGGGGTTCAGATCAAGACTGGCAATCCGAAGGAGCGCGGCGTGTGATCTTCTTTTCTGCAGCGTATTTGTCTGCAGCGGCTTTCACCATGGGCTTGATGATTTGCTCATCGGCCTGCATCCAGTCGCTGCTGAATTGCCACTTGGCGCCATCCCATGTGTGGATACGGGCCCAGTTGGCGCCCATGTGGTCAGCGCACGAGGTGGAAATAGGACGCAGCACGCCCTTGAAGCCCAAAGCATCGAGCTTAGGCTGGGTCAGGTTCAGGTTTTCATAACCCCAGCGCGCTTGCTCGCCGGTCATGACCTTGCCTTTGCCATACTTCTCTTGGGCTTGGCGAACACCTTCCACCGCAAACATGGCGCTGAACAAGCCGCGCATGTACAGCACTTCACCCACTTCGTCCTTGGGGCCTGTGCCTTGGTTCTTGGCGTGCAACTTCTCCAAAACCTCTTTCACAACGGCCGAGCCTTTTTCGGTGCCGTGCTGCATGGTGATGGCGTTGTAACCCTTGGCGCCCATGCCGATGTCTTTGACATCAGGCTCGGCACCCGCCCACCACACGCCCCAGATGTTTTCACGGGGGTAGCCGGTGGCTTGTGCTTCTTTGAGCAAGGTGGAGTTCATCACGCCCCAGCCCCAGTTGACCACATAGTCAGGGCGGTCACGGCGAATTTGGAGCCAGGTGGACTTTTGCTCCACGCCGGGGTGGGTCACGGGCAACAGGCTGAGCTTGAAGCCGTGCATGGCGGCGCGCTCTTGCAAGATCGGGATGGCTTCTTTGCCGAATGGGCTGTCGTGGTAAACCAAGGCGATGTGCTTACCCTTGAGCTTGTCGACGCCACCGGCCTTTTTGCCGATGTCCTGGATGATCACGTCACCGGCCACCCAGTAAGTGCCTGCGAGCGGGAAGTTCCACTTGAACACGCCGCCGTCAGCCGACTCGCTGCGGCCATAACCTGCGGTGATCAAGGGGATCTTGTCGCCAGGGGCTTTTTCGGTCAGGGCGAAGGTGATGCCGGTGGACAAAGGCTGGAACACGGTCGCGCCGCCGTTCTTGCCCTTCAGGCGCTCGTAGCACTCCACACCACGGTCTGTGGCATAGCCTGTTTCGCATTCTTCGAACGACAGTTTCACGCCGTTGATGCCGCCGCGCGCATTGACCAGCTTGAGGTAGTCAACATAGCCGTTGGCAAAGGGCACGCCGTTGGGGGCGTAAGCGCCGGTGCGGTAGACCAGCACGGGGAAGAACTGCTCTTTGGTTTGGGCCGTGGCCACGGTGCTGACCAGCGCACTGGCAAGACCGGCAGCGGCCACCGTGGCGGCCAAGACGAGTTGACGAAGCTTCATGGTTTGTCTCCTGTTAAGAAAAGGTAAAGGCACTTGGGAAAAAACACGTTAAAAAATCAATGGGGATAAATCAATGGGGGAAGGGCCACAGACGCAGCTTTTGTTTGGCCACCGACCACAGTTTGGCCAGGCCATGCGGCTCCACGATCAGGAACCACACGATCAGGGCGCCAAAGATCATGAATTCGGTGTGCGAAACGGCTGCAGTCGAAATGCTCACCCCCACCAAGCCACCGGCCCAAGGCAGGAACTGGTTGAGAAAAATCGGCAAGATCACAATGAACGCGGCGCCGAAGAAACTGCC
>CAITSG010000140.1 GCA_903894995.1 uncultured Burkholderiales bacterium
GGTGATTCAAAAAACTAACTTTTATTAAGGTTATTTTTATCATTTTTGCTTTGTATGACGCAAGCCTTTACCCAACTTTTATTAAAATGGAATAGTACCTCCAATCATCGACCTATGCCATGGAAAGGGGAAAAAGACCCTTATAAAATTTGGTTGAGTGAAATCATCTTGCAACAAACCAGGGTGGAACAAGGTTGGTCCTATTATGAAAAATTCATATCCACTTATCCAACAGTGCATGATTTGGCCAATGCCCAGGACCAGCAGGTTTTAAAATTATGGGAAGGTTTGGGCTATTATAATCGTTGTAAAAATTTAATTTTTTCAGCGCGGCATATTAGTAAAAAATTAAAAGGGGTTTTTCCTAGTAGTTACGAATCACTGATTAGTTTAAAAGGAGTAGGTCCTTATACGGCATCAGCCATTGCTTCCTTTGCCTATAATTTACCCTATGCTGTGGTGGATGGCAATGTATTTCGGGTGTTAGCGCGCTTTTATGGAATACATACCCCAACGGACACACAACAAGGCATTGATTTGTTTAATAAAATTGCAGACGAAAATTTGTCAAAAAAACAAGCGGGTATTTATAATCAAGCTTTGATGGATTTTGGCGCAACCGTTTGCAAGCCAAGTACACCTAATTGTACTTGGCAATGCTTCATGGCTTCGCCCAAGGTGACAGCGTCTTCAATGGCCATGCATGCGCCTTGCGCCATGTATTGCAACATGCCGTGCGCCGCATCACCCAACATGGTCACGCGGCCATCGCCCCATTTTTCCAAGGGGTTGCGATCTGCCGTGGCCCAGCGGCGCCAAGTTTTGGGAAGGTGCAGCATTTGTCTGGCGCGCGGGCAAATGCCGTCGAAGTAACTCAGCACTTCTTCCTTGCTGCCATCGGTCACGCCCCACTCTTCTTCTTGTCGACTGTGAAAGGTCACCACCAAGTTGTATTGCTGGCCATCGCGCAGCGGGTAGTGCACCAAGTGGCAATCAGGGCCCGCCCAAACCACGGGGGCATTGATTTGTAAATCCAGAGGCATTTCTGCCACAGGCACCACGGCGCGGTACACCACATGACCCGAAATGCGCGGAGGATCGTTGAACATTTTTTCGCGGATCACTGAGCGAACGCCATCTGCGGCCACCAAGGCATCTGCTTTGAAGATGCGGCCGTTTTGATCGACGGCCGTCACACCTTCAGAGTCTTGGGTCACGCTGACAACCTTGGTCGAGGTTTCCACATGAATCAAATCGGAGCCTTGCGCGCCTTCCAAAAGCGAGGTGTGGATATCGGCACGGTGAATCACGGCGTAAGGGTTTTTGAAGCGGTCGCGAAAAGCCTGACCCACGGGAAAGCTGCCCACCTCCGAGCCATCCACCGCATCCATCATGATGAGCTGTTCGGTGAACACAGCCCGCTTGCGCGCGTTTTCGCCCACACCTAAAGAATCAAGCGCCGCAAACGCATTGGGCCCCAGTTGAACGCCTGCGCCAATTTCACCCAACTCGCTCGCTTGCTCTAAAACAGTGACATGAACACCTTGTTGACTGAGGGCGACAGCGGCCGCCAAGCCGCCAATACCACCGCCCACAACAATGAATTTTTTGCCAGTGCTGCTCATGCAGAGAACTCCTGATAGAAGCCCAAGGCGCGCTGGGTGGGTGCATCGTCCACATGGAAAAGATAGGCCTTGCCATTGCTGGCGCGGTGCTTGATGTGAGCGTGGGTGGGAATGGCCACCGTATCGCCTTCCGACCATTTCAAAGTCACGCCATCGATCTCGGATTCGCCGCGGCCTTCAATGACATGCATGACCGAGCTGGCAGACCGGCGAAGTGGGCTGAAGTCGAGACCATCCCTTAACAGTTGCGCAGAGAAACCCAATGTGGGCAAACAAGGTGCGCCTGTTTCAGGGTTCACATAAGCCAGTTGCAC
>CAITSG010000141.1 GCA_903894995.1 uncultured Burkholderiales bacterium
ATGGTGTTGTCGTAGCTCTTGCTCATCTTGCGGCCATCCAGCCCGGGCAGCAAGGCCACAGACTCTTCGACCACGGCTTCGGGCAAAACGAAGTGTTCGCCATACAAGTGGTTAAAGCTCGAAGCCATGTCCCGCGCCATCTCGATGTGCTGGATCTGGTCACGGCCCACAGGCACTTTGTTCGCCTTGAACATCAAAATATCTGCCCCCATCAGCACGGGGTACATGAACAAACCAGCCGTGACATCGGCATCGGTATCCTTGCCTGCGTCGTGGTTTTTGTCCACAGAGGCCTTGTAGGCGTGTGCGCGGTTGAGCACGCCTTTGCCTGTCACGCAAGTCAGCAGCCAGGTGAGTTCGGGGATTTCGGGGATGTCGGACTGGCGGTAAAAAGTGACTTTTTCGGGGTCCAGGCCGGAGGCGATCCAGCTGGCAGCAATTTCCAGGGTGGAGCGCTGGATGCGGGCCGGCTCATCGCATTTGATGAGGGCGTGGTAGTCGGCCAAAAAGTAAAAACCATCGGTGCCCAGGTCGCGGCTGGCTTGAACGGTGGGGCGAATCGCGCCCACATAATTGCCCAAATGGGGGGTACCGGTGGTGGTGATGCCGGTGAGAACACGGGTGCGGGTCTTGGAGTTCATGAAAAATGCAGGCAATCAGGAAAATGGGAATCAGCGCAAGCGAAGTCAGCGCAACAAAGCGGCCAGTGGGCTGAGGGTGAGTTTCAGAAAGTCAAAAGTCAGGCCCATCAGGGGCTGCATCCACCAAGCACTGATGAGGCCGGTGAGGACCAGCGCCATCACGATGAAGAAGCCCCACGGTTCAATGCGTGACACCAGCACGGCCTGTCGCCAAGGCAAAAGGCCCACCAAGATGCGTCCGCCGTCCAGCGGGGGCAGCGGAAACAGGTTGAAGGCGAACATGACCACATTGGTGAGCATGCCGGCTTTGCACATCTCGATGAAAAACCGTTCGGTGATGCCATTGCCTGTCAGCACATAAAACAACACACCCCAAATCAATGCCTGAACCAAGTTGGCACCCGGCCCGGCCAAGGCGACCCACACCATGTCGCGCTTGGGGCTGTGCAGTCGGTCAAAACGCACCGGCACCGGTTTGGCGTAACCGAACAAAAAAGCGCCACTGGTGCTGAAGTACAGCAACAGCGGCAGCAAGATGGTGCCCATCAGGTCGATGTGGACCAGTGGATTGAGGGTGACGCGGCCCATCATGGCCGCTGTGTTGTCCCCCAAGCGCAAAGCCGCATAGCCGTGCGCGGCTTCGTGCAAGGTGATGGCGAAGATCACAGGCAGGGCATAAATCAGGACAGTTTGGATGAGGTCGTGCATATTCACCCCGATTGTCTCAGACCCCATGGTGCTTGGCCACGCAAGGGGTCACGCCATGCTAAGGGCTTATGGATTCGGCCCGATGAAGTTTGCATGAACGCTTTTTTGTGGGAGCGGCACCCTCGCCGCGATGGAGCCTCGCAGACCACCACCCATCGTCCCGAGGGCGGGGCTCCCACACCGACGGCTGTGCCCAAGGAAAGCCGTTCACTTCAAACATCGCAGAGCTGGATCAAAGGTCGCGTTCAGCCAAAAACCGTTCCACCAGCAAGGACCAGTAAGCCGAACCGATGGCCACGTTGTGGTCGTTGAAGTCGTAGCCGGGGTTGTGAACCATGCAGGCCCCGTGGCCATCGCCCGTTCCATCGCCGTTGCCAATGAGTAAATAGCAGCCCGGCACCTCTTCGAGCATGAAGGCGAAGTCTTCGCTGCCGGTCAGGGCGCGACCTTGGCGCGTGACCTTGTCTGCACCGACCAACTCCTCGCCGACATCGCGGGCAAAGTCGGTTTCTTTCAAGTGGTTCACCAGCACCGGGTAGCCCCGCTTGTAATCGATGTGGGCTTTCACGCCGTAGCTGAGGGCTTGTGCATGGACCAGTTCGGTGATGCGTTGCTCCAGCAGGATACGCACTTCACGGTTGAGCGAACGCACACTCAGTTTGAGTGTGGCGAGTTGCGGAATCACGTTGTTGGCCACACCCGCATTGAAGGCCCCCACCGTGATGATGGCCATTTCTTGTGGGTCGATGTTGCGCGCCACGATGCTTTGCAGGCCCATGACAATGGCCGAGCCAGCCACCACCGGGTCCGCTGCGCGGTGGGGAACAGCGCCGTGGCCGCCGGTGCCTTCGATGGTGATGGTCACGTTGTCCGACGAGGCCATGGCCGATCCATCACGGAACACCAACTGTCCTTGAGGGTGGCCGGGCATGTTGTGCATGCCAAACACGGCGTCGCATGGAAACTGGGTGAACAGGCCGTCTTCCATCATCTTTTTGGCACCGCCCAGGCCTTCTTCGGCCGGCTGGAAAATCAGATTGACCGTGCCCGAGAAGACGCCTTTTTGGGCAATGTGCTTGGCCGCTGCCAGCAGCATGGCCGTGTGCCCGTCGTGGCCACAGGCGTGCATGATGCCCACGTTGCAACTGGCGTAGGGCAGGCCCGTGGCCTCGTCAATGGGCAGGGCGTCCATGTCGGCACGGATGCCGATGCTTTTGCTGCCCGTGCCCTTTTTGATCTGACCCACGACGCCCGTGCCGCCCAGGCCGCGTGTCACCTCGTAGCCCCAGGCTGTCAACTGCTCGGCCACCAGATCGCTGGTGCGGTACTCCTTGTAGCCCATCTCCGGGTGCTTGTGGATGTCACGGCGCACCGCGATGAATTCATCCGCCTGGGCATGCAAGGCGTGCAGTTTGTCGTGCAGAAAAGCTTCGCTGGGTGCGTTCATGGAGGGCCTCTTGGGGGAGTGGATTACTGAGCTTGCAGATTAATCGATTTGGCAATGGCACGGTAGCGCTCGATGTCGCCAAGGTAAATGCGAGCCAGCTCGGCGGGTGTGCGCGAAGGCAGCACCACATTGCCGCTGGCTTCCAGTGCCTTGCGGGTTTCGGGCACTTCAGCGGCGGCATAAAAGGCTTTGTTCAGGG
>CAITSG010000142.1 GCA_903894995.1 uncultured Burkholderiales bacterium
AATGTGGCCCCAAACCATCAGCGCGTCACGCCCTTCGGTGACAAGGTCCACCTTGGCGCCCACGGGCAGCAGCACTTTGGTCTCCACATGACCAAACGGCAAACCGGTGAGCACGGGGGCCTTGATCTGGCCGCGCAGCCATTCGACCACGGTGGCCAGCTTGAAGCCTTTGTCGTGCGTGGGCACCAGCTTGTAGTTGGTGAACTGTCCCATCAATACCGCTTTTTGCAGAGCTAAAACACCCGCTTGCAGCAGCTGGGTGAGCATGCGCTCGATGCGGTACGGGTGCTCGCCTACGTCTTCAAGAAAAAGCACACCACCCTTGACTTGCGGAAAGTACGGCGTGCCCAGCAAAGAGGTCAGCACCGTCAGGTTGCCGCCCCACAGCGGCGCGTCTTTCACCAACACGCGGCGCTCGGCTTCAGCCTTGGGCAATTGCCAGCCTGTGCCCTCGCCTTGCTCCAGCAGCAGGTCGTCAAAACAGGCTTGCATGATGTCGTCCGGCTCTTGGCTTGGGCCAAAGTCTTCACCCAATGCCGGGCCTTGCCAGCTGATGCGGCCGGTCTTGGCGTACACCGCCTGATTAAAAGCGGTGAAGTCGCTCAAGCCCACAAACTGCGTGCCGCCGTCAATGGCTTTGGCAATGGCTTTGTAGGGCAAGCTGGGCAGGATGCGCGTGAGGCCGTAACCACCACGGGAAATCAGCGCCATGTCGGCACCGCTGGCTGAGGCGCGCGAGATGGCTGCGATGCGGGTGGCATCGTCGCCCGCAAAGCGCATGTGGCTGGCCAATGCGGCCTCGTCCACCTCGATTTCATGGCCTTGGGCCTGCAGTCGTTTGAGGGCACGGCGAAAGGCGGCTTTGTCGCGCACGGCGCTGGAGGGTGAAAAAATATAAATGTGGGCCATGGTCTTTGTTCTATTGCGGTCGCGCTTCGCTGCGCTTGGGTGCTCAGCAAGGGGCCGTGAGCATGCGAATCAAGGGCTGAAGTGTCGCACAGCCGCTTCGGCGATCGCCCTGCCCTGCTCCTGCACAAAATGCCCCGCATCGGGCAGCAGAATCGGCTCTGGGCAGCCCAAAATTTGGCTTTGCAACTGGCGCATTACCGGCTCGCCCAGCACCGGGTCTTGCTGGCCGATGGCCATGAAGCTCTGGCCATGCCAATCGTTGCGCCAAAAGTCCCGTGCTTGGCGCGAGATGGCCGCGCCGGGCGAGTCGGCGAACTCCGGCACCATGGGCGGAAAAGCTCGAAGCGCGGCGCGAAAGCCCTTGTCTGGAAAGGGCGCGTTGTAAGCCCCCGTTTCTTGCGGTGTCATGCCGGGGTTGCCCCGCTTGAACAGCTTGCCCACATCGAACAGCGGCTGGCTTTGGCACCAATCGCGCCAAGCCAAAAAACCCTCACTCAGCGGCTGCTCGCCTGTGGCGAGCGTGGTGTTCATGACCAACAGGCCCTTGAAACGCTTGGGCAAGGCCATGGGCAGAGTCAGCCCCAAAATGCCGCCCCAGTCCTGCACCACGAGCACCACGCGTTGCAGGTCGAGACGCTCGATCAAATCCAGCAAGGACTGGCGATGGGTTTCAAATTGGTGAAAACTGTCCTTCTTGGGTTTGTCGCTTTTGCCAAATCCGATCAGATCAGGCGCCACCACGCGGTGCCCGGCCGCTAACCAAACCGGAATCATCTTGCGGTACAGGTAGCTCCAAGCCGGGTTGCCGTGCAGGCACAGCCAAGTCAATGGGGCATTCGTATCACCTTCATCCAGGTAGTGCATGCGCAAGCCCGAGATACTGGGCAAATCGTTCACATAGCGCGGCTGCCAAGGGTAATCGGGCAAAGCGGCAAACGCCTCGTCGGATGTGCGCAAGGCGTCTTCTCTGAGCGGATAAAGGTTCATTCTTTTGGGCCTGAAAAAATCTTTGAGCAGCTGGCCGCATTCATGGGCCAGCACACCGCCGGTGACCTGGGTTTGGTGGTTCAGCAGAGGGAGGCCAAACAGGTTCAGCACCGAGCCTGCGACTCCGGTGCGCGGGTCAGGCGCCCCGAACACAACACGGTCCACCCGTGCATGCAACATGGCCCCGCTGCACATGGCGCAGGGCTCCAGCGTCACATACAGCGTGCATCCGTCTAGCCGGTAATTGCCGAGGATTCGGGCCGCTTCGCGCAGCGCCACCACCTCGGCATGTGCCGTCGGGTCGTGGCTGGCAATCGGGGCGTTGCGGCCAGTAGCGATGACTTGGCTGTCCTTGACGATCACCGCGCCCACCGGCACCTCGCCCGCTGCGGCGGCTTGGCGGGCCTGCTCCAGCGCCAGGTCCATCCAGTGAGCGTCTTGGCTTGGCGTGTCCAAGCTCAGGCCACCATGCCCAGACGCTGCATCCACTGTGCCAGGGCTTGCTCTTGTTCGCCGCCTTGGGCGTAAGCGGCGTGCATGGCCGAGTGCGACTCGGGTCGGTGTTGGTTGATCTTGACCTTGGTTTTGAGGTCCAGAATCTTTAACTCAAAAGCAACGATGCCATTCAGCATGCCATGGGCATAGCTCTCAGGCAGCCCACGCCACTGCGCGGCGTACGCGGGCTCGTGGTCGGCAATCATCTGCTTGAGCATGGCGTCTTTGGCATCGTTGCCGTCCAGCATCCGGGCTTCGACCCGGGCATGCACCGCCAGGTAAGTCCAGGTGGGCACGCGCAACAAATCGGGGTAAACGGCGGGTGACATGTAGGCCTGAGGCCCCATGAAAGTCACCAGCGCCTGCGGCCGTGCTTGCAAGAACTCGGCATGCGGATTGGCACGGGCACAGTGGCCCAAGAGCGCCACTGGCTGGCCGCCCTCCTCGATCAGCTTGAGCGGCAAATGCGTGACAAACGGAAAGCCATCACCGTCGGTGGATACCAAACTGGCGAACGGGTGCTCGCGCATGATGGTGGCAGCGTGCTGCGGGTGGTTGAATTGTTGGGGCAGGTACATGGCCATGAATGTACCAAAACATGGTTGTGCGAGTTGATACATGAACGCCTGAATGGATCAAAATCCCTTGATGTTTAACGTTTTACGTTATATGCTCCGCATCATGATTCAGTCGTTTCGATGCAAAGACACCCATGCATTGTTTGCAGGGCAAGCAGTTGCTCGATTCGTCAACTTCGGCACAGTGGCTGAACGCAAACTGGCCATGTTGCACCGATCGGTTCGACCAGACGACTTGAGAATACCCCCGAACAACCGGCTCGAAGCGCTCAAAGGCAATCGCAGTGGTCAATACAGCATCCGCATCAATGACCAATGGCGAATTTGCTTTCGCTTTGAAAGCGGCCACGTGTTCGATGTCGAGATCGTGGACTACCACTGAAAGGAATTGCCATGAAAGTTGAAGAATCCACCCCTGCCTACCTCGTGCCCGTCAACGGCATGCGCCCTATTCATCCCGGCGAAGTGCTGCGCGAAGAATTTTTAACGCCCTACCAACTCACGGCACATGCCCTGTCCATGGCGCTGCAAGTGCCCGCCCCGCGCATCAACGACATCGTGCGCGAAAAACGCGCCATCACCGTGGACACCGCGCTGCGACTGGCCAAGTTTTTTGGCAACAGCGCCGAATTCTGGATGGGCCTGCAAACCGACTTTGACATGGCTGTGGCGCGCCAGTCGATGCAAGATGCGCTGGACAGGATTCGGGAATATCAGCCTGCACATGGACAATAACAAAACTTATATAACGTTTATTGCTAATTTAATCATTCAAGTCAATTCGCATACTCAACCTATCTTCGACAAACTTGGCACCGAGTTTTTTGTAAAAATTAATTCCTTTTAAATTCCAATCTCTCACATTCCAATCAACTCTATAACAGCCACTGAGCCGTGCTTCGTGCAACACTTTTTGCATTAGCAATCCGCCTATACCCTTGCTTCGATACTCCTGACGTACAAACAACTCTTTAAGTTGTAGTTGAATCGTCTTGTCGATTTGCAACTCGACAAAACTTATAGATTCATAACAAGCTGCAAATCCCACAACGTCATTGGCGCTATCAATGCAAACGTACACCTGAAATTTTCCAAGATTTTTCCGCATCACATCATCAAAATAGAGAGATGCTGTGGCACTGTCTAAATTGCTGTTTGAATAATAGTGTTTATGCAGATCAAGCAATATCTTGCAAAATCCATCTTTATGTATATCCAAATTAAGTAAATCTACTTTGAAATTATTTGAAAACTCCATTTGCAACTGCCTTAATTAAAAGTAAAATAAGACTTTGGAGTAACTGCGTTTTTGAGTAATAGCAACGCTTTGACACTCAACGGGTTACTTTAAAGTCAAAACCCAATAAAATCAAAAGACTTTATTGGGTTGTGAAACATTTGTGCAAGTTGAAAACCTTATTCCCGTCACTCCCACTCGATCGTCGCCGGTGGTTTTGAACTCACGTCATAGGTGACCCGGTTGATGCCGCGCACCTCGTTGATGATCCGCCCCGACACTTTCTTGAGCAGCGCATAAGGCAACTCGGCCCAGTCGGCGGTCATGAAGTCGCTGGTTTGTACGGCGCGCAAAGCCACCACGTAGTCGTAAGTGCGGCCGTCGCCCATCACGCCCACGCTTTTCACGGGCAGGAACACGGTGAAGGCTTGGCTGGTCAGGTCGTACCAGGTCTTGCCCGATTCGTCGGTGAAGTTGCGCAGCTCTTCGATGAAGATCGCGTCCGCCCGGCGAAGCAGGTCGGCGTATTCTTTTTTGACTTCGCCCAAAATGCGCACGCCCAGGCCGGGGCCTGGGAAGGGGTGGCGGTAGACCATCTCGCGGGGCAGGCCCAGCGCCACACCCAGTTCACGCACTTCGTCTTTGAACAGCTCGCGCAGGGGCTCCAAGAGTTTCAGGCCCAGCTGCTCTGGCAAGCCGCCTACGTTGTGGTGGCTCTTGATGGTCACGGCTTTCTTGCTCTTGGCGCCGCCCGACTCGATCACATCAGGGTAAATCGTGCCTTGGGCCAGGAAGGTCGCGCCTTTGACGGCGTGACTTCCATCCTCGCCTTTGTGGCCGCCATCAGCCTTCAGTTTGGCAGCTTGTTCCTTGAACACGTCCACAAACAAGCCACCGATGATCTTGCGCTTGGCTTCGGGCTCGCTCACACCCACCAGTTTGCCAAGAAACAAATCGCTGGCATCCACGCGGATGACTTTGGCGTGCAGCTTGCCCACGAACATCTCCATGACCATGTCGCCTTCATTCAGGCGCAGCAGGCCGTGGTCCACAAACACGCAGGTCAGCTTGTCACCGATGGCGCGGTGGATGAGTGCGGCGGCAACGGAGGAATCAACGCCGCCGCTCAAGCCGAGGATGACTTCTTCGTCGCCCACTTGCTTGCGGATTTCGGCCACAGCCTCTTCGATGTAGTCGCCCATGATCCAGTCAGGGCGGGCCTGGCAGATATCCAGCACAAAGCGGTTGAGCAGCGCTTGGCCCTGCACGGTGTGTGTGACTTCGGGGTGGAACTGCACCGCGTAGAAGTGGCGCGATTCATCGGCCATGCCTGCAATTGGGCAAGCCGGGGTCGAAGCCATGACCTTGAACCCGGCAGGCATGGCCGTGACCTTGTCGCCGTGGCTCATCCACACCTTGAGCATGCCGTGGCCTTCGGGCGTGGCGAAGTCTTCAATGCCTTTGAGCAGTTCGGTATGGCCATGCGCCCGCACTTCGGCATAGCCAAACTCGCGGGTGGTGCCCGCCTCCACCTTGCCACCCAGCTGCTGGGCCATGGTTTGCATGCCGTAGCAAATTCCCAAGACCGGCACGCCCAACTCATACACCGCGTCAGGCGCTTTGTCGTCCACCTCGTACACGCTGGCGTGGCTGCCTGAGAGGATCACGCCCTTCAGGTTGCCGTCTTTGGCGTATTCACGCACCCAGTCGCTGCTCACATCACAGGGATGCACTTCGCAAAACACATGCGCTTCACGCACACGCCGGGCGATGAGCTGGGTGACTTGCGAGCCGAAGTCAAGGATCAGGATTTTGGAGTGCTGCATGGCAGGCGCCGTTTTAAAGAAATGAAAAGGCGTCTGGGGTGCAGACGCCTTGAAGGTCAATTGTTGATTTTATTCAGCCCGGTAGTTCGGCGCTTCTTTGGTGATCTGCACGTCGTGCACATGGCTTTCACGAATACCGGCTGCGGTGATTTCAACAAACTGCGATTCGTTGTGCATGGCTTCAATGGTGGCACAGCCACAGTAGCCCATGCTCGCGCGCAAGCCGCCTGCCATTTGGTAAATGATGGAGACGACCGAACCTTTGTAGGGCACGCGGCCTTCAATGCCTTCGGGCACCAGCTTGTCGGCGTTGGGGTTGCCGGTGCTCGACTCCTGAAAGTAACGGTCGGCACTGCCTTGCTGCATGGCGCCAATCGAGCCCATGCCGCGGTAGCTCTTGTAGCTGCGGCCTTGGAACAACACGATTTCACCCGGAGCTTCCTCGGTGCCCGCAAACATGCCGCCCATCATGACGGTGCCCGCACCAGCGGCAATGGCTTTGGCGATGTCACCGCTGTAGCGAATACCGCCGTCAGCGATCAAAGGCACGCCCGTGCCTTTGAGTGCTGTTGCCACAGAGTCCACCGCCATGATTTGCGGCACGCCCACACCCGCCACGATGCGGGTGGTGCAGATCGAACCAGGGCCAATGCCCACTTTCACCGCGTCGGCACCAGCCTCGACCAAGGCCAAAGCGGCAGCGCCCGTGGCGATGTTGCCGCCAATGACTTCAAT
>CAITSG010000143.1 GCA_903894995.1 uncultured Burkholderiales bacterium
ATCGGCAACGTGCCTACCGGTGACAAAGACCCGTTCGCGCTGCGCCGCCATGCTTTGGGCGTGATCCGCATGCTGATTGAAAAGGACGTTGCATCGGGCCTGCCCGAATTGCTGGCGCTGGCTGCGCCAGTGTTTGGCGACAAGATCATCGGCGATGCAGACGCCTTGCCCGACTTCATCTACGACCGCCTGTCTGGCAACCTGCGCGAGCAAGGCTTCAGTGCGCAAGAGGTCGATGCCGTCATGGCCATGCGCCCGTCCCGTTTGGGTCAGGTCAACCAGTTCCTGTCGGCTGTGCGTGCCTTTGCCGCATTGCCCGAAGCCCCGGCTTTGGCTGCAGCCAACAAGCGCATTGGCAACATCCTCAAAAAAGCCGGAGAGGTGGACGCACACGTCAACCCTGCGCTGTTGCAGGAAGATGCAGAGAGAAACCTCTACGCCGTCATGCAAAGGCTTGTCCCGGAGTCCGAGGCGCAATTCAAGGCGGGCGACTACACCGCCTGCCTGCAAACCTTGGCCGCATTGCGCGCACCGGTCGATGCCTTCTTTGATGACGTGATGGTCAACGCAGAAGAAATGGACTTGCGCCTGAACCGCCAGGGCCTGCTCAAGTCCTTGCATGTGGCCATGAACCGCGTGGCCGATTTGTCGCGTTTGGCGGCTTGATGCACACAAGGCCATGAACGCCAATCTGAAACTCGTGATCCTGGACCGGGACGGGACCATCAACCGGACCGGGGACGAGTTTGTCAAATCACCTCAAGCTTGGGAGCCGCTGCCGGGGGCTTTGGAGGCCATCAGCCGCTTGAACCATGCCGGATTTCATGTGGTCTTGGCCACCAACGAATCTGGCTTGGGTCGGGGTCTGTTTGACATGGCCGCTTTCAACGAGGTGCACAGCCATTTGATCAAAAAACTGGCGGCTGTCGGGGGACGGATTGATGCTTTTTTCTATTGCCCACACACCGCCGAAGAGGCTTGTGCTTGTCGCAAGCCTATGCCCGGACTTTTCTTGCAAATTGCCGAGCGCTACGGGGTGGACTTGAAAGACGTGCCTTGTATTGGCAACAGCCTGAGCGACATGCAAGTCGCCGCCTCGTCAAATTGTGTGCCGCATTTGGTTTTGAGCGAGCGTCACCCGGAGTGGTTGGATGACGCCTTGCCTTCAGAGTTTCCAGCCACCACCCAGGTTCACCTGGATTTGGCCGCTTGCGTTGATCATTTGTTGGGGCCTGATCCAGCCCGTGCGTCTTTTTGACTGTTTGCAAAACATGAACTTCTTACGCTCTCTTGTTCACATCGTGTGGATGGCCATCACGGTCATCCCTTGGGCGCTGTTTGTGGTGGTGATCTCTTACTTTGTCAACAGCACACGCCTGTACTGGATTTGTGCTGCCTGGTTGCGCTTGGCGGTCAACAGTGGCACCTGGATTTTGGGCATTCAAAACCGCATTCAAGGCATGGAAAACTTGCCCCAGGGCACCAAGGACCCGGCCGTCTTGTTGGTCAAGCACCAGTCCACCTGGGAGACCTTTGTCATGCCCGCGATCATGCCGCACCCCCTGGCCTATGTGTTCAAAAAAGAGCTGCTGCATGTGCCTTTTTTTGGCTGGGCCATGGCCCGCATGGACATGATCCATATAGACCGCAAACAACGCTCGCGTGCCTTTGCCAAGGTGGTGCAGCAAGGTCGCCGCCTCATGCAAGACGGCGTCTGGGTCATCATGTTTCCAGAGGGGACGCGTATCCCGCGCGGTCAAAAAGGTGAATACAAAAGTGGCGGTACGCGATTGGCCATCTCTGCAGGAGTGCCCGTCATACCCATTGCCGTGACCTCGGCGCGCTGCTGGCCTACCCGTGCTTTTGTTAAGACACCCGGCGTGGTGGACATTTCCATCGGAAAAGCCATTTCCAGTGAAGGGCGCAGCGCCGAAGAGCTGATGCTGGAAGTCGAGCGTTGGATCGAGTCTGAAATGCACAGACTCGACCCCGACGCCTACCCGGTCATCCCGGAAGCGCAATAAAAGCGCTGGCGGTCCGGCATGCGCGCGCCTTTGCAATTTGTGCTGGACTTTTTCACGGGGGGAGACCCGATTGTGCCGACAGCCCAGCCTGTGCCTGTCGCTTTAACCTCAAAGCCCTCGGCACCCGACAGCCCCCTTGCAGGCTCATCGCCCCCCCCAGTGCGGGTTATCGGCATTCACCCTTCAACTCAGCTTGGATTCACACACCCTGCGGCCAATCGCCACGCGCAATTTCAGGATGTGCATGTTGCTTATCGGTTTGAGCGCTCGCGGCGCAAAAGCATCGGGTTTCAGGTGGGTGCTGATGGCCTGGTCGTGCGCGCACCCAATTGGGTCACATTGCGCGAAGTGGATTCGGCAGTGCAGGAAAAAAGCGCATGGATTGTTGCCAAATTGCAGCAATTCAAAGATCGGCAGACCGAGCAATTTCAAAAAGCCATTGAGTGGCGGCACGGTGCAGATGTGCCATTTTTGGGTCGTACGCTGCAGCTGTGTGTTTTGGAGCGGGGGCTTGGGCGATTGCACGGACAAGACCTTGAACCGGACCAGATGCTGCCGGTGACGGTACCGCCTGGTGCCTCGGTGACCCAGGTGCGGGATGCCGCACAGGTTTGGCTCAAAAAACAGGCCAGAAGTTTGTTTGAACAGCGCCTGCAGCACTTTGCGCCGCAATTGGGGGTGCATTGGCGCAAGCTCAGCTTGTCCAGTGCCAGCACGCGTTGGGGCAGCGCCCGAATCGATGGGCACATTCGCCTGAATTGGCGATTGATCCATTTGCCGATGGGGCAGATTGATTACGTGGTGGTGCACGAATTGGCGCATTTGCGAGAGATGAACCACAGTCCACGGTTTTGGGACACCGTGGCCGAAGTCATGCCCGACTACGCCCAACGGCGCAAAGCTTTGCGCCAAGCGCCGGTTGATCTGAAAGAAGATTGAACTGCATCTTCATGCCAAGAGGGGTCCGGCTCCGTGGTGTGTCGCGACAACCGAGCCTCTGTGGAAAAAGCAAAGGGCTTTCGGTTAGCATGCGAACGTTGACGTTGACGTTAACGTTAACGTCAATATGAAATCCTGTTGGGAGGGGTGGAGTCGCGCCCCCCGAGACAAGCAAGGTGAGGACCAACGCCATGGCGAACCAGTACACGATCAGCGATTTGGCCCAGGAATTTGACCTGACCACCCGTGCCATTCGTTTTTACGAAGACATGGGCTTGCTGGAGCCTGAGCGTTCCGGACCGGGCGGGCGTAACCGGGTGTATTCGGCGCGAGACCGCACACGCCTTAAATTGACCTTACGCGCCAAACGCTTGGGCCTGTCGCTCAACGAGGCCAAAGACCTCATTGACATGTATGACAGTCCGCGCGACACCATGCCGCAATTGAAAAAATTTCTGGTCGTGTTGGCTGAACACCGCCAGCAACTCGAATCCCAATTGGCCGACCTGCAGGCCACGTTGGACGAGGTCAAAGTCCATGAAAAAGAAACCCGAAATCTTCTGGCCAAGGCCACAAAAGCGGCTCAAACTGCTTGACTTTTGGATGACCCAAAAATGATCGATTCGACTGGTTTTAATTGACGTTAACGTAAACGTCAATTAAAGTCATGGATTCAACGATGACAGGATTTGTTGTGACCCCAACTGCAACCCCCCACCAGCGCGTCTCCCAAAGCCTTGAGCGTCAAGGCATGATGAACCATTTGGGCGTGCGCCTGCTGTCCGCCACGGTCGGAGAGGTCGAATTGTCAGTA
The DNA here is from genome assembly GCA_903894995.1 of uncultured Burkholderiales bacterium. Classification (GTDB taxonomy): domain Bacteria; phylum Pseudomonadota; class Gammaproteobacteria; order Burkholderiales; family Burkholderiaceae_C; genus Limnohabitans_A. The sequence goes on from CAITSG010000143.1 coordinate 3,778, forward strand.
CCCTACAGCGACAAAGTGACGCAGCAGCAAGGTGGTTTTCATGGTGGTGCCATTGGCGCACTGGCGGACATCGCCGCCGGATACGCTGCACTGACCGTGTCACCAGAAGGCATGGAAGTCACCACAGTGGAGTACAAGATCAACTTTCTCTCCAACTTTCAAGGCGGAGAAATTCGCGCCACCGGTCGCGTCACCAAGGCGGGCAAACGCATCATCGTGACCACGGCCGAGGTGGTGCACATCGACGACACCGGCAAACGCTCGGACTGCGCAGTGATGCAGTCGACGCTGGTGCCTGTTGCTAAAACTTACTAGTGTCTTCAGCGTTGGGCGTTTTGCGTTCAGCGTGAAAAACAACTGCAACCGCCCAACGCTCAACGCTCAACGCTCAACGCTCAACGCTCAACGCTCAACGCTCAACGCTCAACGCTCAACGGAGAACCCATGAACAACCTGCCCGGCCTGAACTTCCAACTCGGTGAAGACATCGATGCCCTGCGCGACGCTGTGCGCGACTTTGCGCAAGCCGAAATCGCGCCCCGCGCTGCCGAAATCGACCGCAACGACCAGTTCCCCATGGACCTGTGGCGCAAGATGGGCGAGCTGGGCGTGCTGGGCATCACCGTGGGCGAGGAATACGGCGGCGCGAACATGGGTTACTTGGCCCACATGATCGCCATGGAAGAAATCTCCCGTGCCAGCGCTTCTGTAGGTCTGAGCTACGGCGCGCACTCCAACCTGTGTGTCAACCAGATCAAGCGCAACGGCACCCCCGAGCAGCGCGCCAAGTACCTGCCCAAGCTGATTTCTGGCGAGCATGTGGGTGCCTTGGCCATGTCCGAACCCGGCGCAGGCTCGGACGTGCTGAGCATGAAGCTCAAGGCAGAAGACAAGGGCGGCTACTACCTGCTCAACGGCTCCAAGATGTGGATCACCAACGGCCCGGATGCCGACACCTTGGTGGTCTATGCCAAAAGCGAGCCCGAGTTGGGCGCACGCGGCGTCACGGCCTTTTTGATCGAAAAGGGCATGAAGGGTTTTTCCATCGCGCAAAAGCTCGACAAGCTGGGCATGCGCGGCAGCCACAC
>CAITSG010000144.1 GCA_903894995.1 uncultured Burkholderiales bacterium
CATCGGCACCTACGCCCCCGGCGACACCGTGCCCGAGTACCACGCGCTGGACTTGACCCTGTGGATCGATCCCGTTCTGGTGCTGGTTGCCCAAGACGGCATGGCGCATGTGTTTGATTACGACCCGCTGGTGGTCGAGATAGAACGGCTGGCGGCCGATGGGCTGTACGAAACCCAAGAGCGGCTGATGACGCGCATCGTGCAGGCCTGCGCGGCTTACCCCGCCATCAAGGCGCTTGAGGTGGCTCTGCGCAAATTTCCGGTGCGTGCGGGCAGAGGCTCTTTGGGCGTGCGTTTGGTGGTGGACGGCGCACAACTGCAGCGCATGCGAGACGACCTGGGCTGAAAGCATTCAGGGCGTGAGCCACTCCCAAATGTTGGCGCTCAGCTGCGCCCGGCGGTGCCCGTCGCGCGACAGCTCGAGCCAGTCCATCTGAAGCACCTGCGCACGCAGCAGAGCAAAGCTGTGTGTGGGCGCGGTGGCATGGGCCTTGGCTGCATCGGCCATGCCACTGCCTGGAGGCAACAGCGCACCCGGCGGCCGTGGCGACAAATAATCACCCGCAGCCGCCGACTGCTTGACCCCTTGCCAAAGCGCCTCGACCTCTGGGCCAGAAGTGATGACCGAGCAGGTCACCCGCAAGCGCAATTGCCAGCTCAAACGCGCACTCCAAAACACCAGCATCGCTGAGGTTTGAGCCTGCAGTTGGGCCACTTTGGGACTGCGGCTGTCGGTGTAAAAAGTCAGTTGCCCAGCCCCCGCGTCCACCTGCCGCAGCACCACGGTGCGTGCATCGGGCAAGCCGTCTGCGTCGGCAGAGGCCAGCACTGGCGTTCGCCATTCGTGGTGCCGGTCCAGACTGGCCCGGCCCAGCTCTTTCCAAATTTGCGGGCGAATTTCTTCGGGCGTTTGCAGGTGAATTTTCATGGTTGAACAAACATGTCAACGAAGTTTGAAGGAGGACAGGACATTAAAACCACTGTGTCAAAAACACAGATCAACCACCCCATGGCAAGCCATGACGCGCCGCAACGCCCCCCAAACCATCCAAAAACCTCGACGATCTGAGTGGGATCGACCGCGTGGTGGTGGACAAGCACTTGGGGCAAGGCTCATCGGTCAAGAAAAACCGACGCAACCGGCATGACAAAAAACAGTTCATCCGCAACGCACTGACCCAGCGCTTGACGGGGACTGAGCTTGAAGAAGTCTGACCGGAACAGTCCAGTGCGCTAGCCCCAAGATCGGCTCAGCAATTCGTCCAGGGCATCGCTGATCAATTGGCCTTGGGCGGCCAAGCTGCCCACACACTCGCCCAGTTGCTCGCATGCCACGGACACCATGTCCAGCGGGTGCAACACCACGGTTTGCCCTTTGATTTTGAACACCGGATTCATGCGCGAGCCCACGGTGGGCGTTTGGCGGGGCAAACTGGCGCGCAACACCAAGGGCACCACAACCCGGCGGCGGTAACGGTCAAACTGGGACGACTGAACCACCACCACCATGGGAATGGTCGCCTTGAGCGGCCCCTTGTTCAGGTGCACGTCAAACTGGGCCATCACAGCGTGGAGTGTTCATCGGCAAACGAGCCGATTTGCGCATGCAGCGCGTTCCAATCATCGGCGCAACGATCTGCCAGCTGGGTTTGGGCTTGTAAAGCCAAGCGCTGCTGCTGAAGATGGGCTTGCAACAAAGTCTCTACCGTGGCGGACAGGTTGATGCCGTATTGACGGCACTCGGCCACCAGGTCTTCGCTCAAACTCAGGTTGACTGGTTTTTTTAAACCCGTCGAGGCAGCTGAAATGGCCATCAAACATCTCCGTGGACTGACACACGATACGCATGGCATGCGCATCTTTTGAGTACAGTTTAAAGCAGTCTTCAAGTGCGCCATCGTTTTTAAAAATGGCTGAAAGCGCATCGACCCACTAAATCACCAAAACCTCCACACGCCCCATGAGCACCGGGCGGCACAAGATTTTGTAGCTGTCCGCATCAAAACCGTCGGCCACTGGGCTGGCCCTGGGCCCGCTCATTTGGCCCAGTTGGCGGGCCGCTTCGGGGGTGGGAGCGCTGCCCAAATAACACCAGTGGTTGACGACGTGAATTTGCGTCAGCTCAGCATCGCGCTCGACCAAGCCCACCGCCCCCGGGTAGGGCCAGCACTCCACACGCAGCGCCAGCAAGCTGCTGAACAAGCGCTCGCGGTGCACCTGCTGGCTTTCGTCACCCCGGCACACCCCCGCACACTGGCGAATCGAAGCCCGAAAACAGGCTTTACCGGGAGGCAGTTTCTCAAGCCCCAATGGCCCATAACAAAGTTTGTGCTGATCGGCCACCGCCCGAAGCGCATCCAACGCCGCGTGGCGACTGGCGTACAGGCCATACAAATCGGGTTGCTTGGCAAAGTCGACGTCTTTGGCGTAGACCACTTGCGGCACATCGCCCGACATTTGCAGACTGCACAGTTGTTTGTTGCGACGCAGTTTTTGGTTGAACAAGGGGTGCTGGGCCTTGATCATCTGCGACTCCAACAGCAGCGCCCCGATCTCACCGGCGGTGCTAATGTGGCTGATGCGCTGGGTCTGGCGCAACATGCGGGCCTCGTCAGGGGTGCGCAGGTGCGACAACAGTCGGGCACGGATGTTGATGCTTTTGCCGATGTACAGCGGCAAGTCGCCCTCCTGGCCATGGAAGGTGTAGACGCCCGCCCCGGTGGGCGCGTCTTGGATGGCTTGGCGCAGGTGCTGAGGGTACTCGTAGTCCCGACTGGCTTCAAAGTCATCGCGGCGGCGGCGGCGGGAAATGGTGACCATGTCAGATCATGTCAGATCAAGTGGCGTGTTGGTGAATGGTCGCGATCACCACGCCCCAGATGTCCACGCTTTGCCCGTCCTTGGGCACGATGTCGGGGTAGTCGGGGTGGGCCGCTTGCAGGCGCAAGCCCTCGCTGGGCAAGCGCAGGGTTTTGCAGGTGAAATCACCATCGATCACGGCCAGCACGATGTGTCCATCGGCGGGCTCAATGGCACGGTCCACCAGCACCACCGAGCCGTCCAGAATGCCCGCATCGCGCATGCTTTCGCCGCGCACCCGGATGTAAAACGTGGCCTGCGGGTGTTTGACCAACTGCTGCATCAGGTCGATGCGCTCGACCTGATGGTCTTCGGCAGGCGAGGGGAAACCTGCGGCAATGCTGGCGGGCAAGGCCTGCAACCACCAGTTTCCGGGGGGCAGGGCTTGGGGGGTGTATGGGGCGTGCATGACGTGAACTGCTCAATAGACTGTTTATATTTACAGTATACTGACTTGGTCATGCTTCTTGCAGTTGCCTGACATTTTTGTTGATTTACGCCCCGAGCTTTGCGGCTCGGGGCGTTTTTTATGCCCCTGCCTTGTGGCACGCCTTGTGCGCCGCCATCAGCGCATGCGAGCGCTCAGGCTGCCCAGCGGCGCAGAAAATTCGGCCCGCCAGTGCTCGCCCGCCAGCAAGGGCCAGGCGTCGGTCCAGGTGCCGGTGGTGATCACGTCGCCCACTTGCAGGTCCACCGCGCCGGGGCATTGGCGCAGTTCTTTCAAAAAGTGGTGCAAGGCGTTGAGCGGGCTGTCGAGCACGTTGGTGCCGCTGCCCTGCTCCACCGCCTGGCCATTTTTGAACAGCGTGACGCGGGCCTGCGCCAGCAGGGTGTGCAAAGCCTGTGCATCGGCGGCCAGTTGCTGAACGGGCAGGCGCTGGCCCACCAGGAGGCGGGCGTGCAAGCCGCTGTCGGCCATGGTGTCGGTGGCGGTGAACTTCCAGTCCAGGCAGTGCGACTGCACGACTTCAAAACCCGGGGCGATCCAGTCGATGGCCTCAAACAGCTGCTGCAGGCTGGCGTTGGCTGGGGGCGTGGTCTTCATGCCGAAGACGATTTCAGGCTCCAGCCGGGGCTGGCAAGTGGGGGTCAGGTCGATGCTGCCCTCGGCAGTCCCCGATGCGGCGGATTCTGCAAAGCCCAAGCCGGTGTCCCAGACCGTGCCCCACATGGGGCCAAACACCGCGTAGCGCTGCCACAGCGTGCGGTTGGTGAAGCCAATTTTGTAGCCCTTGGCCACTTCGCCGCGCTGCTGGCGCAACTGGCGCACGGCCAGGGCTTTTTGGTAGGCCGCAGCCGTGTCGGGGCCGCCCACCACGCCGGGGGCCTGGCCCCACAAACGGGCTTGGTCGTGGTGCTGTAAGAGTTGTTCGGGGGTCATGTGGAGTCTCCTATTCAGTAAATGGTTAAAGCGTTGAAGAAAGAACTCAAACCGCCAAAAAGCGGCCATCTTCCAGGGTTTGGATTTGCCCCTGTGCCTGCAGCTCTTTCAGGTGCATGCCGATGGTGTTGCGCTCGGCGCAGGGCACAAAGGGCACGTCGTAGCCTGCCGGGTACAGCAGGCGGCGGTCCACCAGCTCATCCAGGCTGTGCGGGGTCTGCAAATAGCCCAGCAG
>CAITSG010000145.1 GCA_903894995.1 uncultured Burkholderiales bacterium
AATGTCTGGATGCGTCAAAAAGACTTGGGCATCTGGCGCAGTTGGACCTGGAACGAAACCGCCCAAGCCGTGCGCGAGATTGGCCATGGCCTGATGGCGCTGGGCTTTGAGGCCCGGCACACCGCCTCCATCTTGGCCAACACCAACATCGAGTGGGTGCTGTGCGACCTGGCCACCCTCAGCGCCGGTGGCGTGTCCAACGGCATCTACCCGACCGACGCGGCCGAGCAGGTGCATTACCTGTGCGAAGACTCAAGCACCCGCGTTCTGTTTGTCGAAGACGACGAGCAGCTCGACAAAGCCCTGGCTGTGCGCGACACCTTGCCCTTGTTGCAGAAAATCGTGGTGTTCGACATGGAGGGTCTGCGCGACTTCCATGACCCGATGGTCATCAGCCTCGAGCAATTGCAAGCCCTGGGCCGTGATCACGCCCAGCAACACCCCGATTTGCTCGCGCAGCGCAGCGCTGCCTGCAAGCCCGAAGAGCTGGCCATTCTGGTCTACACCTCGGGCACCACAGGCAAACCCAAGGGCGGCATGCACAGCCACCATGGGCTGGTCTACACCGTGCGAGGCTACAACACGCTGATTGCCCGCGACGAGCGCGACGAATGCATGTGCTTTTTGCCCTTGTGCCACATTGCCGAGCGCATGGGCGGCGAGTATTTCTCGATGTACACCGGGGCCAAACTCAACTTTGTTGAGAACCCCGAAACCGTGCCCGAAAACGTGCGCGAAATCGCGCCCACCGTGTTCACGGCCGTGCCCCGTGTGTGGGAAAAGTTTTACTCGGGCGTGATGATTGCGCTGAAAGAAGCCGGTGGCCTGCAGCAAGCCGTGTACGGCTGGTCCATTGGTGTGGGTCAGCAGGTGGCCGATTTGGTTCTGGCGCACAAGCCGGTGCCCGCGAGCTTGAAGTTACGCTTTCATGTGGCGCGTCTGCTGGCGCTGAACAACGTGCGCAAGATGATTGGCATCCACCGTGCGCGTTTTTTGGTGACCGGTGCGGCCCCCATTTCCCCTGATTTGGTGCGCTGGTATTTGGCGCTGGGCTTGCCCATGCTCGAAGTCTGGGGCATGACCGAGACCTGTGGTGCTTCGACGGGTGTGCCTGCCGACCGCATCAAGCCTGGCTCCATTGGCCCGGCCGCCGAGTACAACGAAATGCGTCTGGACCCGATGACCAGTGAAATTCTGGTACGCGGCCCCAACGTGTTCATGGGTTACCTGAACCTGCCCGAAAAAACCGCCGAGACCATCGATGCCGACGGCTGGCTGCACACGGGCGATGTGGGTGTGGTGGACGAGGAAGGGTTTTTCCGCATCACGGACCGGATGAAAGACATCATCATCACGGCTGGCGGTAAGAACATCACCCCCAGTGAGTTGGAAAACGAATTGAAATTCTCGCCCTACGTCACCGACGCGGTGGTCATTGGCGACAAACGGCCTTATTTGACCGTGATCGTCATGATCGACCAAGAGAACGTCGAGAAATACGCACAGGACAACGATGTTCCTTTCTCCAACTACGCCAGCCTCACGCAC
>CAITSG010000146.1 GCA_903894995.1 uncultured Burkholderiales bacterium
AACCCAGAGGGGCCAGCAGGCCCCACTTCAGAAATCGCACCAGTTTTTTCATACCCAGTCTCCGTCTTTGGTTGATCGTGCGGGCATTCTAAAAGTCGGGTCAACATTGACCAACAACAAAGTTCCGTGATGTGGAATTGGGGGCTGGGGGTATTCCAAGGCTTGGGCAGTTCTGGATGGGTTCGGCCAGTCGCTGGAGACGCTCAAAAAGCGATGCGTTGTGGTGGCGGGTCTTTGATGGCGGTGCGCCAGGTTTCGGCTTGTGCCGGGTTCATGCGGGCCAGCTCGTATTGGGCGGACATGATGTCCGCTTCGTGTCGCAAGGTGGTGGCCAGTCCGCTCAGGTAGTTGCCCTTCATGCGGTCCAAGGTCGAGACAGCGCACAAGGAGGCAATCGGGTAGCGACGCCGGTCAAAGATGGGCACGGCGATGCCCGAGATGCCACGGGCAGATCGGGTTTTGGTCAAGGCATAGCCATTTTTCAGGGTGTTGTGAATGCTGTTGCTCAGTTTGCTGAATGTTTTGTCTTCGCCGCTGCGCAGTCGGTTGAAGGCCAAAATGTCGGCAATTTCGTCGTTGGGCAAATGGGCCAGGATGGCCAGGCTGAAAGACCCAATGCCCATGGGCCAGCGGTCATTGACCTGCAAAATCTCGGCGTTTTGTGGCAAGTGCCCTTGTCGCTTGTCCAAACACACGGCGTCGTAGCCGCAGCGGATGCCCAAGTACACCGTTTCGCCCGTGGTTTGGGCCAGTCGTTCGAAAGAGGGTTGGGCGATGGTTTTGATGTCAAACACATTGAGCACCGAGATGCCAAAGGCATAGACCTCGGGCCCCAGTCGATAGTGGCGTGTGCCCCAGGGCCGCTCGACCAAGTGCTCTTCTTGCATGGCCGACAAAATGCGGTGCACCGTGGCTTTGGGCAAGTGTGTCAAAGTGCAAATTTGCATCAGCGACGCGCCTTGACAACCAAAAGTCGACAGGGTGCGCAACAGCAAGGCCGCACGGCCAATGCTTTGAGCACCTTCATTTTTGGGAGGGGGTTTCATGGCGAGAGGATGCCCGTTGGTGGTTGTCGCAAACTTGATGTTTTAAAAATTTTTCAAAGTATTCCATCATTTGGAATATTTGACGAGTGCTTGTGCGCGCAGAGTGCAAAAGGGGAAGGCCCTGATTGCCAACTCAAAACACAGCACGCATACTGATTTTTTGAATCTGTGGTCGTCTTTTATGGGCTAAAAAGCACACAGGTCAACACAGCACGAGACAAGGAAGGGGTTGATTAAATGATGACTTTTGAACGCCAACGCTGGGCAATTTGGGGTGTGGGTCTGCTGCTGGGGACGTCTGCCTTGTTGGCCCAGGCGCAAAGTTACCCCAATCGCCCCATCAAGGCCATCGTGCCGTATGCCGCAGGCGGTTTTTCAGACCAAGCCAGCCGCATCATTGCCGAGGCCATGTCCCGCAATTTGGGTCAAAACATCGTCATTGAAAACCGTGCCGGTGGTGGCGGCCGCATTGGCAGCGAAGCCGTCACCAAAATGGCCCCCGATGGTTACCAGTTGCTCATGACCACCAACGGCACCAAGACCTACATGGCGGTGGTGGAAAAGTCCTTGTCCTATGACCCGGTCAGCGACTTCACGCCGATTTCCTTGGTGGGCAAATACGGTTTGCTGATGGTGGTCAACCCGTCTGTGCCCGCCAAAACTTTGCCCGAATTCTTGGCCTATGCCCGCGACCCGAAAAACAAGGGCAAGATCAACTACGCCACCTCGGGCATGGGCAGCGGCCTGCATTTTGCCGGCGAGTTGTTCAATGCCATGGGCAAGGTCGACATGGTGCATGTGCCCTATAAAGGTTCTGGCCCCGGCATGCAAGATGTGCTGGCAGGGGTTTGCCAAGTCATTTTTGATGGTGCCGCCAAACCGCAAATCGATGCGGGCAAAGTTCGTTTGCTGGGCACCACCAGCTCGGTGCGCGACCCGCGTTACCCGGATGTGCCCACGCTCAGCGAAGGCGGCTTGACCGGTTACGACCTGACCTATTGGGTGGGCCTGTTTGCCCCCAAAGGCCTGCCTGCCGATATCCAGGCGCGTTTGAACGCTTCGGTCAAAACCGCGTTGGCCGATCCGGACGTGCAGCGCAAACTCAACGGCATGGGCATGAGCCTAGTGGGCAGCACGCCCGAGCAAATGGTGCAAGAAATCCGCACCGAAACCGCCAAGTTGCGCCAAATTGCCGCTTCGATTCCCGGTGGAGTGAATTGATGAGTTTTGAGATGAACAACGGGGTGCTTCGGCCCCAG
>CAITSG010000147.1 GCA_903894995.1 uncultured Burkholderiales bacterium
ACATGCGGGTGCTGTGTGGGTAGCGGCGGTTCACGCCCATCCATGGGTCGTCGCCCATTTGCTTGAGACCCAAGGACACGCGGTTTTTCTCTGTGTCGAACTTGAGGATCTTGGCAGTGATTTCTTGACCAGCCGTGACCACTTCGGAAGGGTGACGGACACGGCGCCATGCCATGTCGGTGATGTGCAACAGGCCGTCGATGCCGCCCAAGTCCACAAACGCACCGTATTCGGTGATGTTCTTGACCACACCGTGAACGATGGAGCCTTCGCGCAATGTTTCCATCAGCTTGGCGCGCTCTTCGCCCATGGAGGCTTCCACCACAGCGCGGCGTGACAACACAACGTTGTTGCGCTTGCGGTCGAGCTTGATGACCTTGAATTCCAGGGTCTTGTTCTCATAGGGTGACAGGTCTTTGGTAGGACGTGTGTCGACCAAAGAGCCGGGCAAGAAAGCGCGGATGCCGTTGACGAGCACCGTGAGGCCGCCTTTGACTTTGCCGCTGGTCACGCCAGTGACGAACTCACCGGATTCGAGGGCTTTTTCCAAAGACATCCACGAAGCCAAACGCTTGGCGGTGTCACGCGACAAGATGGTGTCGCCGTAGCCGTTTTCGATGGAGCCGATGGCCACCGAGACAAAGTCGCCGACCTGGACTTCGACTTCACCTTGGTCGTTCTTGAACTCTTCGAGGGGCACATACGACTCGGACTTGAGACCGGCGTTGACCACAACGAAGTTGTGCTCGATGCGCACGACTTCAGCGGTGATGACTTCACCTGGGCGCATTTCGGTGCGCGTCAGTGATTCTTCAAATAGGGCGGCAAATGATTCAGACATGGTATTTCCTCATCCACAAGTGCAGGACTGACGAGCGCGACATGCGTCGTTTCCAGGAGCTGACAGTGGCAATTGGTTTGCGGTGTGAGCCGCGGTTGGTTTTTAAATAACCACCTGGCCAGTGTGCAAGCTGCACGATAAGAGCCGGGTGGAACTTTGGGTCAGCCTGCACAGGGCGGGCTGGGGTGGCGGTTTTCGGTGGGTTAATTTCCGTCAATCAACCGAAAACCTGCCGGCTTTGCCACCAGACCATCACTTGTTCCACCGAGGCTTCGATGGTCAAAGTGGAGTTGTCGAGTTGCAAGGCATCTTGTGCGGGCTGGAGGGGCGCCACGCTGCGGGACATGTCCCGGGCGTCGCGTGCTTCCAAGTCAGCGCGAAGAGCGTCGATATTAGCCGAAAAACCCTTCAAAATCAATTGCTTATGCCGTCTTTCAGCACGCTCTGCGGCGCTGGCGGTCAAAAACACTTTCAAAGGGGCGTTGGGGAAGATCACCGTGCCCATGTCGCGGCCATCGGCCAAAAGGCCTGGCAGACGTTGAAAGCTGTGTTGCAGTTCGACCAAGGCCTCGCGCACGGCAGGCAAAACAGACACTTTGGAGGCGTTCATGCCGCCCTGCTCGCTGCGGATGGCGTCGGTCACATCGACGTTGCCCAGCAGCACCTGCTCGCCCTCAAAGTGCACCGGCAGACTGCGGGCGAGTTCGGCGATCGCAGCTTCATCGGCTGCTTCCAGCGTGAGGCTTGCTTGAAGCGCGGCGTGGGCGGTCACGCGGTAGAGCGCGCCCGAGTCCAGGTAGTGGTAACCCAAAGCAGCGGCAACGCGGCTGGCCAAAGTGCCCTTGCCTGAGGCCGTGGGGCCGTCTATGCAAATCACCGGAATGTTCTGGGTCGCTGTGTGCGCCACCGAGAACAAAGCCTCAAAGTAGTCGGGGAAGGTCTTGGCCACGCATTGGGGGTCTTCGATGCGCACCGGCACCTGGTCCGCATTGAAGACCGCGAGCGAGAAACACATGGCCACGCGGTGGTCGTCGTAGGTGTGGATGCTGGCGCGTTGCCATTTTCCTTCGGGCAGTGGGTGAATGGTGATCCAGTCCGGACCTTCTTCGACGGTGGCACCGAGCTTGCGGCTTTCGGTGGCCATGGCCACAATGCGGTCTGTTTCCTTCACGCGCCAGCTGGCGATGTTGCAAAGGGTGGTCGGGCCATCGGCGTACAACGCCATCACGGCCAGTGTCATGGCCGCGTCGGGGATGTGGTTGCAGTCGAGCGTGATGCCTTTGAGCGGCCAGGCACCGCGCTGGATCTCCAGCCAGTTGGGGCCGCTGGTGATTTTTGCGCCCATTTGGGCGGCGGCGTCCATGAAGCGGATGTCGCCTTGGATGGAGTCTGCGCCCACGCCCTGGATGCGGATGCCCTTGCCTTGCCCACCTTTGGATGGATCACCTGCGGCGATGGCACCTAAAGCGATGAAGTAGCTGGCCGAAGAGGCATCGGCCTCGACGTGAATCGTGCCCGGTGACTGGTAGCGGCTGCCCGCCGGGATGACAAAGCGCTCCCAGCCTTGGCGTTCAACCGCGATGCCGTAGCGCGCCAGCAGGTTGAGCGTGATTGCGATGTAGGGTTTGCTGATCAGCTCACCGATCACTTCAATCGTGATGGCCCGGTCGGTGGCGGCCAAGGGCAGGGCCATCAACAAGGCAGTCAGAAATTGGCTGGACACATCGCCCCGCACCGGGATGGGTTTGTCCAGTTGCAGTTCGGGCTGGCGAACGCGCAGGGGCGGAAAGCCCGCGTTGCCCAGGTAGTCGATGTTGCAGCCGAGTTCGCGCAGGGCGTCTACCAAGTCGCCAATCGGACGTTCGTGCATGCGGGGTACGCCTTTGAGCGTGAAGTCACCACCCTGCACAGCCAATGCGGCCGTCAGTGGGCGCATGGCCGTGCCTGCATTGCCCATGAAAAATTCGATCGCCTCGGCAGGCCAAGCGCGACCGCCCAAACCGGTGACGGTGGCGGTGGTGCCTGCGACATCGACCTCGCAGCCCAGTTGGCGCAGCGCCACCAGCATGACGCGGGTATCGTCCGAGTCGAGCAAGTCGTGCACCACGGTCGTGCCTTGGCACAAGGCCGAGAGCAGCAGCACGCGGTTCGAGATGCTTTTGGAGCCGGGCAGGGTGACGGTGCCGGATGCGCATTGCAGCGGCGGGAGGTCAAGAAAAGCGGTGGAGAACATGGTTTTAAGGTGGAAGAACCTTCTGGGTGCTGATGCAGCGCACCTTCATGAAGGTCGGGTCTCTGAGTCTTGCTTGCATGCGTTACCGGCTTGCAGTGCCCAAGCCGAACGCGCGCCACTGGCCTTGTCGATCAACGCTTGCAGGGCCGGGGTGTTGCCCTGTTGAAGGGTGGTTTCAAATTGGTCGAGTGCGGTACGCAAGTGAGCCAGCTGTTCCAGCACTTCGGTGTGGTTGGCGCTCAAAATGTCGCGCCACACCACGGGGTCACTGGCGGCGATGCGGGAGAAATCTCGAAAGCCCGGGCCCGCCATCTCCAAAAACGCAGCGCCTTGCGGCTGTGTGGTGAGCGCATTCATGGCTGCAAAAGCCAGCAGGTGCGGCAAATGGCTGACGGCCGCAAAGGTGGCGTCATGCGCCTCGGGCGTCAAGTGGCTCACATGGCTGCCGACGGCAGTCCACACCTTGCTTGCCATTTCGATCAGGCGGATGCTGTTTTGCGGCAAGGGCGTGAGGATGGTGCGTCGCGCTTGGTAGAGCGAGCCTTCGGCATGCTCGATGCCGGCCACTTCTTTGCCCGCAATCGGGTGCGCAGGAACAAAGCAGCTCAGGCGTTCACCCAAGTGGGTTTTTGCAGAGGCGATCACATCGCATTTGGTGGACCCCACATCCATCAGCAAGGCCTGCGGTA
>CAITSG010000148.1 GCA_903894995.1 uncultured Burkholderiales bacterium
GGCGGCGGTGGCATCACCACTGGTCAAGCCTGAAGCCGTGCACCTGGTTTGCACCGCCATGGGCGGTGTGAAACTGGTGCAGGCGGACGCGGCAGGTGCTGAGGTTGACGGCGTGGTAGCACATACCGCGCTCGATTGCCCCGCCTGCCTACCCCTGATTGCGCCCCCTGTGGCTGATCTGTTTGCTCCCATGCCAACGGGTAATTTGTCTCACGTTTTGCAGCCACTGCCCGCTGCTCTGTTGGCCAGTTTGCTGAGCCAGCCCTGGCAAGCCCGCGCACCCCCCATCCATTTTGTCTGAAACACCGCCCCCTGAAACGCTGGGGGGTTGAGTCGGTTTCGGCGTCTCCTGTGCACTTGCGCCCCGCTTGATGGGGTTTGCCGAGCGCACTGCCTGTGCCTCATCATCTGTTCGATAACCACCAGGAGTGATCCATGTTCCGTCCCGCTTTGTCTGTCTCTGCCCTTGTTCTGGCCTTGACTGTGTCTTTGGCTGCCCAAGCCCAGGTTACCGTGAAAGACGCCTGGGTGCGCGCCACCGTGCCCCAGCAAAAGGCCACCGGGGCCTTCATGCAATTGCAGTCGGTGCAAGACGCCAAACTGCTGTCGGCCCAGTCGCCTGTGGCGGGTTTGGTGGAGGTCCACGAAATGTCCATGGACGGTGGCGTCATGAAAATGCGCGCCGTGCCCAGCTTGGCCTTGCCCGCAGGCAAAGCGGTCGAGCTCAAGCCCGGCGGTTACCACGTCATGCTGATGGACCTGAAAGGCCAAGTCAAAGACGGTGACACCGTGCCCGTGACACTGGTGGTGGAAGGGAAAGACGGCAAGCGCCAGTTGGTGGAACTGAAAGTGCCCGCCCGCACCGCCGCAGCACCGGCCATGAACCATGGCGCAGGCCAGATGCACAAGCACTGATCGGCCGGAGCGTTAGCCACTGACCTGCCCATGGAAACGAATATGGCCCCCACCATGACACAGCTGCGCCGCCTGGCTCGCTTTGTGCTTGCTTGGTATGTGCTGTTTGTGGGTGTGTCGGTTTTGGCCTCTACCCTGCAGCCCAAAACCATGGAAGTGGTCTGCGCCAGCATGGGCATCATGAAATTGGTGGTGCAGGGCGAGGGCAATGACAGCGCATTGCCCGTCAGCATGGACTGCCCACTTTGCGCCCATGCGACGCCCACCCTGCCGCCACCCACTGTGGCCGATCTGGCCCATCTGCCCGATGCCCGCTCGCACATCGTGCAGCGTCTGCCAGAGGCCGTGCTGATCGCACGCACGGCCCCGCCTTTGCCCTCTCGCGGGCCGCCTGTTTTCAATTGATCCCCCCCCGAACGCTGAACGCCCTTGGGTGCTTGGTGTCTGTTGTTGCCCTTGGCCTGAATGGTTAATGGCGACCGATCGATTGAAAACTTGTCATGAAAAATTCCCTCTCTCTTTCTCCTTTGTCTGTGGCCGTGTTCGGCCTCTTGGCCAGTTTGAGTGCCGCTGCGGTGGCCCAAACTGCACCTGCGCTGGACACCATCGTGGTGTCGGGCTCACGCTCCGAAACCAAATTGTCCGAAACCCCTGTGTCCATTGGGGCCGTCAGCCGCGCCCAGTGGGACGCCGACAAGCCCAAGTCGGTAGGCGAGATCATCAACCGCATTCCGGGCGTGCACTGGAACGATCTCGGCAATGAGCAGCACAGCATGGCCATTCGCCAGCCCATCAGCACCAACGCGGTGTACCAGTACTTGGAAGACGGCATTCCAATTCGTCCACTGGGCGTGTTCAACCACAACGCCCTGAACGAAAACAACATGAACGGCTCGGGCGGGGTTGAGGTGGTCAA
>CAITSG010000149.1 GCA_903894995.1 uncultured Burkholderiales bacterium
AGCAGCTCGGTGTCGGTCAGCGTGCCGGGGGTGACCACGCGCACCACTTTGCGCTCGACCGGGCCTTTGGACGTGGCCACATCGCCCACTTGTTCGCAAATGGCGACCGACTCGCCCAGTTTGATCAAGCGGGCGAGGTAGGTTTCCATCGAGTGAAAGGGCACGCCCGCCATGAGCACCGGTTGGCCAGCGGACTGACCACGACGCGTCAAGGTGATGTCTAGCAGGCCTGCGGCTTTTTCTGCGTCGGCAAAAAAAAGCTCGTAAAAGTCGCCCATGCGGTAGAACACCAGCGTGTCCGGAAACGCCGCCTTGATGCCCAGGTACTGGGCCATCATGGGCGTGTGGCCAGCGTAGTCGGCGGGGCTGGGGGCAGAAGAGGTGTCGTTTGGCATCAAGGGCTGGGCCGACTCGGCAGGGGTCACCGGGGCAGGGGGCGAGGGTAGGACTGCGCTGATTTTATTCGGCGCGGGGGGACGGGTGACCTGAACTTGGTCAACGAAAGCTTAGGACGCATGCAATGTCCAGAAAAACCATGGCCCTGGCTGGCCGTGGCGCTGCTTTTTGACCTGATTTGGGACAGCGCACAGCAAGGTCTTTGGGGGACTCATTTGCATTTACTTACAATGTCATCTTGTTCACTATCAGGGTTCAGGCGAGCCCGTTGTATGGAAATAGCGATACTTTTTGCCCTCATCTGTCTGAACGGTGTGTTTGCCATGTCCGAGATTGCCTTGGTCACGGCCCGAAAAACCCGGCTTCAAAAACTCATTGATGAGGGCGACAGCGGTGCAGCAGCGGCTGTCAAACTGGGCGAAGACCCCACGCGTTTTTTGTCCACCATCCAGATCGGCATCACCTCCATTGGTGTCTTGAACGGTATTGTGGGTGAAGCCGCTTTGGCCGCCCCCATGGCCATGTGGCTGGTGACTTTGGGTGTGCCTGATGTCTATGCCAGCTTCGTTGCCACCGGCATTGTGGTGCTGACGATCACTTATTTTTCCATTGTGGTGGGTGAGTTGGTGCCCAAGCGCATTGGCCAGTCTTACCCCGAGACCTTTGCCCGTCTGGTGGCCAGGCCTATCAACTTTTTGGCCTTGGCCACCAAGCCCTTTGTCATTTTGCTGTCGACTTCCACCCGCGCTTTGCTGCGCCTGATGGGCGTGAAGGAAACCAAGGGCACGCCCGTGACCGAGGAGGAAATCCACGCCATGCTGGTCGAGGGAACTTCGGCGGGTGTGATCGAGTCGCACGAACACACCATGGTGCGCAATGTGTTTCGGCTGGACGATCGGCAAATCGGCTCGCTCATGGTGCCGCGTGCCGACATCGTGTGTCTGGACGTGGACGACTCGTTTGAAGAGAACCTCAAGCGCATTGAAGATTCTGACCATGCTCGCTTTCCAGTGGTTCAAAACGGCATTGAAAATATCTTAGGCGTGATCAACGCACGCCAATGGTTGGCCCGTGCCCTCAAAGATCCCCAGCAGTTACAGGCGCTGCGCGAGCAAAACCTGCAAAGCGCTTTGTACGTGCCTGAGACCATCACCGGCATGGAGCTGCTCGACAACTTCAGGCTGTCTGATGTGCACATGGCGTTTGTCATCGACGAGTACGGTGAGGTGCAGGGCATCATCACCTTGCAAGACCTGATTGAAGCGATCACAGGCGAGTTTCAGCCGCGCGATCCCGAAACTTCATGGGCGGTGCAGCGTGACGATGGCAGCTGGTTGCTGGATGGCCACATTCCGGTGCCCGAACTCAAGGACCGCCTGAACCTGGACACCGTGCCCGAAGAGGAGCGCGGCCGTTACCACACCCTGAGCGGCATGATCATGCTGCTGACCGGCACTTTGCCCAAGGTGGCCGATTCGGTGCAGTGGGAAGGCTGGAAGCTGGAGATCGTGGACATGGACGGCCGAGCCATTGACAAGGTGCTGGCCATGCGCTTGCCGCCCGCCGAACCAGAGAGCGAGTCCGAGGCAGTACTGTTGCTGGGCACCTGATTTGCCTGCAGGCACAAAAAAGCACCCCGTGGGGTGCTTTTTTTCGAGCAGAACACGCTTTAGAGCGTCTGTCGTGTGCTTAAAACGGCGCGTCTTTGCGCTCGTTGCTGATCGCTTTGGTGCCTTCACCATTGGCGCTGTCGGCCGTACTTTCTGTGGTTTCGGCGTCCGGGTTGTGCAAGTCACCAGTGCGTTCGCGGCTCAGAACGTCCACAGCGGTGCGCACATTGGCCTTGTCGCCCGCGCTGGCAAATTTGCTGTACTTGCCCAAGATGCTGACCAGTTGGCCGTAAATGCGGGGCGCACCGGCCAGGCACTCTTTTTGTTCCAAAAAGTCGGACTCGCCGGTGAAGTTGCCGATCAGGCCACCGGCTTCGGTGACCAGCAGCGAGCCTGCAGCCACGTCCCATGGCGACAGGCCGGTTTCAAAGAAGCCATCGGTAAAGCCTGCGGCAACGTAGGCCAGATCCAGT
The DNA here is from genome assembly GCA_903894995.1 of uncultured Burkholderiales bacterium. Classification (GTDB taxonomy): domain Bacteria; phylum Pseudomonadota; class Gammaproteobacteria; order Burkholderiales; family Burkholderiaceae_C; genus Limnohabitans_A. The sequence goes on from CAITSG010000149.1 coordinate 2,480, forward strand.
GCTGCAGCGCCTGGGCGGCGCAGGCCAGCGGTGCGTTGCATCACGTCGCCCATCATGCGCAGGTACTGGTTGAAGTTGTCGCCCTTGCGGAAAGGAAAGCCCGTGGAAATGATGCACTCTTCCATGCGAATGCGCTTGCTCACGCGAAGGCGGCGGTCATTCATGAAGGCACCACGGCCTTTGGTGGCGGTAAACAAATCGTTGCGGGTGGGGTCGTAAATCACGGCTTGCTCGATCTTGCCGCGCACTTGCAGGGCAATGCTCACGCAATAAACAGGAAAGCCATGGATGAAGTTGGTCGTGCCGTCCAGGGGGTCGATGATCCAGATGTGGTCAGCGAGCGGGTTGCCGAATTCGCGGCCCGACTCTTCGGCCAGGATGCCGTGGTCGGGGTAGGCGGTCAGCAGGGTCTCGATGATGATTTTTTCGCTGGCGTGGTCGACTTCGGTGACGAAGTCGTTGACCTGCTTTTGCGAGATGCGAACAGCTTCAACGTCGAGCGCGGCACGGTTGATGATGGCGCCAGCGGCGCGCGCAGCCTTGATGGCCACGTTGAGCATGGGGTGGAGATTGGACGACATGAATTGTGTGAAGAACTGAACTGGCCTGCGCACGATCGCGGCGGCGAAGGACAGATTTTCTCACGAAAAGCCAAGCAAACCGTCACTGGCGCGTCATAAGCTTTGGCGTTCACGCAGCCATTCATGGCTTGCCTGGCTCAGTGGCTTGGGGTTTGGCGGGTCAGGGTGCGCAGGCGCTCTTTGGCTTGATCCCAAGGCAGGCAGTTTTCCTGGCCAGACTTCAGGCGTTCCAATCGTGCGGCAAGCACCTGTTGGTGCCAGGGGGGGTCAGATCTTCGGATGGGTTTTGAGACAAGGACTGCCACAAAATTTCCATGGCCAGCAAGCTTTCCGCTTTGGGCAAGTCTTTCAGGTGGTCAAATTTCATGGTTTTTCCTGCAAGTCTGTGGGACCGGCTCAGTTTAGCAAAACGAAGCTTGAAGGGAAGCACCGGGCTCAGTCTATGGGAGCGTGGACAATCGGGGCATGCAAACGCGATTCATCTTGATAGAAACCAGCCATGCGGGCAACGTGGGCGCTGCCGCTCGGGCCCTGAAAGTCATGGGCTTTGACGATTTGGTGCTGGTGGCCCCGCGCTGGCCCAATGTGCTGCGCAAAGAAGAAACCATCCAACGCGCGAGCGGAGCCAACGATGTGTTGGCCAAGGCGCGTGTGGTGGAGACGCTGGACGAAGCCTTGGAGGGCGTGACCCATTTGTGCGCCACAGCCATGACGCCGCGCGATTTTGGCCCCCCCACCCGTTCGCCGCGTGAACACTTTGCCGAGCTGACAAAACCCGGTGCGCCCGAGCAGAGCGTGGCGTTTTTGTTTGGCTGCGAGCGCTTTGGCATGAAAAACGAAGACGTTTACCGCTGCCATGTGGCGCTGTCCATCCCCACCAATCCTCAGTTTGGCTCACTCAATTTGGGCTCGGCCATTCAGGTGTTGGCCTACGACTGGCGTGTGGCTTTGGGCGGCTTTCCTGTGCAGGACGCTGCGGTGCCATCCGACAAGGCCGATGCGCAGCAGGTGGCGGGCATGCTGACGCATTGGGAGCAGGCGCTGACCGATATCGGCTTTCTGGACCCGAGCGCGCCCAAAAAACTCATGCCGCGTTTGACCCAACTGTTCAACCGCGCTGACCTGAGTCCAGAAGAAATACACATCTTGCGCGGGGTGGCCAAGGCCATGATTCAAAGCGCTGAATCAAAAAGCCCAGCCAAGCGATAGACTCAGAGCCTATGTTTTCTCGCATCCGCTCCGACATCCAATGCATCCTTGACCGGGACCCCGCCGCCCGCACCGCTTGGGAGGTGCTGACCTGTTACCCGGGTCTGCACGCTGTGGTGCTGCACCGCCGTGCGCATTGGTGCTGGAACCACGGCTTCAAGTGGCTGGGGCGCTTCATCTCGCATCTGGCCCGAGGTCTGACGGGCATCGAGATTCATCCGGGTGCCAAGATCGGTGAACGTGTCTTTTTTGACCATGCCATGGGCGTGGTGGTGGGCGAGACCGCAGAAATTGGCGATGGTTGCACGATTTACCAAGGCGTGACCTTGGGTGGCACATCGCTTTACAAAGGGGCCAAGCGCCACCCCACATTGGGCAAAGATGTCGTGGTGAGTGCCGGGGCCAAGGTGCTCGGCGGCTTCGAGGTGGGTGATGGGGCCAAGATCGGCAGCAACGCGGTGGTGATCAAGCCAGTGCCTGCCGGGGCCACAGCGGTGGGCATTCCGGCGCGCATCATCCTTTCTAAAGCCGATGAGAGTGCCGATGTCTCCAACACGAATCGCAAATTCACGGCTTACGGCATCACGCAAGACGACGACCCGGTGAGTCAAGCTCTGCGCGGACTGATCGACAACGCAGCCGGACAAGAACACCAGATCGCCATGATCTGGAAAGCGCTGGCGCAGTTGTGTGCCCAACAGCAAATGCCCATGCCGGGCGATGCGGCCAAGAGAGAAAGCTTCGAGGCTGACAAGTTGAACCAGCTGCTCGACAAGTAATCTCGGTCAAACCCTGTAGGAGCGACACCCTCGTCGCGGTGTGTCCTTCAACCAAGTCCCTGAGGGTTCAGGGGTGGCTGGGCACTGCCGATGAGGCCATGAGCGCTTTGCGACGTTCATGCAGGCTTCGCCAGCGTTGTTGGGCCTCAGGGTCCTGGCCGGTACTGGCTTGTGCCAAGGCTTCGGTTTCGAGCTGTTTGAGGCGGTCTATGAGCAGCAGGTTGAGTAAACGCCGCAGCTCTTGGCGCGCTTCTTGGGGGTCGGGTGGGGTAGCGTCTTCGCTGCCAGGCGTGACGCCCAGATTCTCTTGGGCCATCCAGCGCACCGCGTCTTCGGCAAAGGCTTGCCCTTGCATCTCTGTTTGTAAAGCCGAGCAGCCCAAAGCACCTTGCTCGTGGAACACCGATTCCAGCCAAGCGAACAATGCGCCGTGCGGCGCTGCCAGGGCGCACAGCAGGGCATGGTCTTCGCCCGCCAAGGTTTCCCACAGCGCCATATTGCCCAGCAGCAGCCGAGCTGCGTGGTCAGCTCGGCTGGCGGGCACGGTGCGCGGCCCGGTGTAGACGGGGGCTGGTTCGCGCTTGTATCGGCCGTTTCCCAACTTGCTGTTGGGTGTCCAACTGGGGTTTTTGCGTGGCCAGTTGCTGCCCGCATAGTTGTAAGCCCCGCCATAAGCGGGTGAGCCCGATCCGTTGGCATGACTGCCATCGCCCATCCAAGCAGGGGGCTCGCCGTAACTCGGCTCAAACGCGTGGTGCCCGTCAGCGCCTGAGCTGGCTGCTTGGCTGAATGCGGCGTTGGCGGACTGCATGGTCGTAGACGAGGCGGGCACTTGGGTGCGAGGCGCAAAGCGCTGCTCACTGGCCGCTTGCTGAGCCCACAGTTTTTCAAGACCTGCCGTTTCCAGCTGGATCAGCTGCGCCAGCTCCGACAGCAGTTGTTGCTTGAGCGCACCGTCAGGCAGCAACTGCCACAGCGGGCGCGCTTGGCTGGACAAGCGGGCGCGGCCTTCAGCCGTTTGCAAGTCGCAGTCAACGCTGGCCGCTTCGATCAAAAAGCGCGACAGGGGCATGGCCTGCTTGATTTGTTCGGCAAAAGCGTCTTGGCCAAATTCACGCACATAGCTGTCGGGGTCGTGTTCGGCGGGTAAAAACAAAAATTTGATGCTGCGCACATCGGTGGCGTAGGGCAGGGCACCGTCAAGCGCTTTGCGGGCTGCGCGGCGGCCTGCGCCGTCACCGTCAAAGCTGAACACCACCGCATCGGTGAAGCGGAACAGCTTTTGCACATGGTCGGGTGTGCAGGCCGTGCCCAGTGTGGCCACCGCGTTGGCAAAGCCCAGTTGGGCCAGCGCCACCACGTCCATATAACCTTCGGTCACCAGCACATAGCCTGCGCTGTGCAGGGCCTCGCGGGCTTCGTACAGGCCATACAACTCGCGGCCTTTGTGAAACACCGGGGTTTCGGGCGAGTTGAGGTATTTGGGGGTGCCCGAGCCAATCACCCGCCCCCCAAAGCCGATGCATTCGCCTTTGATGTTGCGGATCGGGAACATGATCCGGTCGCGAAAACGGTCGTAACGCTTGTCGTCTTCTTCGTTCACGATCACCAAGCCCGATTCGGCCAAGAGCGGGTCGTCGTATTTGGGGAAGATGCTGGCCAGAGAGCGCCAGCCTTCGGGCGCATAGCCCAGACCAAAGCGTTTGGCGATTTGGCCGGACAGGCCCCTGCCTTTGAGGTAATCGATGGCGTGAGGCGTGATTTTGAGCTGGTCGCGGTAAGCGTCACCGGCTTTTTCCAGCACATCGCTCAGACTGTCTTGTTTGGCTTTGGCGGCGGCGGCTTTGGCGCGGTCTTCGGGCGACTGTTGTTCTTCAGGCACCACCATGCCGGTTTGCTGGGACAGGTCTTTGACGGCTTCGATGAAGGTCATGCCCGCGTGTTCCATCAAAAAGCCAATGGCATTGCCGTTTTTGCCGCAGCCAAAACAGTGGAAAAACTGCTTGGTGGGGCTGACGCTGAAGCTGGGGGATTTTTCGCCATGGAAAGGGCACAGGCCCATGAAATTGGCGCCGCCTTTCTTGAGCTGCACGTACTTGCCCACGATGTCGACCACGTCGACGCGGGACAGCAACTCCTGGATGAAAGACTGGGGGATGGCCATCGGCTTATTTTCGCTGATTGGGCAGGTCAATTCGGGCTGCGGGCAAGACTTGTTTGGGTGCAAACCAGCATGGTTTTTTGACCGGGCTCAGGCAAACTCTTGATGATTGAAGACCCAGCGAAACGGAAAGCAAGCCATGACCGATACCAAAGTCAGCATATTCGACCAAGATTTGCCCCAGACCCCCGCCAACCATGCCCCGATGTCGCCGCTCAGCTTCATCGAGCGCACGGCCGAGGTCTACCCGACCCGTTTGGCCATCCTGCACGGCGATTTGCGCCAGGATTGGGCCAGCACCTACCGCCGCTGTCGCCAATTGGCCAGCGCCTTCACGCAGGCGGGCATTGGCAAGAACGACACGGTGGCTGTGATGCTGCCCAACACGCCGCCCATGGTCGAGGCGCACTTTGGCATCCCGATGGCGGGTGCCGTGCTCAACGCGCTCAACACCCGACTCGATCCGGAAACCGTGGCCTTCATGCTGGACCACGGCGAGGCCAAGGCCGTGATCGTCGACCCGGAATTTTCGGGGGTGATGAAAAAAGCGCTGGCGCTGCGCCAGTCCACTCGGCCTTTGCTGGTGATTGACGTGGAGGACGCGCTGTACACCGGCCCAAGTGAAAAGCTGGGGTCAGTGGCCTATGAGGATTTTGTAGCCAGCGGCGACGCCGACTTTGCCTGGAGCCTGCCCGCCAACGAGTGGGACGCGATTGCACTGAACTACACCAGCGGCACCACCGGCAACCCCAAGGGCGTGGTCTACCACCACCGGGGCGCGGCCACCAACGCGATCTCGAACATTCTGGAGTGGGACATGCCCAAGTACGCGGCCTATTTGTGGACGCTGCCCATGTTCCATTGCAACGGCTGGTGCTTTCCG
>CAITSG010000150.1 GCA_903894995.1 uncultured Burkholderiales bacterium
GCTGCCGGTGGCCAGCCTGGATGTGTCGCCCGCCAGCGAAACTGCGCTGCGCCAAGCCCTGACCAAAACACTGGAACACGGCAAAGGCGTGGTGCATGTGTTGAGCGATCTGGACGGCTTGCGTGAAGCCATGTTCAGCGGCGAGTCTACCGCTCGCATCGGCCAGCACCGCGTGTTCTCCACACTGCGCGCTTGCCCCGCTTGCGACACGTCTTATGCCGAACTCGACCCGCGCTTGTTTTCGTACAACAGCAAACACGGTTGGTGCCCCGATTGTGTGGGCACGGGCGTCAAGTTGAGCAAAGACGAGCGCCAAGTGTTCGACGACTCGGTGCAAGACGACAAAAACAAAGGCCGCGAGCAAACCTTTGCCGAGCCCGAGATCGAAGACCTGGCCAACGTGGCTTGTCCCAGTTGCGAAGGCACGCGCCTGAACGCCACGGCGCGTGCGGTGCGTCTGGGGGCAGCCCCGGGCCAAGGTTGGCGCATCACCGACATCGCCAGCTTGTCGGTCACCGATGTGCGTCACTGGGTTGACAAGCTGCATCTCACCGGCCGCGACGCCGACATCGCCCGTGACCTGGTGCCCGAGATCAAGAGTCGCTTGGAGTTTTTGGAAGAGGTGGGCCTGGGTTACCTCACGCTTGATAGGGGTGCGCCCACGCTGTCGGGCGGCGAGGCGCAGCGCATCCGCTTGGCCGCGCAGCTGGGCAGCAACTTGCAAGGCGTGTGCTACGTGCTGGACGAACCCACCATTGGCTTGCATGCGCGTGACAACCGGATTTTGCTCAACGCCTTGCAAAGTCTGAGCGACAAGGGCAACACGCTGGTGGTGGTGGAGCACGACGAAGACACGATCCGCCGCGCCGACCACATCATCGATATTGGCCCGAGCGCGGGCAAACGCGGTGGCCGCTTGGTGGCTGAGGGCTCGGTGGCCGACATCACGGCTTCTGCCGATTCACAAACCGGACGTTATTTGTTGCACGCGATGAAGCATCCGATGCAGTCGCGCAGGGTGGTGGATGCTTCTGCGTGGGGCCATGCCATGGGCTCCTCATACGGCGGGGGTACGCCAAAATCGTCGCCCACGCCATCGCCCCACGCAGAGGCGGTGGAGAAATTGGGGTCAGAACCCAATTCTTTGCCATCTGCCACCGCCGCTGAGACCGCCAACACAGCGGCCACAGCCACAGCCAAAGTGAAAGGCAAAAAGAAGGCCGCGCCTGAAGCCATTGCAGAAACACCCGAAGTCCCCACCCCCCAGTGGCTCACCCTCACCGGAGCCAACCTGCACAACCTGCGCCAAGTCGATGTGCAAGTGCCCCTAAAGCGCTTGGTCGCAGTCACAGGTGTCAGTGGCTCCGGCAAATCCACACTGGCCCGCGATGTGCTGCTGGCCAATGTGCAGGCGCTGGTCAGCCAACGATCGACCTTTGCAGGCCGCACGGCACAAGACGCCGGTCAGCGCGTGGCCTTGTTGGCCTGCACGGACGTACAAGGCTTCGAGACGATCGACCGCGTGCTCGAGGTGGACCAAACCCCGATCGGCAAAACACCACGTTCTTGCCCCGCCACCTACATCGGCTTTTGGGACACGATCCGCAAACTGTTTGCCGAAACGCTGGAGGCCAAAGCCCGTGGTTACGCCGCCGGGCGCTTCAGCTTCAACACCGGTGAAGGCCGTTGCCCCAGTTGTGAAGGGCAGGGCATGCGCACCATCGAGATGAGCTTTCTGCCTGACGTGAAAGTGCATTGCGAGACCTGCCGGGGTGCACGTTTCAACCCCGAAACCCTGGCGGTCACCTGGCGTGGGAAGAGCATTGGCGATGTGCTGCAGATGGAAGTCGACGAGGCCGTGGGCTTCTTTGCCACCATGCCCAGCATCGCGCATCCGCTGCAGTTGCTCAAAGATGTGGGCTTGGGTTACCTGACC
>CAITSG010000151.1 GCA_903894995.1 uncultured Burkholderiales bacterium
GACTGCCATCGTTTTTGAATCGGGTCAATGTCACTGCACGTCTTAGAGCTTCTGCCTGAGCCAACAATGTATCGCTGCCAATCAAATAGCGAGCCAAAAGCCAAACGACTTTGGACGCACTTAGGACATGCCGACACCCACTGGAGATGGTGCCGCGGTAGCCAGGACCACACACCAGTAAAGACCCGCTGTTCGCGTAGCGACTGCCCAAAATATCGATGTTGTCTGTGTTCAGATCCATCACGGCAATAGACCAATAAGGTAAGTCAGAAGCAGGCACCTCAATCAAAATCGGACCTTCGTCCAAATCTAGCCAGGTACCCGAGTAAAGCGTGTCGCAATTGGGCGTAGTGACACCACGGTATTTGTGATCCACCAAGCCCGGCGCATGATGCCAAACATTGCTCAGTCGCTGCTCTGGTGCTTTTGCCCGAAAGCTCAACTCACGCACGCGTTGCATTTCCCACCATGGGTAGGTGTGCAAAATGATGTCGTTTAGTTCCACAGCTTGTCCTTGATTTGACTCATGGCTTGAATTTCCTCGGGGCTCAAGCCGAACGCCTCTGCCATGGGGGCGGGGATGCTGGTGTCCCAGGAATGGCGTGGTCCAATCGTCATTCCCCCGTCCACCGTGATGTGCGTACCGGTGATGAAAGACCCGGCATCACTGGCTAAAAAAAGAACCATCTGGGCAATGTCTTGCGGCTGCCCTGCTCTGCGCATCGGGTTCGGCGCGCTGTTTCGTGCCACCGCCAAATCAGCCAGGCTTTGCGCTTGCGCGCGGTCCAGTCCCAAAGTTGTTCCGAAGATTCGAGTGGCAATGAATCCAGGCGCAATCGCATTGATTCGGATGCCATGCACTGAAAGTTGCGAAGCGGCCACCTTGGTGTAATGAATGACGGAAGCCTTGCCCACAGAATAGGCTAGCGGCCCAAAACCGGCCTGCAAACCCGCAATGGATGCGGTATTGATGATGGCACCACCGCCACGGCGCTTCATGGCCGGAACGGCATAGGCGGTTCCTGCTGCAACGGCCCTGATGAGCAGCGCCTGCGTATCGTCCCAGCCCTGCAGATCAAACTCTTCAGCGGTTTGGCGCGAGCCGCCACTGCCTGCGTTGTTGAACAAAATATCCAAGCCACCGAAATGGCTTTCTGCGGTTTCAATCGCGACTTTGAGTTCGTCGACTTTTGTAACATCGCATTGCACAAAATGAACTTGACCGTTAAATTGCTGTTGCAGCTCAAGGCCAGCGCTCGCATCTCTGTCAATGGCCACGACCTGTGCGCCTTCGGCGACCAAGCGTTTAACCACGTCCAAGCCTATGCCGGAAGTTGCTCCGGTGATGGCTGCCACTTTATTTTCAAAACGCTGAGTCGTCATGTTATGGCCTCAATTAATTTTCGGGGTGAATTGCAGTATTCCGTCATCCAATGCGGCGGTCGGAAGTAAATCGCGTTCTACAAAGTAATCAGTTTCAAGCTTCCAGGGTTGTACGCCAATTTGCTGGGGCATCAAATGCAGACTGCGCATCATGTAACCTGAACTGAAATTGTCTTTGTCGACCCATGGCTTCAGAGGCATGGTTGCATCACTGGGGCGCAATGTGGGTGTGACAGAGCCCAGGTTGTGATCGCGCATGTGGTTGAGCATCCGGCAGATGTAGTCACTCAGCAAGTCGACGCGTAAGGTCCAGCTGGCCCGCAGGTAGCCAAACATCCAGGACATGTTGGGCACACCGCTGAACATGGTTCCACGGTAGGTGATGGTTTTGTGGAAGTCAACCAATTGACCGTCGACTGTGAACGGTATCTCTCCGGGTGAACTGAGGTGAAAGCCTGTGGCAGTAACGATGATGTCTGCGGGCAATTCGACACCCGACTTGAGCCGAATGCCTTTGGCGGTAAAGCAGTCGATGTCGTCGGTGACGACCGAAGCCTTACCAGCCGCTACCGCGCGGAACAAGTCTGCATCTGGAATGAAAGCCAGCCGTTGTTGCCATGGCCTGTAGCTTGGCGAGAAGTGTTTTTCAACGTCGAAGTTCTCGCCCAGATGACTGCGCACGTTTTCGATCAACTCACGCTTGACGACATCCGGTTCAAGTGCTGCCCGCTTGGTGAATGCTGACTGATCAAACAAGACTTTTCTGCGCACAATTTCGTGCGTCCATTCCTGCGGAATGTCGAGTTGACGCAAGGTGTCGGCCAACTCGTTGGCGTTGGCTGCCGTGCGAAAGTAGGTGGGGGATCGCTGAAGCATGGTGACATGCTCACAATCATTGGCGATGGCAGGTACAAGCGTCGCAGCCGTGGCACCTGAGCCAATCACAACAACCCGTTTTCCTTTGTAGGCTAAATCATCTGGCCAAGTTTGCGGGTGCACAATTTGGCCTTCAAAGTTGGCCATTCCGGGCCACTCGGGCGTGTAGCCTTTGCCGTGCCGATAGTAGCCTTGGCACATCCACAAGAAGTTACAGCTGAAACTTTGAACCCGATTCGACTGCTTGTCCAGAACCTGTAGGGTCCAGCGTTGTTGGCCACTGTCCCACTCAGCGGATAAAACAGTGTGTTGGTGATGGATATGGCGCTGGATATCGTTCTCATCGATCACTTCGCGCAAATACTTCAGGATCTGTGCTGCTGTGGCGATGGGCGCGCCTGTCCAAGCTTTAAAGCGGTAGCCGAAAGTGAAGAAGTCACTGTCTGAGCGAATGCCAGGGTAGGTATGGGTGGTCCAAGTGCCGCCAATGGCAGGCTGGGCATCCAGAATGGTGTAGGTCTTTTCAGGGCATTGCTGCTGGAGATGGTAGGCCGCGCCAATGCCTGAGATGCCAGCACCCACAATGATGACGTCCAGATGCTCGGTTCTTGGATGGGTCTGCTCAGACGGGTTCATGGAAACTTCTTTCAAAATGTGTGCGAGTGCTTGAGGGCAAAGCACCGCTTGTCTGTTGTTCTGGGCGCTGTTCGAAAAAATAACGCTGATTGATTTTGATGGAGGTCATTGGCTTGCAGAAGATGCAACTCGGTCAAATCAGATATGCAAAAATGAGATAGACTGGGTTTTATGGACTTCATTTCATTGCGAGCGTTTTCCAGCGCGGCTGAGTTGGGTAGCCTTTCTAGGGCAGCGACATCGGTGGGTGTTGCGCAGTCTGCCCTGAGCCGTCAAATTTCAGCCCTTGAAGTTGAGTTGGGGGGACGGCTGTTCCACCGCACAGGGCGAGGCATGCAATTGACAGAGTTGGGGCAGAGCTTGCTGCCACGTGCACGCGCCTTGCTCTCGGATGCCGAGAACATGTCTCTGGAAGCCCAATCTTTGTTAAGCACCCATCGCGGGCTGGTCAGTGTAGGCATCGTTCCATACCTTTCCCATCCGTTGGCCAGTCAACTCTACACTGCCGTACGCGATCATTTCCCCGGTATTCGGTTGAGGCTTTACGAGGCTTACAGCGGAGAGATGCAAGACTGGCTGGCTTCTGGAAAGATTGACATGGGTCTGTTCAACCATTACCGGGCCGGGCGAGGGATGCGTGACGCTTTAGCGAGCGCCAACATGCACCTCATCATGGCGGCCAATGATCCCTTAAATGGACAGCCTTCCATCAAGTTCAAAGCCCTCGCCAAGCTGCCTCTGGTTTTGCCGATGCGACCCAACGGCCTGCGTTCTGTGCTGGACGAATTGTCCCAAACCACCGGCATTGAGTTAGACGTACAACTCGAGACCAATTCGCCCGCCACGATCAAAGATGCTGTGATGTACGGCGGACTCTACAGTTTGCAGGCGCCTAATGCCGTTGCGCATGAACGTCGAATGGGCTTACTCAGCGGCGTGGTGGTCAGCGACCCGTCGATCCATCATTACACCGTGTTAACGCCCACCTCAAGTCACCCTTTGCCGTCGGCTGCGCGGGAAGTGTTGCGTCTCTTGCCCGGCTTGGTGCGTGCCGTTCCATCACGGATGTGACCGTCAGTACATGGGAGCTCAGAGCTTATCTGTTTTGATGATCACTTGACCATAGCCTAGTTCGATCAGATCCAGTGATTCAAGGCGTTTCAATTCCAGATGCACGCGCTGGCGCGAAGCGCCCGCTGCGTCGGCCAGTTCACCTTGGGTGACCTTGAGACGGGTGATGCCCTTTTTGTCACGCTCTCCGTTGCGCCGGGCCAGGCGGCGTAAGGCATAGGTGACCCTCTCGGTGAGAGAGCGATGAGAGGTCATTTCGACATAGCGGAACAACTCCGCCAGCCTGTGGCTGAGCAGGATTGCGATACCAATAGCACCTTCGGGGTGCCGGGTCATGACGCTGACAAAGTCACTGCGTTTGATGTGTACCGTTTCACCCGATCCATTGGCCACAATGGATGTGGGTGCAGGCATACCCGCCAAGACCGTGTGAACACCCACAAGTTCACCTTGGACGACAAATCTGAGTAAAGTGACACTGCCAGATGGGCCCGCCACCATGACAGCGAATCGGCCCTTAAGGCAAACAACCACATCGCCTTGTTTCTCCCCCTGGTTTTGAACCAATTCGCCACGACGCCAAAGCCGCTTCGTGCCCACGGCCATCAATGCCTTTGCCATATCTTGTGGCAGGTCCTGGAGAGCTTCTTGAAACTGAGGGCCTTCTGCCCAGGGTGTTGTGGTGTGTGGCTGCTGGGCGTTCATGCGAAATCCAGGGCTTGCTCGGAACAGTTGATGGGTGAATACCCGTGAATTGTCACCTATGACTATTTGATCACCCGCATTAAAACTTAGCATAACCGGGCCATCAGGCACTGAAACCACCCAAGTGGCGCTTATTGCATTCGTTTGTACTGGTTGCACAGTCACTCGCGCAATCGACCATCAATGACTGCATCCTGCCCCCCTTTGGAGACTCCTATGAGAGAAAAACACTGGCTCAAATCGTATTGTGAAACCCCTGCTGAAATCAATGCCGACCGCTACGGCTCGGTGATGGAGCTGCTCGAGGGCGCGATGCAGCGCTATGCAGAAAAGCCGGCGTTTCGCAGTTTCGGTCAGACGCTGAGCTACGCCGATGTCGATCGGCTTTCAGCCGCGTTCTGTGCTTACCTACAGCATGAACTGCACGTCAAGAAGGGCGACCGCATCGCAGTGATGTCCCCCAACTTCGCTGCGTTTCCCGTGGCGTTCCTGAGTGTCGCGCGCGCTGGTGCGGTACAGGTGAACGTCAACCCCTTGTATACACCGCGCGAACTGGAGCATCAACTCAACGATGCCGGTTGCCAGACCATCGTGATCTTCAGCGGCTCGACGCCAGTGCTGGCCGAAATCATCGGCAAAACGGCCATTAAGACCGTGATCACCGTCAGCCCTGGCGATGCACTGGGAGTAGCCTTGCCCAGCCCACCGGTCGATGCGCGACTGCAGGCCTACGTGCCGTTTGTTCAGGCGCTCGATTTAGGCAGGGAGTTGAAGCGCGTGTCCGTAGCGCTAAGTGGAGCCGATCCGTTGTTCCTGCAATACACAGGTGGTACTACGGGTCTGAGTAAAGGCGCCACGCTGTCGCACCGTAACTTGGTGGCCAACACCGAACAGTTCAAGGCGATGATGCCAGGCGCTATCAGGCCTGGCGAAGAGGTAATCGTCACCGCGATTCCTCTGTATCACATCTTTGCATTGATGGTGAATTTCGTCACTTACTTCTCGGTCGGCGCCGACAATTGGCTTGTAGCCAACCCGCGCGACATGGACGCCTTCGTGGGCGTCCTCAAGGCTGCGCGGCCGACCGTGTTCATGGGTGTGAACACCCTCTACGCCGGTCTGACCATGCACCCGGGCTTGAAGGAGGTGGACTGGTCGCGTTTGCGCCTCGCGGGCGGCGGCGGGTCGGCCGTGGTGGGGGTCGTATCCGACCGCTGGAAGGCCATCACCGGCACTTTCATACGGGAAGGCTATGGCCTGTCAGAAACCAGCCCTGTGCTGTCTTTCAACCCGGTATTCATCAGCGATTTCAACGGCACCACCGGCTTGCCGCTGCCGTCCACCGACATCCGCTTGCTGGACGACACGGGACGCGACGTGCCGGTGGGTGAGGCCGGTGAGGTGTGCGCCAAAGGCCCTCAGGTGATGAGTGGTTACTGGGAAAAGCCCGAGGCCAATGCCGCTGCTTTCACGGATGACGGTTATTTCCGCACCGGCGATGTGGGCGTCTTTGACGCGCAGGGTTTTCTGAAGATCGTGGACCGCAAAAAAGACATGGTCATTGTGTCGGGCTTCAACGTGTACCCCAATGATGTGGAAGCCGTTGCAAGCGCTTGTCCGGGCGTGGCCGAGTGCGCTTGCGTGGGCGTGCCCGACGAGAAGACCGGTGAAGCGGTGAAGCTCTTTGTGGTGAAGATGCCGGGCGCCACGGTGACCGAGGCCGAAGTGGTTGCACATTGCCGCACCGGGATGACCGCTTACAAGGTGCCCAAACTGGTTCGGTTTGTCGATACTTTGCCCAAGTCTGCCGTCGGAAAAATCCTGCGACGCGAATTGCGAGATGTTGCTTGAATTGCAGAAAATGAAGGCCGTTGGTTCTAGGCAACGGTGTTTCACCAGTGCCTCTAACAGACGACCGGAATACACTGCGATATTGAAACTGCTGCGACGCTGCACCCCATGCCCCAAACCCTGACATACCCCGTCGCCCTTGAGTCATTCACAGTGGCGAATATCGCTGCATTCTGTTTGCGTTGGCCCGTGCAACGGCCGGTGCAGACCTCGTTTGGAACGATGTTTGACCGACCCGCGGTCTTGGTGCGCGTGGAGGCATCCGATGGCGCTGTGGGATGGGGGGAAATCTGGTGCAACTTTCCGGCCTGCGGGGCCGAGCACCGGGTTCGCTTGCTAGAGACGGTGGTCGCGCCGCTTGTCGTGGGCCATACCTTTGCTGCTGCCGAAGACGCGTTCGACAAGATGAGCCAGCGCACGGCGGTACTGGCGATCCAGAGCGGTGAACCCGGCCCGTTGGCGCAAGTGTGTGCGGGCATCGACCTGGCGATCTGGGACATGCTGGCGCGTCGTGCGAATGTGCCCTTGTGGAAACTGCTGGGTGGCAGCTCAGGCACGGTCAAGGTGTACGCGAGTGGCATCAACCCGGATCGGCCGGAGGAGGTGGTCGCGGCCAAGGCCGCTGAAGGCTACAAGGCTTTTAAACTGAAAATCGGGTTTGGCGAAGAACGCGATCTGGCCAACGTCATCGCCATCCGTTCTCAACTTCCTTCAGGCGGGGCATTCATGCTCGACGCCAACCAGGCCTGGGATCTGCCCACGGCCCGGCACATGGCGAAGCGCCTGAGCGAACACCAGCCTGCTTGGCTGGAAGAGCCCTTGCGCGCAGACCGTCCCAACTCGGAATGGCAGGCCTTGGTGCAATCGACCAACATACCCTTGGCCGCTGGTGAAAACCTGATTGGCTTGGAAGCCTTTGAGAACATGATCGCCAGCGGTTCACTCGGCGTGGTGCAGCCTGACATTGCGAAATGGGGCGGCATTTCGGCTAGCTTGCCACTGATTGAGCGCATACACCAAGCGGGATTGCGCTATTGCCCCCACTTCCTGGGCGCAGGAGTGGGTCAACTGGCCTCGGCACATCTGATGGCGGCACGCGGCCGTGAGAGTAGCTGGCTTGAAATCGATGCTAACCAGAACCCTTTGCGTACAGAGCTGAGCCCTGAGCTCTGCGTGATCCAGGATGGCGCAGCACATCTCGGGGATGCGCCCGGGATCGGTATTGAACCTGACATCGCTCGCTTGCAAAAACTGTGTGAGGTTGCGCGTTAGTGGCGTTCGCTGCCAAAGTTTTCAAAGCTAATTTTTATGCTCGATAGGGACCAGTCCACTGTACGCAGAGAATGTCGAAACGCTGCTGAGGTGTGCTGTGACTTAAAGCCGTGCGACATTTGGATCGGCCTCGATGGCTTCCGTAAACCAGCATGGCCTGTCGATCTTTAATGGCTGGATGATTGGGACTGCTGGCGCACCAGCGCGGCGCCGCGTTCACCGATCATGATGGTGGCTGCATTGGTGTTGGCCGAGGTCATGGTGGGCATCACCGATGCGTCGATCACGCGAAGGCCGCTCACTCCATTCACACGCAGTTGTGGGTCCACCACGGCGTTACTGTCACTGCCCATGCGGCAGGTGCCGCTGGCATGAAAGACCGTGCCGCCCTTGTTTCGGGCAAAGGTTTCCAAGTCCGTGTCGCTGGCAGTTGCCGGGCCCGGAAAATACTCATCTTTCACCAGCCCTTTGAATGAGGGCTGATTAAAGATATCGCGCAAGGCTTTCAGGCCTTCAACGAGCACCTTGATGTCGTGTGGCGCGGTGAAGTAGCCCGCGTCAATCTTGGGTGACTGATGAGGGCTATCGCTCACGATTTCTAATTTGCCGCGAGACTCCGGTCGGCACTGTGCAGCCGACGCTGAGAACCCGGAGAATTGGTGCAGCGGATCACCAGGCTTGTCCACCGACAGTGGCATGACGTTAAGCAAAACATCGGCGCGCTCATCCCGTGCAATGGGGCTGCGGATCATGCCGCCTACCTGGCCAGCACTCACGGTCAAAGGGCCGCGCTGGGCGAAGAGCCATTGGGCGCCCATCTGTATCAGCTTCAGCGGATTGCGAACATCGTTGTTCAATGACATAGGTTTGATCAGCTGCACGATGACGCGGGCCTGGTAGTGGTCTTGCAGGTTGGCTCCTACACCAGGCGAATCCAGGCGTACACCGACGCCTGCGCGCCGCAAAGTGTCTGCTGGCCCGATTCCTGAGAGTTGCAGCACCTGGGGTGATTGCAGCGCACCGGCGCTGAGCAATACCTCTTGGTCGCAGTGGGCGCTATGCACCTGCTTGCCTTGCAGCCATTCGACGCCGGTCGCTTTATTGCCCGTGAACAAGACGCGATTCACCAGAGCCTCTGTCACCACCGTCAGGTTGGGGCGTGCCATGATGGGAAATAGAAACGCGTCGGCTGACGAGCTGCGCCAATGCCCCTTGATCGACAACTGGTAAGGCCCGACTCCGCTGTCTTCAGCGCCATTGAAGTCCGGGTTGTATCGGTGACCAGCTTCCTGGGCAGCATCCAGCCAAGCAGCGCAGTAAGGATGATCGTTGCGCAGGTCGGATACACCGAGCTCACCTGATCGGCTGTGGTACGTCCCGGCAGGGCCGTTGTAGCGCTCTGAGGCTTTGAAATGGGGCAGCACTTTGTAATAGCCCCAGCCGGTAGCCCCCAGTTTTTCCCAATCGTCGAAGTCGGCTTTCTGCCCTCGGATGTAAATCAGTCCATTGATGGCGCTGCTGCCGCCCAGCACCTTCCCGCGTGGCCAGGCAATGCGCCGCCCACCAGTTTCAGTTGCCGGTTCTGTCTCGAAAATGCGCGAGAAGCGCTTGTCGTAAATGCTGCGGAAGTAGCCGACTGGAAGGCGAAGCCAGAAGTGTCGACTGCATTTACCTGCGTCCAGCAGCAACACCTTGCAGGCGGGGTCAGCACTCAAGCGGTTGGCCAGTACGCAACCGGCGGAGCCCGCGCCAACAATGATGTAGTCGTAACCGTTCATGGTGTTAAGAATTCCGCCTTTGATTTTCGCAATGGTTTCAGATGACTTTTCGTTCACGCATCAGCGCGATCTGTTGTGAAGTGAAGCCTAGCTCTGTCCACACTTCATCGTTGTGTGCGCCAAGCGCAGGGCCTGCGCTGCGCACTTCACCCGGGGTGGCGGAAAAGCGGGGCACCACGTTTTGCATGCGTACTGTGCCCAACTCATCGTCATGCACGCTAACTATCGCTTCGCGTGCCACGAAGTGAGGCTCTACAAACACGTCGGCAATGTCGTTGATTGGCGAGAAACCCACCTCGAATGCGCTCAAGCGTTCGCGCAAGTTTTGCAGCGTCATGGCACCAATGGCGGCGGCGATGATGTTGTCCAGTGATTCCCGACTTTTGACGCGCTGGGCATTGGTGGCGAAGCGCTCGTCAGAAAGCAACTCGGGCAGCCTCAGCGCTTGACACAGTCGCACGAAGATGCTTTGGGTCGAAGCTGCTATCGATGCATGTGCCCCATCGGCGGTGCGGTAAATGTTGCCTGGGGCGGCATATTGGCTGGTGTTGCCAGAGCGCCCGCGTGCGACGCCGAGTTGGTCAAATTCGATGGCTGAGAACTCCAGTACCCGCAACATGGCTTCGGTGATCGAGCAGTCGATTTCTTGACCGGCGCTGCTCGGGTCTGCCTTGAGTTTGTAGAGCGCTGCGAGTACACCAATGGCACCAAAAAGCCCGCCTACCGCATCGGAGATGGGATAACCCAGATGCACGGGATTGCGATCCGCTTCTCCACACAAATGGGTGAATCCGCTCATGGCCTCAAACACGCGCGCGAAGCCTGGCTCGTTGCGTTTGGGACCGGTCTGCCCGAAGCCGGTCATGCGCAGGATGGTCAAGTTTGGGCGGATGCCATGCAACCAGGCTGTTGAGATGTCCCATTTGTCCAGTGTCCCAGGGCGAAAGTTCTCTACTAATACATCCGCTGTGGCGATGAGCCGACCCAGCGCTTCGCGCCCTTGCTCCTGATGAAGATCCAACGTCACACCGCGCTTGTTGCGGTTGGTGACCTTCCACCACAAGGGAACGCCATTTTTGTGTGGCGCCAAGGCCCTCAGTGCATCACCGACGTCGGGCATTTCCACCTTGATGACGTCAGCACCGAGGTCGGCCAGCAGTGCACTTGAAAAAGGGGCTGCGATGACCGAAGAGATATCCACGATCTTCAGGCCACTGAGTGGGCCGGGGTGGATTTTTGAATAACTTTTAACCATTTCGAAAGAGGATACCCATCTGTCCAGTGTTCCAGAAGTCTCAATTCTTGAATAGCAGAATTGCCATATTTGCAACATAGAACAAGGAGTCCGCTAAACGATAAATGTGATGGGGACTTACCCCATAAATGTCACTTATGACTAAATGTTTCAGCGTCATCTTTCATAGCATGCCTACAGGTTTTTACCTATTTTGTGCAAGTGTGTATTTTGAAAATGACAAAGGAGACCGTCATGTCAGTCAAACGCTTTTTCAAGGCAGCTGCGATCGCCGCCATCATGTTGTCGGGCCAGGCATCCTGGGCACAGGCATTTCCCAACAAACCAATTACGATGATTGTTCCTTACCCTGCGGGCGGTTCATCGGACTTTGTGTCACGGTACATGACCAAAGAAATGACCACCACGCTCAAGCAGCCCATGATCGTTGAGAACGTGCCCGGAGTTGGTGGGGCACTAGGCACCATGAAGGGCCTCAATGCAACCCCTGATGGTTACACCCTCATCCTCAGCAGTATCAATGAATTGATTCTCACGCCCTTGGTCAACGTGAATGCCAAGTACAAGTCAGAGGACTTCAAGACAGTGGCCATGATTGGTAAGGCTGACATCATGCTGGTGGTGCGGAAAGACTTGAATGTCAGCACACTCGCCGAGTTCATTGATCTGGCAAAGAAGAGTGCTGCGAAACCTTTGTCCTATTGCTCTTCAGGAATCGGTTCGCAATTTCACCTGATTGGTGAAAAATTAAATGTAGCGGCGGGTATCAAATCGCTTCATGTCCCATATACAGGCTTTCCTCAATGCATCACGGACATTGTGGGTCAGTCGGTTGACTTCGCGTTCGTTCCGATTGCCGGTCCATTCCCTGGTTTTGTTGAAAAAGGCACGATGAAAATTGTTGCAGTCGCAGGATCCAAACCCACAGCCAAATTTCCGAATACGGCATTGATTAAAAATACAAAAGGCTTGGAAGACTTTGTATTTGAAGCTTGGGCTGGTATCCATGTCAGCAACAAGGTGTCTGATGAAGTGGTGGAGATCTTGAATAAGTCTGCTGTTGCTGCGTTGGAAACGAGTTACGTCAAAGGCCAAATTGCTGCTTCAGGCTCCGAGAGATTTGACATTTGGAACGCCAAGCAAGCGCATGAGTATTACTTGCGTGAAGTGAACATGCTGCGTGCGATCGCCAAATCCATCGATCTGAAGCCACAGCAGTAAAACACGCGAAGGGAGACTGCGCATGCTGCCCAACATGGCAATAGAAAACACGGATTGGCAGGAAAACTGGGCTTATTTGATTGGCATGCAAGCTTATGCCTATGGATTTCCCGCCATCTATTACACCAAGCTGCGTTTTGGCATGGTGCGCAAGCCGCAAGGGGTGATCAACACGCCGTTGAACACGCTTTTTCACGTGCCTCGGTTATCTGATCACAACGACCAATACGGTGGCTCGCCCATGCGCGATGCCATCTATTCGGTTGCTTGGCTTGATTTGCTCACCGAGCCTGTGGTGGTTCATGCGCCTGACAGCGGAGATCGCTACGTCAGTACCCAATTGGCGGGGTTTTATTCTGATCTGTTTGGTTATGTCGGGCCAAGTGTCAACGAAGGTCGTTCACAGACCGCGCTGGTGGTGGGTCCGAATTGGCAAGGTGAGGTGCCTGAGGGCATTGACGTGGTCATGCGCTCACCCACACCAAGCGCATTTTTGGTGGCCAGAGTTTCGACGCCGGGTGGTGCAGATCTGCCTGCCGCCCGTGCATTGCAACAGCAAAGCTGGGTGAAGCCACTTTCGATATGGCAATCTGGTGCAGATACCCCAGAAGTGCGTGAAGTGTTGGCACCGTTTGCTGTCACCGAAACACTTGCCGACTTTCGCACCATGAGTGCAGCAATGCGTGAGAACCCGCCACCAGCGAGTGATGCGGCGTTGATCCGTCAGTTTGCACAGGTAGGGTTGGGGCCTATGGCTGAAACGGCGTTGGATGCGCTTGACGAAGCCACGAAGCGAGGTTTGGCGCGTGCGTTGGTCGATGGCCCCATGCTGCTTGAAAAAGTAGCGCTGACAGGCGGAAATACCAAGCAGGTTGATGGCTGGTTTTATGGCGACAAAAATTGGGGGCGCATGGCCGCTGCTGGTGATTTTCTAGGCCGCGCATCGCCGCAGGCTTACTCTGGGATCATCGAACATTGGATCGAGCAATCCACCAAGTTGCGAACCTTCATCGACGCGGATGGTCAAGACCTCAGTGGCCAGTATTGCTACACCTTGCATTTCAGAAAAGATCAGATTCCGCAAGCCAAGGCTTTTTGGTCCATCACGCTTTATGACGAGCGCTTCAACTTGGTGGATAACCCGATTGGACGCTATGCGATTGGCAGTTTGACCGATGGGTTGAAGTTTGGCGCAGATGGCTCACTGGAAATTTTGATGCAACACCAGCGTCCTGCGCCAGAGTTGGAAGCCAATTGGCTGCCAGTGCCAGAAGGCAAATTCAATCTGTTTTTGCGAACCTATTTGCCGGGCCCCATAGTGATGGATCAGAGTTACGCACCGCCGATGGTACGCAAGATCTGATCGGGCGAAGAATACCGAGAAGCAATGGCCAATTCACTACCAGTGACCGATCAGAAAAAAGCCTGTTACTGACGTCACCATCAACCAATTACAAAAAGAGACAGCCATGACAGAGACAAGTCACATTTCCGCAGAAGACCAACTCGCAGTGCAAGAGTTGCAGAGGGTCTTTCAATTGCAAAAGGCCGCTTTTCTGCGCGACCCTTATCCCAGTGCAGAACAACGCATTGCGCTGATGAAGCGTGTGCCCGATATGTTGCGCAAATACCGCCAGAAAATTTTGCAAGCGCTAGACGCTGATTTTTCTGGTCACTCACACGACCAAGGTGATTTGCTGGAAATTTTGGGCATGTTCGATCGTGCCAAGTTCAACATCGACTATGTTGCCAAGTGGATGAAGCCTGTGCCGAAAGCTTCGAACCCCATTACCCAAGGCGATTCCAAAGCCTATGTGAAGTACCAGCCTAAAGGCGTGATCGGCAACATGGTGTCATGGAATTTCCCATTTGACATAGCAGTTGGCCCCATGCTCGACCAATTCGGTGCAGGTAACCGCGTGATCATCAAGCCGTCAGATTTGTCACCAGCGTGCGGCGAAGTGTTGAGGCAGATGTGTGTTGAAACCTTTGATGAAGACCAAGTCGCTGTGATCAACGGAGGGCTTGAGTTTGCACGTCATTTCCCTACCTTGGCTTGGGACCACCTGGTCTACACCGGCAGTGGGCCTGTGGGTCGCCAAGTCATGACTGCAGCAGCTGCCAATTTGGTGCCGGTCACATTGGAGTTGGGGGGCAAGTGCCCAGCGGTGATTGCACCCGACAGCGTGGACGATGAGCGCACGATCTCCACCGTGGCAGGTATCAAGGTCATCAAACGCGGACAAATGTGCGTGACGGTGGACTATTGCTTGGTGCCACAAAGCCAGCTCCAAGTATTTACCCAAAAGCTCGCTGCCCATATGACGGCCCACTTTAGCGAGGGCAATGCCGCTGCACACGCCTGTGGCATTGTCAGCGAGCGGCATGTGAGTCGGCTCCATAAATTGTTGGACGAGGCGAAGTCATCTGGTGCGGAAGTCATTCAAATTGGCAAGGATCTCCAGCCAGGTTCACGTGACATGCCGTTTTATTTGGTGGTCAATCCATCAGACGACCTGGCTTTGATGCAGCAGGAAATTTTTGGTCCCATCTTGGCCATCAAAACCTACCAAGACACGGCGGATGCCATTGCCTACATCAATAAAGGCGATCGTCCATTGGGTTTGTACGTCTTTGCTAAAGACAGAAGTTTCATCGATCAGGTGACGCAGCAAACCCAGTCGGGTGGCGTGGCCATCAATACGATTGCCTTGCAAGCTGGGCAGCCGTCCATGGGTTTTGGCGGGTCGGGTGCCAGCGGCATGGGCCGCCACCATGGTGAAGAGGGCTTCCGTGAGTTCTCCATTGCACGGGGTTATTTTGAAAGAGGTGCGGGCGGAACGATCGATTGGATCATCCCGCCTTACGGTGCGGGCACTCGGATGCTGATCGACAAGGTGGCTTATGCCCCCGTGGCGCAACAGGCATTGTTTGCCCTGAAGCAATTGCCCAAGAACTTGATGGCGAAGTTTTTCTGAACTTTGAAAAGCAAGACTGACTTCAGGGATATGTTTTCGTTTTAATTTTCATGACTCCAAAAATAGAGATACAAGATGGCCAACACAAAACCCATGAAGCTGATCAACATCACCAAGCGCTACAAGCACATTACTCCTGTTCCGCGCATGCCTAACTTCGCAGCATGGATCGAAGGTGTTGACTTGACCAAGCCCTTGAGCAAGCCAGTCCAAGCCGAATTGCGCCAAGCCTTGTTTGATTTTGAGGTGATCTTTTTCAAACCTCAAGTCATCACGCCTGATCAGCACATTGCATTGGCCAAGGTCTTTGGGCCCTTGTCGACGGGTTCTTACTTTCAGCGCCATCCCACTTCGCCTGACCTGGAGGTGATTCATTCCGATCCCGCCCGACCACCTGCGATCGACAACTGGCACACCGATATCAGCTGGAAGCTTCAGCCTCCACTGGGAACCGCCATCCAGATCACCGTTACGCCTCCTGCGGGCGGTAACACCTGCTGGATCAGTACCAGCAAGGCCTATGACTGGTTGTCACCCGGCATGAAGAAATACCTGGACGGACTGACAGCTGTGCACAGTTGGGAAGTGTCGGGTTTCCGGGAAGCACTGGGCAAGCGCGGTGACGAAGCACTTATTGCTGCTATCAAGGCTTTTAAGCCTGTGGTTCACCCTGTTGTGCGCATCAACCCAGACTCCGGACGCAAGTGCATTTTTGTCAACAGCGATTTCACACGCAACATTGAAGGCGTTGATCGCCACGAGGCAGTTGGAGTTTTGCGCTTCTTGCTCGACTGGATGAAGAAGCCCGAATTCATGGTCCACCACCAATGGGAGCCTCATGGCATTGCGATTTGGGACAACCGTTCTACTCAGCACTACGCAGTGGCGGACTACTGGCCTCATAACCGGGTTAATCAACGTGTCACATTTGATGAACCGGGTGTCAAGGTTGATAAAGTCAGTTTGAGCAAGAGAGTTCTGGGGGGCGGAAAACTTCGCTGAAAGTGATGGATTGTTTGCTACGCGCAAGGCATCTGTTATCCACTTTTGGACAATTCGATTTGAAAACTGATTACCTCTGATTATTCAGTTGGGTCTTCATCTGGTAGACAGCTTAGCTATCTATCAGATGCTTTGATCTGAAGCTGACTTCCATCTTCGCATAAGTCTCTGTAAGGCCGACACTTGCACATTCACCAATCTCAGGTCCCCGCCATAGTGGGCCATCACACGGCGGTCCATCCAGGCAAACCACACGGGCGGCAGATAGGCCACCGTGATCATGGAGGCATAACCCGCGGGCAGCTGTGGCGCCGTGGCGAAATGCCGCAGCGCTTGGTAGCGGCGACTGGGGTGGGCGTGGTGGTCAGAGTGTCTTTGCAGTTGGTACAGCAAGAGGTTGCCCACCAGGTGGTTGCTGTTCCAGGAGTGTTCGGGCTCACAGCGCACGTAGCGCCCGGCGGTGTCCTTTTGCCGAAGCAAACCGTAATGCTCGACGTAATTCACCACCTCCAGCATCGAGATGGCGTACACTGCCTGCAACAACAGAAACGGCAATGCCATCTCGCCCAGCCAGCCACACAGCGCGCCAAACAACACCAGCGTCAGGCCCCAAGCCTGCAGGTTGTGGTTTTGGGGGTGCCAAACTTTCATGCCTTGTTTATTCAAACGCTCTTGCTCCAGCGCGCAGGCCGATTGCAAGCTGCCCCACACTGAGCGCGGCAAAAAAGCCCAAAAGCTTTCACCCATGCGTGCGCTGGCAGGGTCTTCGGGTGTGGCCACACGTTTGTGGTGGCCCCGGTTGTGCTCGACAAAAAAGTGGCCATACGCACTGGGCGCCAATGCGATCTTGGACAGCCACCGGTCCAAGGCCTCTTTTTTGTGGCCCAGCTCATGCGCGGTGCCAATGCCAATGCCGTTGATGGCCCCCACCGTTAAGACCAAGGCGATGTAGCCAAACCACGGCAGTGCTTGAGTGGCCGCGATCCAGGCGCCCAACACCGTGCCGGTCATTTGCAGGGGCACGTAGGCCCGCACCATGGCACGGTAAAACACATCGGCTTCGAGTTGCGCCACCGCCGATTCGGGCGGGTTGCTGAAGTCCTCGCCCAACACGCGGTCAAGCACCGGCAACAAGACATGGATGACCAGCGGGGCCAGCAGCATCCACCACCATTGGCCTGTCCAGACGAAGGCCAGCAAAGACCCCGTGAAAGCCAACGGGATGGCAGGGCTCAGCAGCCACCACCAGCGCTTGTCTTGCCAAGCCTCTTCGAATTTGACGGTTGGGCTGTTCATGGGTGTGGCCTGCTGAACCGTTCAGGGCCAAAAAATTCAAGGACGTTCCACATAACTTGTCTCCCAATTTGGTGCCATTGTGAGGGTTGTTGGGGCCAACGAGATGTCGCCATGGCGAGGGGTTTGCTGGGAAAAAGCCTGATGCACACAAGACAGGCCAAGGCACGCTTGAGCCCTTATATTGGACGCACAAAACATTTGGACAGGGGGAATTCATGGAATTTGACTACGTGATCGTGGGCGGCGGCTCGGCCGGTTGTGTGCTGGCAGCCCGTTTGAGCGAAGACCCAACCGTACAGGTGGCCCTGATCGAGGCCGGTCCGCCCGATACCAGCGCCCTGATCCATTGCCCGGCGGGCATCGCGCTCATGGCCCGCACCGAAATCGTCTCGCAAGGCCTGAACACCGTGCCGCAGCCCGGCTTGAATGGCCGCATTGGTTTTCAGCCGCGTGGCCGCACCTTGGGGGGCTCCAGCTCCACCAATGCGATGGCCTATATCCGTGGTCAAAAGGCCGATTACGACCATTGGGCCGAGCAGGGTTGTACGGGATGGTCGTGGGACGAGGTTTTGCCTTACTTCATCAAAGCCGAGCACAACGAGCGCATCCACAACGAATGGCATGGCCAAAACGGCCCTTTGAACGTGGCCGATCTGCAAAGCCCAAATGCATTCGCCAAACGCTTTGTCGAGGCGGGCGTGCAAGCGGGGTTGCCCCACACCATCGACTTCAATGGCTGCACACAAGAAGGCGTAGGTCTGTACCAAGTCACGCAGAAAGCAGGCGAGCGCTTCAGCGCGGCCAAGGCCTACCTCACGCCCAACTTGGGCCGACCCAATTTGCACGTCATGACCGGCGTCACGGTGGACCGCATTGGCCTGGTGGATGGCGTGGCGCGGCAGGTACACACCTTGCAGGGCCGCCAAGCGCAGACCCTGACCGCCCGGCGCGAAATCATTTTGAGTGCGGGCGCTTTCCAGTCGCCCGCCATCCTCATGCGCTCAGGCATTGGGCCCGCCGCGCATTTGCAAAGCCTGGGCATCGAGGTGCTGCGCGACTTGCCCGGCGTAGGCGAAAACCTGCACGACCACCCAGACGCGGTGCTGGTGGCCGATGCACCGGGGCACACCGATTTGATCGGCGTGTCACTGCGGGGTACATGGCAGACCTTGCAAGCCCTGTGGGCCTGGCGGCAACACCGCAAGGGGCCGCTCACCACCAACTTTGCAGAGGGTGGTGCCTTTTACAAAAGCCGACCCGACGAAGAGCACCCCGACATCCAGCTGCACTTTGTGGTGGCCAAGCTGGTGGACCATGGCCGCCAACTGACGCTGGGGCATGGCTACTCTTTGCATGTGTGTCTGTTGCAACCGGACAGCCGAGGCCGCGTGCAATTGGCCGACCGCAACCCGAACAGCGCACCGCTGATTGACCCCCAGTTTTTGAGCGACCCGCGAGATCTGCAGCGCTTGCGCGACGGGGTTCGCCAAGCCCAAAAAATTCTGGCCCAGCCCGCATTGGCGGCGTATGGCAAAGAGTGGGCAGCATCCGCCGATGCGCACAGCGACGAACAACTCGAACACTGGATACGCCAACACGCCGACACGGTCTACCACCCGGTGGGCACCTGCCGCATGGGCCAAGACGGCATGGCGGTGGTGGATGCGCAGTTGCGCGTGCACGGTGTGCCCGGCCTGCGCGTGGTCGATGCCTCGGTCATGCCGCGCATCGTGAGCGGCAACACCAATGCACCGACGATCATGATTGCGGAGAAGGCGGCGGATTGGATTCGGGCAACGCATTGATGCTTTTCACTAGGCGGTGTGTGGGGGCGAAGCTCGGTTTTGTGTTGTTCGTTGCAATAACGTGTCTCTGAAAAACATTGAGCCCACCAAAAACATTTGTAACTAATTTTTCGTATTCATTTCGGTATAGTCGAGCGCTTCACGCCTGCTGCGCTGAATGGTGCGGGAAGGAAGTTGCAAAGGGCTGGGTGCAAGGTTTGGGGTTTTTTATACCTGCGTTTAAATACTGTGACTTGTCTGAAACCCATGGCACAAGTCGATTGCAACGAGTTCAAAAAAAAGATGTATCGACACGGGCCTGGCGTATCAACCGGGTTTTGCGGTCTGCATCACGTTATGCCGTAAAGCACGCTGCCGAACAGGGACTCGATACAACATGAAAAATCAATCTGTTCAGGCGCTGCTTGAAGACATACGTCTTGTGAGCGAACAAAACTATGAGATCGTCGAGGCCGTCCGAGCCTTGGTACAGAATACTTTTGAAACAACTTTGGAAGAGGTTAAGTACGGTGGCATTCTGTTTCGGTCGGGAGTTCAATTTGGCGGGGTCTTCGCCTACAAAACGCACGTAACCGTCGAATTCGGGAACGGCGCAAAGATCACTGACACTTTCGGGTTTCTTGAAGGGTCTGGAAAGGGGCGTCGGCACGTCAAGTTGATGTCTGTCGCTCAGATCAAGGACAAAAAATTGGCTCACTACTTACCGCTTGCTTTGCAGGCCTCCAAACGGGAATACTCATGAAACTAGGCTACACAATAATCTACGTTCCCAACGTCGCTGAATCGTTGTCGTTCTTTGAAAGCGCATTTGGCTTATCACGCCGTTTTTTGCATGAGTCGGGCGACTATGGCGAACTTGAAACGGGAGAAACAACGCTCGCCTTTGCATCGCACGAGCTTGGGAATGCGAACTTTCCAACAGGTTTTGTCGCTGCAAGTGATTCCAGCAAACCTCTTGGCATCGAAATAGCGTTGGTGACGCCGTTTGTTGTCGAGGCGCATGCTAAAGCCTTAGCAGCTGGAGCCACCGAGTTGAAAGAACCGGAGACCAAGCCATGGGGGCAAGTTGTCTCCTACGTCCGATGTCCAGACGGAACTTTGATCGAAGTATGCTCGCCGGTTGGTGGCTAAATTGCGGCATAACGAATCATTCCAGCCAACAGTCAAAAAGCTGCGCTTTTTGCCGTCGGCTGAATTCCAACATTAGGCCTCTTACGCGGGCAAAGGCGGTCGCATGTCGTTCACACGTATTCTCACCAACATCTGCCCTAACCAACTTGGCAAAAGCCGAGACTTCTACGTAGCGCTTCTAGGGTTCGAAGTGAAGTACGACAGCGACTGGTATGTCCAGCTGCGTTGCCCTGCAAACCCTGAACTTGAGTTCGGCATCATCTCGCGAACAAGTGAGCTTATTCCAGGCGAGTTTCAACACGCGAAAGACATTGAGGCACTTCTGGCCACCTACTCGCCAAAAGCGGCGCAGTACGCAACAGGTGGAGCGCTGCTGGCGCAGGGGCACGAGCAAATGCGTCCGCGCTTTCTTGCGCGGTTCGCTGAGCCCAACCTTCACGCAAGGCTACTGTCTAGGCAAGTGGCAGGCAACATGGTCGCCGACCTTGAGCTGATTGAACGCACATTTCCAGAGGGCGTTGGCTCCATCGAGATGTTGTGTGTTTACGAAGTGGTTGATGGCCGAATTCTGCGGGCCACGTTTGCCACTGGCGAGAAAAAACTGTCAGCAGGTCCGTGCAACGCCAGCTAACAAATCGCGCCAACGGACGGCTGCGCCTCCGGCATTCGATTCATCAGCTCAAAGAATTGGCGCTTGCGCGCAGCAAGGTCTTACCCAAGCGCAGGTGGCCGAAAAAACCGGAACCACCCAATCTGCCGTTGCAAGAATGGAATCCGGCACCGGCAGCTGAGTCAGCCGCAGGCACCTGCCCGATCTGACGCGAATCACTTCTTCTTGTTAACGACCCGCACCATCTCCA
>CAITSG010000152.1 GCA_903894995.1 uncultured Burkholderiales bacterium
GCGCTCGAACAAGTGGGGCTGCAGGTGCACCGCATCGTGCCCGAAATCGCCCCGGGCAACGCGCCCCTTCAACTGCTGGCCTTGGGCGATGCCCCCACCGGCTGGCTGTGGGCGGCGCACCCCGAACGCGGCGTCTGGGGCATGCCCCTGGCCCCCCTGCGCACGCTGGCAGAACGTTTTGGCCTGAACCCCCAAGCGCTGCAAAGCGCCCAGCTGCTGGCCGACTCGGCCGTGGTGGCCCCCATCACCGAAGCCCTGGGCCGCCCGGCCCAACTCATGCCCCCGGGGCAACACTGGCTGCAGGCCATCGCCTCCGACTGGGATTTGGCGCAGTTTGACTTTCGGGCCAACGCCCAAGCGCGTTACCTCAAACAGGGCCAAAAAGGCCTGAGCACCCTGTGGAACAGCCCCGTTTGGCGACCCACCCGCTGGGCCTTGGGCCTGTTGCTGCTCAGCCAAGTGGTCGGCCTGAACGCTTGGGCCTGGAAAACGCGCGCCAACTGGCAGGCCGAAGAACAAAGCTGGGCCCGCATGCTCAAAGAGAGCTTTCCGCAAACCCAGCTCGTGGTGGACGCCCCGGTCCAAATGGCGCGAGAAGTCGAACGCTTGCAACAAAATTCCGGCCAACTGGGGCCTGCCGACCTGGAAACCATGCTCGCCGCCCTGGGCCAGGCCCTGCCGGCAGGCACGGCAGCACCGCGCCAATGGGCCTACCAAAGCGGTCAGCTGCGGCTGCAAGGTTTTCAAGCCGGTGCCAGCGAGCCATCTGCCCTGAAAACCGCTCTGCAAGCCCGGGGCTACCAGCTCACGCCAGAAGGCGAAGGCTGGTTGATGTCTGTGACCCCCGCCAAGGAAAGCACCCCATGAGCCGCACCCACTTGCCCCTGCAAGCGCTGCAACAGGCTTGGCAACAACGCAATCCGCGCGAAAAAAAGGGCTTGGCCTTGGTCGCCCTGCTGCTGACACTGGCTTTGCTGTGGAGCCTGGCCCTGAACCCCGCCTGGCGCACCTGGCAGCAAGCCCCCGCCAAGCAAGCCGAGCTGGACCGGCAAACCCAGCGCATGCGTGAACTGCAAGCCCAAGCCAAACAACTGCAATCAGCACCCAACAACAGTGCCGCCCAAGCCCGCCAATGGCTGGAAGCCAGCGTGCGCGATCTGGGCACGGGCGCACGCATTCAGCTGCAAGGCGATCGCGCCACCTTGAGCGTGGAGTCGGCACCCGCCGACAGCATGGCCCGCTGGCTCAGCCAAGCCCGCGAACGGGCACAGGCCCTGCCCGTGCAAGCCCAACTGAAACAGGTGCTGCCGACGCAAAAACAAGCACCCTCAGCAACACCTTCAGCAACCACCCTCGCATCCCCTGCCGACGCCAACGCGGTGTATTGGGGCGGCAGTGTGGTGCTTCGCTTGCCCGCCACGCCATGAACCTGCGCATCACCCCTGCCCTGCGCCCTCAATGGCGGCATGTGCTTTGGGGCGCATTGCTGGGCCTGCTGGTGGCCACCTGCGTTTGGGCCCCCGCACGCTGGCTGGCCTGGGGCGTGGCGCAAGCCAGTCAAGGCCGGGTGCAGCTGCTGCAGCCACGCAACAGCCTGTGGGCCGGATCGGCACAATTGGTGCTCAGCGGGGGCAGTGGCAGCCGCGATGCGCAAGCCCTGCCCGGTCGACTGCGTTGGCGCATACAACCCACCTGGACGGGCCTGCGCGTGCTGTGGCGTGCCGAATGCTGCATGGCGCAATCGGCCAGTGTGTCGCTGCAGCTGGGCCTGTCCACCCTGCAACTGAACCTCAGCGACCACCTCTCGCAATGGCCAGCCGCCTTGCTCAGCGGCCTGGGTGCCCCCTGGAACACCCTGCAACCCGAAGGCCAGCTGCAATGGCGCACCGATGGCCTGCAACTGCGCTGGAGCGAAGGCCGCTTGCAAATGACCGGCCGAGTCGAGTTGCAAGTGCAGCAACTGTCCTCCCGTCTGAGCACCCTCAAACCCATGGGCAGCTACCTCATTCAATTGAACGGCCGCCCCGAAGGCACCGCCACCCCCGAGCTGCAACTGAGCACCCTGCAAGGGCCATTGCTCTTGAGCGGGCAAGGCCAATGGGTCGGCGCACGCCTGCGCTTTTCGGGCGAAGCCCGTGCCCAAGAAGGGTACGAAGCGGCCTTGTCCAATTTGCTGAACATTGTGGGCCGCCGCGACGGCCCACGCAGCCTGCTGTCTTTGGGCTGAACTCCACACCACCGATTGAACACGCCCACACCATGAACGCCACCCCCTTCTTTACCCGCCTGTCCCAGCCCTTGCCATCCACACTTTTGTGGCAGCCTTTGGCGCTGGGCTGGATTTGCCTGTCCAGCGCTCTGGCCCAGACGCCCAGCACCGATTCCACCCAGACCCCAAGCTCGGCCCTGAACTCTGCGACCGCACAGCCACAAGCCAAGCCCCCCGCCCGCAAAGCAGCGCGGCAAGAGCCGGTCACGCTCAATTTTGTCAACGCCGACATCGAAGCCGTGGCCCGCACCCTGGCCACTTTGTCGGGGTACAACGTGGTGGTGGACCCCCGGGTCAAGGGCACCGTCTCGCTGTCCAGCCAACTGCCCGTACCCCCCGCCCAGGCCTTGCGCTTGTTTGCTGTTCAGCTGCGCACCCAAGGCTTTGCCCTGGTGGAGTCGTCGGGCCTGTACACCGTATTGCCTGAGGCCGAAGCCAAGCTGCAAAGCAGCGCCGTCTCGGCCGGTGCCGTGCCCGCCAGCAGCGGCCAAATCATCACCCAAATTTTTCGTTTGAACCACGAAAACGCCAACAACCTGGTGCCGGTGCTGCGCCCGCTCATCAGCCCCAACAACACCATCAACGTCAACCCCGGCACCAACGCCCTGGTGATCACCGACTACAGCGACAACCTGCAACGCCTGGCCCGCATCGTGGCGGCACTCGATGTGGCCAATGCCACCGGGGTCGAGATGATCCGGCTGCAGCACGGTGTGGCCAGCGACCTGGCCCCCATGGTCCTGCGCCTGCTCGAATCCACGGCCGCTTCGGCCGTGGCCAGCCAAGGGCAAACCGACAACTTGTTCAAAACCACCGTGCTGCCCGATGTGCGCACCAACGCCTTGATCGTGCGCGCCGCCAACCCGGCCCGCCTGGCTTTGGTTCGCAGCCTGGTCAGCCAACTGGACCAGCCCAGCGCCACCGGGCCGGGCGCGGCCAGTGGCAACATCCATGTGGTGTACCTGAAGAATGCCGACGCCACCAAACTGGCCGTCACCTTGCGTGCCGCCATGTCTGGCGAATCGCGCAGCACACCCGGTAGCAGTTCAGCCAGCACGGGCAACCCTGCGCCCGCAGGTCCGGCATCGGCGGCCAACACCAGCCTGAACGCCAGCGCAGCCCCGTCTACAGGCGGCCAAATCCAGGCCGACCCGGCCACCAATTCGCTCATCATCACCGCCCCCGAACCCCAATACCGGCAACTGCGCTCGGTGATCGAGATGCTCGACCAGCGCCGCGCTCAGGTCTTTGTGGAGAGCCTGATTGCCGAAGTCAGCGCCGACAAAGCGGCCGAGTTTGGCGTGCAGTGGCTCAGCGGCACAGGCGGCACCAATGGCAACGCGGTGGGCGTGCTGGGCACCAACTTTGCTGTGGGCGGCACCAATTTGTTCAACTTGGCCGCCAGTGCGGCCACCGGCAACCTCGCCCCTTCGACAGGCCTGAATGTGGCCCTTGGCGAGCGGCGCAACGGCGTCTTGGCCTTGGGCGCATTGGCGCGGTTTTTACAGTCCAATGGCGACGCCAATGTGCTGTCCACACCCAATTTGCTCACCCTGGACAACGAAGAGGCCAAAATCGTCATTGGTCAAAACGTGCCCTTTGTGACCGGCCAATACACGTCCAACAACACCAACGCTGGCGCGGTCAACCCGTTTCAAACCATTGAGCGCAAAGACGTGGGCCTGACCCTGCGCGTCAAGCCGCAAATCAGCGAAAACGGCACGGTGAAGATGCAAATCTTCCAGGAAGTCAGCAGCATCGACAGCAAAAGCTCGTCCACAGCGGGGCTGATCACCAACAAACGCTCCATCGAGTCGAGCGTGCTGGTGGACGATGGCTCCATCGTGGTGCTGGGCGGCTTGCTGCAAGACGACACCACCAACACCCAAGAAAAAGTACCCGGCCTGGGTGACATTCCGATCTTTGGCAACCTGTTTCGGGCCGAAGCGCGCAGCCGCAAAAAAACCAACCTGATGGTGTTTTTGCGCCCGGTGGTGGTGCGTGACGGTGCGGCCACCGAAGCCCTGTCGCTGGGCCGCTACGAACAAATGCGGCTCAACCAAATGAGCTTTCAGCCCGCCGCCAACGGTGCGCTGCCCGTGCCCGGCTCGGCCGTCCTTCCCCCAATGAACGGGGGCGACCCAGCCACTTCCTCGGCCCCCGCCCCAGCCAAGCCCTGAGTTGCCCATGCGCTACCCCCTGCCCTATGCCTTTGCCCGCACCCATCGCTTGTTGCTCGAAGACGATGGACAGGGACTGAACCTTTGGTTTTGTGACGAAAGCGATCGCTCGGCCCTGTCCGAGGTGACACGCCAATTTGGCAGGCCAGACTGGCAAGTGCAGCACAGCACCGCCACCGAACTGGCCCAACGCATTCACCACGCCTATTCGGGTGGCCAGGCCAACAGCAGCTCCAGCGCCGCCGCCGTGGTCAACGAGGTCGAATCCGAAGCCGACCTGTCGCGCATGATGCAAGACCTGCCCGCCGTGGAAGACCTGCTGGAGGCCAGTGACGACGCGCCCATCATCCGCATGCTCAACGCCTTGCTCACGCAGGCCGCACGCGACGGGGCCAGCGACATCCACATCGAGCCCTATGAACGCCATTCGAGTGTGCGCTTTCGCATAGACGGCACCCTGCGCGAGGTTGTACAACCGAACCGGGCGCTGCACGCAGCACTGATTTCGCGCCTGAAAATCATGGCCGAACTCGACATCGCAGAAAAAAGACTCCCACAAGACGGCCGCATCAGCCTGCGACTGGGTTCACGCGCGGTCGATGTGCGCGTGTCCACCCTGCCCAGCGC
>CAITSG010000153.1 GCA_903894995.1 uncultured Burkholderiales bacterium
ATGTAAAGAATCTGCTGGTAAAGAAAAGGCCCTAACACGGCAGCAGAAGCAAAGCGGTGGGCTTGCGCTGCGAAATAGTGCCCAGCGCCTCCGCTGAGTCCGGCCAGTGCCAGCATCAGCCATTGCCAGCTGCTGCTGGGGATTTGCCAGTTCCACAACGCAAAAGGGGTAAGCACAGCGGTAGCCACCAAGGCCGATGCCAGTTGCATGGTGGCTGGATGTTCTTGGCTGGCCAAGCGGCGCGTCAATAAGTTGAACAGGGCATACAAAATGGCGTTGCCTGCTGACAGCAAGATGGCCGGGTGAAAGGCCTGGCTGCCCGGGCGGATGATGATCAGGACGCCCATGAAGCCTGCGGCAATGGCCGCCCAGCGCCGGGCATCCAGCTTTTCTCCCAGCCACCAGGCCGACAGCACAGCAATCAAGATGGGTACAGAAAACTGCATGGCACCAGTTTCGGCCAGTTGAAGGTATTGCAGGGCCCAAAAGTTCATGCCTGTCATGCTGGCCAGCATCAGACCGCGCAGCAATTGCAGCCGGCGATGGTGCCAACGCACCAGCGCCAGTCCCATGCTGGGGGCGAAGACTGCGACGGAAAACAGTGAATGGGTTAGAAATCGCAGCCACACGACTTGCAGCACTGGCAAACTCAGCACAAGCCAT
Source organism: uncultured Burkholderiales bacterium (assembly GCA_903894995.1). GTDB lineage: Bacteria > Pseudomonadota > Gammaproteobacteria > Burkholderiales > Burkholderiaceae_C > Limnohabitans_A. Next base: position 664 of record CAITSG010000153.1, read on the forward strand.
TTGGCTGTGGTGTCCAGCACCGCAAACATCAGCGTGGTCAAGGTGACCAGTCCAATACCCAATCGCCGGTTGCTGTTGTTCAGCATGCACTTTGGGCCGCTTGGATGGCCTGGAGCAACTTGTCGTGAATGCCGCCAAACCCACCATTGCTCATGCACAGCAGGTGGTCGCCCTGTTTCACTTGCGCCAGCACTTGCGCAATCACCTCGTCAATGTTTTCACCCACCTGCACTTTTAAACCCATGGACTGCAGAGCCCCTGAGACATCCCAGCCTAGGCCGCCCGAGTGGCAAAACACCAAATCAGCTTCTCCCAGACTCCAGGGCAGCTGAGCTTTCATGGTGCCGAGCTTCATGGTGGTGCTGCGCGGCTCAAAAATCGCGAGGATGCGCGCCTGACCCATCTGAAGGCGCAAGCCGTTAACGGTGGTGCGGATGGCGGTGGGGTGGTGGGCGAAATCGTCGTAAACCGTGATGCCGTTGACGGTGCCGCGCACTTCCATGCGGCGTTTGACGTTTTCGAAAGTGGCCAGTGCCTGCGCCGCCGCAGCAGGGCTCACGCCCACGTGTTCTGCGGCGGCTATGGCTGCCAGTGCGTTGAGCTGGTTGTGCACGCCGCCAATGGCCCACTGCACTTCGGCCACGGGCTTTCCGGACTGCAGCACTTGGAAATGCGAGGGTTCGCCTTCGGCCACAAAATCACTCACCGCCGAGCCAAAGCTGCGCACTTCGCTCCAACAGCCTTGGCCCAGCACGCGGGTCAGGCTTTCTTCCAAGCCATTGACCACCACCCGGCCCGAGCCGGGCACGGTGCGCACCAAGTGGTGAAACTGGCGCTCGATCGCCGCCAAGTCGTCAAAGATGTCCGCGTGGTCGAACTCCAGGTTGTTCAAAATGGCGGTGCGCGGGCGGTAATGCACGAATTTGCTGCGCTTGTCGAAAAAGGCGGTGTCGTATTCGTCGGCCTCGATGACGAAATACTGGCCCCCACCCAAGCGGGCCGACACGCCAAAGTTAAGCGGCACGCCGCCGACCAGAAAGCCCGGCTCCAGCCCGGTCTGATCCAGTACCCAGGCCAACATTGAGGTGGTGGTGGTTTTGCCGTGTGTACCCGCCACCGCCAGCACATGTTGGCCTTGCAGCACCTGCTCAGACAGCCATTGTGGGCCGCTGGTGTAAGGTGCACCGGCCTCCAAAATGGCCTCCATCAACGGAAATTTGGGGCTGCCGTCGAGCAGGCGGGCGCGGCTGACCACGTTGCCGATCACGTACATGTCTGGCTTCAAGGCCATCTGCTTGGCGTCAAAACCCTCGATCAACTCGATTCCCAAAGCCTGCAGCTGATCGCTCATGGGCGGGTAAACGCCCGCGTCACAACCCGTGACCCGATGTCCTGCCTCGCGGGCGAGCGCGGCCAGGCCCCCCATGAAGGTGCCACAAATGCCCAAAATATGTATATGCATGCTCGGATTTTAGGGGGGCCATCGGGCGCAGCTTGGACTGCGCTCACTTGGGGCCGGTCACAATCTGTGCCCATGAACGATCTTCCCCTTGAAATTGCCGCCACCGCAGCCCGATTGGTGGTCGAAGAAGGCTTGGCTTTTGGCCCAGCCAAGCACCGCGCCCTCAAAGAGCTGGGCTTGCCTGCTCGCACCGCCTTGCCCACCAACGATGTGGTTGAGGCCGAGGTGCGCGACTACATCGCTTTGTTCTGCGCCGACACTCAGCCCGGAGAATTGTTGGCCTTGCGAGAATTGGCGCGGGGCTGGATGCAGCGGCTCACCGATTTTCGCCCTCACTTGGGTGGTGCGGTCTGGCAAGGTTGGGCCACGCGCCTGTGTGACGTGGACTTGGCCTTGTTTTGTGATGACCCCAAATCGGCTGAAATTGCCTTGATTAACCAAAACCAGCGCTACGAGACGCAAACCGTGCGCGGCCTGCACGGCGGTGATGTGGAGGTGCTGAGCCTGCACAGCTTTTGTGCACCTTTGAACGAAGATGTGGGTGTGCACCTGCGCATTTACGACCTGGACGATTTGCGCGGGGCCTTGCTGCCCGATGCGCAAGGCCGTTCCCCCCGTGGCGATTTGACCGCACTTGAGCGCTTGCTGGCTGCTTGAAAGAGAATGAACGCATGAACAATCTAAATTCAAGTGCTTCCCGGCGCAATTTGCTTTTAGGGACGGGTGCTGCAGCGGCAGTGGCAGGAGTCGGCTTGGCGTTGTGGAATTTCGAGCCCAAGTCAGTGGCCCATGTCCAAAGTCACCCTGTTTGGAGTCAGCAATTCGAAAATCCTGCTGGCGCTGTTTTGTCGATGAGCAGTTTCAGAGGTAAACCCCTGTTGTTGAACTTTTGGGCGACCTGGTGTCCACCCTGTATCGAAGAGTTGCCCATGATCGATGCCTTCTGGCGTGAAAATGCGCCTAACGGTCATCAAGTTCTGGCATTGGCCATTGATCAGCCCAGTGCGGTTCGCCGTTTTCTGGAGAGACAAGCTTTGGCTTTTCCCGTGGGTTTGGCTGGTTTGGAAGGCACAAACTTGGCCAAATCATTGGGCAATGCAGCCGGTGGCTTACCTTTTACCGTCTTTTTAAGCTCAGATGGCAGTATTTGGAGACAAAAAATGGGTCAACTGACGCCAGCAGATCTGCTTGAGTGGCGTAAGAGCGCTGTGTGACGGAGTTGTATTGCTTATTTTTGCCCTTCCCGTCTTTGAAAAGACCCATTTCTATGAGCGACTACACTTCAAATCTCGTCTGTAAAGAGATTTTTGAAGGTTTTTACCGAAATTTGGTGTAAATTCGATTCATTACATGTGCTTACAGCAATGGAGGATCTGTGGATTTACGCAAACTTAAAACATTGATTGATTTGGTGTCCGACTCGAATGTGACGGAACTGGAAATTACTGAAGCCGAAGGCAAAGTCCGAATTGTTAAAGGCCAATCTCTTGTCTCGCCTGCAGTGATGCAGCAGGCAGTAGCTGCACCGATGTCTGTGACACCTGTTTTTGTGGCTCCAGAAGCGCCTGTGGCTCCACCAGCTCCGGTGGGTCATGCGGTCAAGTCTCCCATGGTCGGTACCTTTTACAGATCTTCCAGTCCGGGTGCCGCACCGTTTATCCAGATCGGGTCGGTGGTCAAAGAGGGGGACACTTTGTGCATCATTGAGGCAATGAAGATCCTCAATGAAATTGAGTCTGACAAGTCCGGCACAGTCACGCAGATTCTGTGTGAAAACGGTCAGGCCGTGGAGTACGGTCAGCCTTTGTTCATCGTCGAATAAGCCACCGGGGATTTCATGTTTAAGAAAATCCTGGTCGCCAACCGTGGTGAGATTGCATTGCGCATCCAGCGCGCTTGTCGAGAGTTGGGTGTCAAAGCGGTCATGGTTTATTCAGAGGCCGACAAAGAAGCAAAATACGTCAAATTGGCCGAAGAAGCGGTTTGTATCGGTCCTGCGGCGTCTTCGCTGAGCTACCTGAATATGCCCGCAATCATTTCAGCAGCAGAGGTGACCGATGCCGAAGCGATTCACCCGGGTTATGGGTTTTTGAGTGAAAACGCTGATTTTGCCGAACGTGTTGAAAAAAGCGGGTTCCAGTTCATTGGGCCATCACCTGAGTCCATTCGCATCATGGGCGACAAAGTATCTGCCAAACAAGCCATGATCCGTGCTGGTGTACCCTGCGTGCCAGGGTCCGAAGGTGAGTTACCCGATGACCCGGTGCAAATTCGTCGCATCGCCAAAGCGGTTGGTTACCCCGTGATCATCAAAGCTGCAGGCGGCGGTGGTGGTCGTGGCATGCGCGTGGTTCACACCGAGGCAGCCTTGGTCAATGCGGTGCAAATGACCAAAGCCGAAGCCGGTGCAGCCTTTGGTAATCCTGCGGTTTACATGGAAAAATTTCTCCAAAACCCTCGGCACATTGAGATCCAGATTCTGGCAGACAAGTTCAAAAATGCTGTTTACTTGGGTGAGCGGGATTGCTCAATGCAGCGTCGTCATCAAAAAGTGATTGAAGAAGCTCCTGCACCTGGGATTCTTCGCAAATTGATTGAAAAAATCGGCGAACGCTGTGTCGCGGCATGTAAAAAAATTGGCTATCGTGGTGCCGGCACCTTCGAGTTCTTGTTTGAGAATGGGGAGTTTTATTTCATTGAAATGAATACCCGTGTGCAAGTTGAGCACCCCGTAACTGAATGGGTCACAGGTGTAGACATCGTCAAAACCCAGATCATGGTGGCGGCGGGCGAAAAACTGCCCTTTACACAAAAACAAATCCAAATTCGCGGTCATGCCATTGAGTGCCGCATCAATGCTGAAGATCCCTTCAAGTTCACCCCTTCACCAGGGCGCGTCACTTCTTGGCATATGCCGGGCGGACCAGGCGTGCGTGTTGACTCGCACGTTTACAACAATTATTTTGTGCCGCCCAATTACGACTCGATGATCGGAAAACTGATTGTTCACGGCGATACCCGTGAGCAAGCTTTGGCCCGGATGCAAACGGCTCTGAATGAAACCGTGATTGAAGGCATCAACACCAATGTGGCCTTGCACCGGGAATTGATGGTGGATGCCAAATTCATGCAGGGTGGCACCAATATCCACTACCTTGAACACTGGCTGAGCCAGCACAAGCGCTGAGGCCATATGTTTGAACTGAGCTTGTTGTGTCCAGAAGACCGTGTCGATGTCTTGTGCGATGCTTTGGATGCTTTGGATGCTTTGAGTGTGTCAGTTGAAGATGCCGATGCCCAAACCCCTGCTGAGCAAGCCCTGTTTGGCGAGCCTGGCATGCCGCCGCCCAAAGAGGGATGGCAACGGTCCCGTGTTGTGGCTTTGTTTGCTCAAGAGGCGCAAGCCCGCGATGCATTGGCCTTGCTGGCGCTTCAAGATTTTTTTGAGGCCTGCGAAGTTTTAGGCATTCAGACATTGGAAGATCAAGATTGGGTGAGGCTCACGCAATCCCAATTTGCCCCCGTCGAGGTGACCTCCGATTTTTGGATTGTCCCTACTTGGCACGAACCCCCCAGTCAGGCCCGCCAAATCATCCGGCTTGATCCGGGTTTGGCTTTTGGTACGGGCACCCATCCCACCACGCGCATGTGTTTGCGCTGGATTGCCCAAAACAGTGTTCAAAACCAACGTGTCCTCGATTACGGTTGCGGCTCCGGGATTTTGGCCATTGGTGCAGCCAAGTACGGTGCAACAGCCATTGATGCCGTGGACATTGACGATGCGGCCGTCACATCGACCGAGCTCAATGCGCTAGCCAATGGCGTGCAATTGACAGCAGGTTTGCCAGACAAGGCGCAAGGCCTGTATCAAACCGTTCTGGCCAATATTTTGGCCACACCGCTCAAGGTATTGGCCCCATTGCTTTGTGCCTATGTGGCCCCCGGAGGTTCCTTGGTATTGGCGGGTATTTTGGAGAGACAGGCTGATGAACTCAAGCTGGCCTATTCCCCTTGGATTCGTTTAGAGGTGACGGACACCCAAGAGGGTTGGATTTTGATGACAGCCAAATCCGTCGAGCATGACTGACAACGCACTCAATCGTCTGACTACAATCAGCCGATGAACAGGATAACCCGCTGCCCAGCTTGCGCCACGGTCTACTGTGTGGACCCGGAACAGTTGCAAGCTGCGGACGGTTGGTTGAGGTGTGGTCATTGCGAGCATGCTTTTGACAGCACTGGCTTGGTTTTGTTTTGGGATCCATTGGCAGAGCCTGACGTCGCGCACGTCCCTCTCGATAGGCCGGTCATCGCACCCACCGCCACGCTTGAAGGCAATGAAGCTGTCGCAACCGGTGACTTGTCAACCGTCGAAGCTCCAAACGCTTTAAAAGCGAGCCCTTCAACTCATGAAGGCTTGACCTCATTTGAAGATGCCTTGGCGTCTTTTCGTCAGCCACTGAGTTTGCCTTCCGATTTGGCATCCAGCGTCCTGCGCGCAGAGGCCTCTCAGATGGCGGTTGAATTGTCGGTCGCACAAAGAACCAACGCAGTCGAGCCATCGAAGTTTTGGCGTCTGACGTTTATTTTGTTGGTTTTGATGTTGATCTTGCAGGCTGCGTTTGTACAGCGGCATTTGCTTGCTTTGCATTGGCCTGCGGCTGCATCAGGTCTTGATACCTTGTGTCAGTCCGTAGGCTGTACGATCGAGTCATCGGAACATGTGGAGGCTTTGGTGATTGAAAGCTCGACTTTGGTGCGACGCACTGACGATTTTTTACTCTCTTGGACCCTTCGAAATACCTCGGACAATACCTTGGCCATGACGGCCTTAGAGTTGACTCTTTTGTCGGGGAACCATCAACCGGTTTTTCGCAAAGTGGTTTTATCCAACCAAATGGGAGCACCCAAGACTCTCCAAGCAGGTCAAACTTGGACAGGGCAATTGAGTTTGCGCGCAGCCAGTGAGACACCGTTCAGCGATTATCGAATTTTGAGTTTCTATCCGTAAATGAATCCCCCTTCTTTACAACAAAAAACCCGGCGCTGAGACCAGCGACGGGTTTGGGGGCCGCTAAGACCCGCTCAATCAGGGCTTGGCTGCCGAGGGAAACGGCCAAGCTGCTTGAGGATTCAGGGTGGTTTGTGCAGCAGGCGCTTTGGATGCCTTCTTTGCCACTGGTTTTTTGGCTGCCTTCTTCACAACGGCTTTTTTGGCCGCTGGTTTTTTGACAGCGGCGTTCTTGGTTACAGCTTTTTTTGCAGGTGCTGCCTTAGGGGCTGCTGTAACCTTTTTAGCTGGGGCAGCTTTTTTTGCCGTAGCGGCTTTTTTAGCTGGAGCAGCTACTTTCGCTGGAGCAGCTTTTCTAGCGCTCACGGCCTTTTGGGCTGGAGCAGCTTTTTTAGCGCTTGCTGCCTTTGTGGCGATAGGAGCCGCTTTGGTGGCAGGCGCTACTTTTTTCGCTACAGGCTTTTTGGCGACAGTTGCTTTTTTAGCAGGTGCTGCTTTTTTAGCAGGTGCTGTTTTTTTAACGGCGGGTTGCTTTGCTACAGCAGCTTTTTTCGCAGCAGGTTTTTTAGCCGGAGCGGCCTTTTTCGCGGGAGCAGTTTTTTTTGCTGTTGCTTTTTTTGCAGTTGCCATGATTTTCTCCTTGATCAAGTTGAGATCTCAACGGAAGGGGAACGCTTTGTGCTTGTTGGAGTGCACAAAACGATCCATGGTGTTGAGGGGTTCCTCAGCACCATGAACGCAGTAAAGCCACACACCACATGACCCAAGGGTGTTGTGGTGCGTGGCGAATTATTGGATTTCATTGCTTTGCAGGTCAGACGATCAATCCCAAGATAAAGCTCCACCTGATTGGTATTCGATGACCCGAGTTTCAAAGAAGTTACGCTCTTTTTTCAGATCAATCATTTCGCTCATCCAGGGGAAAGGGTTTTCCTCGTTGGGGAACAAGGCGTCCAAACCGATTTGTGTGGCGCGCCGATTGGCGATGTAGCGCAAGTAGCCTTTGAACATGGATGCATTCATGCCAAGCACACCACGGGGCATGGTGTCTTCAGCATAACGGTACTCCAGTTCCACTGCCTTCAGGAAAAGCTCATTGATTTCTTCTTTGAACTCGGCAGTCCAAAGTTGAGGATTTTCAAGCTTGACAGTGTTGATCAGGTCGATACCGAAATTGCAATGCATCGACTCGTCACGCAAGATGTATTGGTACTGTTCGGCCGCACCGGTCATCTTGTTTTGACGACCCAAAGCCAAAATTTGTGTAAAACCAACGTAGAAGAACAAGCCTTCCATCAAGCAAGCGAAAACAATCAGTGATTTGAGCAAGGTCTGATCGTTTTCCAATGTCCCGGTTTTAAAGTGCGGATCCATGATTGCACTGATAAATGGAATGAGGAACTCGTCTTTGTCGCGGATGGATTTGACTTCGTTGTAGGCATTGAAAATCTCGCTTTCATCAAGCCCCAAAGATTCAACGATGTACTGATAAGCGTGGGTATGAATGGCTTCTTCAAAGGCTTGACGCAACAGAAACTGACGGCATTCAGGTGCCGTGATGTGCCGGTAAGTTCCCAGTGTGATGTTGTTGGCGGCCAAGGAATCTGCTGTCACGAAGAAACCAAGATTGCGTTTGACGATGCGACGCTCATCTTCTGTCAGACCATTGGGGTCTTTCCATAAGGCGATATCTCGGTTCATATTGACTTCTTGCGGCATCCAATGGTTTGCGCAAGTGGCCAAGTATTTTTCCCAAGCCCATTTGTACTTGAAGGGAACCAACTGGTTCACATCGGTTTGGCCGTTGATGATGCGCTTGTCCGCTGCATTCATGCGTCGCGGTGCTGCAGAGGCCGTGGCATGGAACAGCGCTGCTTCGGTGATGGCCGATGCATCAGAGCCATGAACGGAAGGCATTGCAGATGGCGATGCGGGTTTAACTTGATCGTCCCAAGACAACATAAAAATTCCAATTCTCAGATTATGAAAGCATGTGGTGAAAATGCAAAGAAGTCATTGACACGATGCAAAACCACAGGGTTGATGTGTTGTTCAATTGCATCGCACATTGCAGGCTGGCCCAGTGCGATGCGAGGTCATCACATCACTGACAAGACTCACAGCCGACATCATCGATGGCTGTAAATTTAATGTCTGTTGCGGGCACGGCATTCATGGACGGTGTAGCCACCGTCGATGTCACAGCACTGCTGCCAGAAGCGGAAGAGCCAGAAGACACAGCATTGTGTGAGCCAGCTTTCACGGTGGATTTTTCAGCTTGGGTTGCACTGGATGTACGCAGGTAATAAGTGGTTTTAAGACCCCTTAGCCATGCCAGTTTGTAGGTGTCATCCAGTTTTTTGCCCGAAGCACCAGCCATGTAGATGTTGAGGGATTGGGCTTGGTCGATCCATTTTTGGCGCCGAGCTGCGGCTTCTACAAGCCAAGTCGTTTCAACTTCAAATGCGGTGGCGTAAAGCGCTTTGATGTCTTGGGGTACACGATCAATGGGCCGCAGGGAGCCGTCAAAGTGCTTCAAGTCCATGACCATCACGTCATCCCACAAGCCCAGGCGTTTCAAGTCGCGCACCAGGTAACTGTTGATCACTGTGAATTCACCAGATAAATTGGATTTGACTGACAAGTTGCCAAAGCATGGCTCAATGGAGGCATCGACACCAATGATGTTGGAGATGGTGGCTGTAGGAGCGATAGCGACGCAGTTGGAGTTGCGCATGCCGTCGGCCTTGATTTTTTGGCGCAAAGCATCCCAATCGAGGGTGGACGAGCGGTCCACTTCCACATAACCACCACGCTCACGAGCCAACAAATCGATCGTGTCAAAAGGCAAAATTCCCCGATCCCATAAAGAACCTTTGTAGCTGGAGTATTCCCCACGCTCTTTGGCCAGATCGGTGGAGGCCCAGTAAGCGAAATAACAAATGGCTTCCATGGAGCGGTCAGCAAATTCCACGGCTGCTTGCGAAGCATAAGGAATGCGCATCTCATACAAAGCGTCCTGGAAGGCCATGAGACCCAAACCCACAGGACGGTGGCGGACATTGGAGTCACGCGCTTTTTTGACCGCGTAGTAATTGATGTCGATCACGTTGTCCAGCATTCGCATGGCAATCGAGATGGTCTTTTTGAGCTTGTCGTGGTCAAGGACTTTGCCATTGGCCGTGTCTTTGAGGTGTCGTGACAAATTGACCGAGCCCAAGTTGCAGACAGCCGTTTCGGTGTCGCTGGTGTTGAGCGTGATCTCGGTGCACAGATTGGAAGAGTGAACCACGCCAACATGTTGTTGTGGCGAACGGATATTGCAGGGGTCCTTGAAGGTGATCCAAGGGTGTCCGGTTTCAAACAGCATGGACAGCATCTTGCGCCACAGGTCATTGGCCGGCAACTTTTTGCTGGGTTTGATTTCGCCCCGTTCGGCCTTGGCTTCGTAGGCTGTGTAGGTTTTCTCAAAATCAGCCCCGTACTTGTCATGCAAATCCGGGCAATCGGAGGGGGAGAACAAAGTCCAATCGCCTTTTTCCATGACGCGGCGCATGAACAGGTCGGGAATCCAGTTGGCCGTGTTCATGTCGTGGGTGCGGCGGCGGTCATCACCGGTGTTCTTGCGCAGTTCCAGGAATTCCTCGATATCCAGATGCCAGGTTTCCAAGTAAGTGCAGACAGCACCTTTGCGCTTGCCGCCTTGGTTCACCGCCACGGCCGTGTCGTTGACCACCTTGAGGAAAGGCACCACACCTTGGGATTCACCGTTGGTGCCTTTGATGTGTGAACCCATGGCGCGCACGCGTGTCCAGTCGTTGCCCAAACCGCCCGCAAACTTGGACAACAAGGCGTTTTCCTTGATGGATTCGTAAATGCCGTCCAGATCGTCGGGCACGGTGGTCAGGTAGCAGCTGGACAACTGGGGGCGCAAGGTGCCGCTGTTGAACAGGGTGGGCGTGGAAGACATGAAGTCGAAGGAAGACAGGACTTCGTAGAACTCGATGGCGCGGGCTTCACGGTTGGCCTCGTTGACCGACAGACCCATGGCCACACGCATGAAAAAGGCTTGAGGCATCTCGATGCGTTGTTTGCGCACATGCAGGAAATAGCGGTCGTACAAGGTCTGCAGACCCAAGTAATCAAACTGTAAATCGCGCTCAGGCTTGAGTGCCTCTGCCAGTTTTTTCAGGTCAAATTGAGCCAGTTTGGCGTCAAGCAGCTCGTTGTCGATGCCCTTTTGGATGAATTTGGGGAAGTATTGGATGTACTCGCCAGCCATCTGGTCTTGGGTCACTTCCTTGCCCAGGATTTCCTTGGCAATGGTGTGCATCAACAAACGTGCCGTGACGAAGGTGTAGTCTGGGTCTTTTTCAATGAGGGTGCGCGATGCCAAGATGGAGGCTTTGTACACCTCTTCCATGGGAATGCCATCGTACAGATTGCGCATGGTTTCGGCCACGATGGGTTCCGGGCTGACATCCTTGCCCAGACCGGCGCAGGCATTGACCATCAGCGACTTCAGGTAATTCAGGTCCAGGGCCACACGTTGGCCACCGTCCAGAACATGCAAGATGGGCTCCTGTAATGCAGGCGCGGCCTGTGAAATTTGGCTGCGTTCTTGCGTGCGGCGTTCACGGTACAGCACGTAGGCGCGTGCCACTTCGTGATTGCTGCTGCGCATCAGACCCAGTTCTACCTGGTCTTGCACATCTTCAATGTGAAAAGTGCCTCCCCCAGGTCTTGATCGCATGAGTGCGCGAACCACGTTTTGTGTCAGTTGCTCCACCACCTCACGAACGCTGGCGGATGCGGCACCTTGGGTGCCATGCACGGCCAAAAATGCCTTCATCATCGCAATGGCAATTTTGCCAGGTTCAAATGGCACCACAGCACCGTTGCGACGAATGATTTGGTAATGGCTCAAGGTTTGCGCAGAAGAACTGCCCGTGCTTTCGGCCTCGGTCAAGTTCGTCAGGCTGGCAGGCAATAAGGGTGAAGTCATATCGGTTTGCATGATCATTTTCTATTGAAAAGTCAAAAATGAGGCCGATCAAAAGACATCAAAGACTCTTTTGATCAATTGTGAGAATTTGTAAAAGACACTATATCTGGTGTCTGGTTGCATGGCAAGCCACTACATGTAGTGTATCCGGTTCTAAAAGACACCAGACTTGACTCAGGTGGGTTAGGTCACACTTGCTAAAAGCTGGTGAGCGTTTCAGCTTTTGAAATGCGGCGCTCCAAGCCCCAGCAAAAAGGGTTTTTCACGAAAAGATCTGTGGCGATAGGGCTTGCAGATGATTTTTGTCTTGCATGCCAGAAGCTTTGGGCAGATCGCAAATCGGCAAATTGAAGGTTATTTAATTGCGAAATGTGCTACTTAGCAAGGGTAAGCACTTATTGGTAAATCCAACATTGATTTCAATCGATTCCAATCAAAACCAGCGCCGGGGTCTTGTTTCCTTCCAGGTGCTATGTGTTCATGCCCCGCAAGATGGGAAATGGGATACTGAAGGTACAACGATTGGCAAAGTTGACTGAGTTGTGTGTACTGAGCCTCTTCAAATGGGTCACCTTCGAGGCCCTCAAGCTCTATGCCTATGGAGTCATCGTTGCAATGGCTTCTGCCCCGATACTCAGACTGTCCTGCATGCCAAGCGCGGTGGTCGACGCTGACAAATTGCCAAAGTGTGCCGTCGCGTCGAATATAAAAGTGAGCCGACACCTCCAAGCCCCGGATTTGCGAGAAATAGGGGTGAGCGTCCCAGTCCAGCTGGTTGGTGAACAGCGCTTGAACTTCGTTGCCTCCATATTGACCGGGTGGCAAGCTGATCGAGTGAATCACCACCAAATCAACACATGCACCGTTGGGGCGCAATCCAAAATTTGGCGAGTCCAATCGTATAGCTTGATGGTACCAACCGCCGCGCCATAGCCCCATGGGTTCGGAGATGGATTTTTCCAATGGGTGGATTTGTTGGATCACAAAATTGAATACGGACGAAAAAGACGGGCCGATGCTCAGGACCGATTGCGGTCTTGCGCCGCAGTTCGGTGATCGGTGCAGCAGTAAACGCCTTTTGCACCGTTCACGGCCTCGTCTTGTGGAAGGTGGATACCGCAGTGTGTGCATGCAACCATGTTGGACGGTTGGTCTGGGCTGGCTTGGGGTGGTGGGGCGGGCTTGTCCGTGCGGTTTCGTTTGAGGGCCCAAATAACTACCAATATCAGCAAGATCAACAAAAGATATTTCATCCAACGCGCCCAATCAAAACTTCCAAAACAAAGCGTGAGCCAGCATATGACAAGAGCAGCAGTGCGGCGCCAATGTAGAGCACCCGCACAGCGCGCCGACCTCGCCAGCCCCATTGCTGGCGTCCAATCAACAAGGTGGCGAAAGTGATCCAGGACAAGAGGGCGAAAACCCGTTTGTGGTCCCAGCGCCATTGCACGTGGGATTGTCCATACAAGGCCTCACCAAACAGCGCTCCCGCCACCAAGGTGGCCGTCAGCAGCACAAAGCCTGCGGTCACAAAGCGAAAGGTCAGGCGTTCCAAAGTCAGCAAAGGAAGGCCGCTGGTGCCGTCTTGTGCCAGACGAATGTCGTGTTCGGTGCGCGTCATCATCCAGGCATGCACCACGGCGGCTGCAAACATGCCGTAGGCCGACAAACCCAAGGCCCAGTGCAGGGGCAACCAGGCCGAGGCTTGTGCAGTCAAAGGCGTACCGGGAAAGACCCAAGCCAAAACCACCGTGACAGCACCCAGACTGCCCACAGCCCAGCGTGCTTTGAATTTCGGGAAAAACCGGGTTTCGATCATGTAAACCGTGACCACCAACCAAGCCGTGATTGAAAGCGCAGGGGCGAAACCAAAACGAACCGGACCCATGAGCAACATCAGCAAACTCAGAGCGTGCAATGACCAAGCCAGCAGCAAAAGTCGTCTGGCGTGGACATCACTCAGGCGACGGGGCACCAAAGCGGGTAAAGCATAGGTCAGCGCCGCCAATGCAGAGAAAGGCAGCGTCCAGAAAGGAGCACTCGCTAAAATCATGGGTCCGAGTTTAGCCTTTCAGGCGCTGCCGCTGTGGCTTCGCCAACACGCTTGACCGGTTTTTTCTGGATTCCCCCATGGCCTCCGCCCTGACCGACAAACTCTCGCGCCTCGTCAAGACCCTCAGCGGACAGGCCCGCATCACCGAATCGAACGTGGCCGACATGCTGCGCGAGGTGCGCATGGCCTTGCTCGAAGCCGATGTGGCCTTGCCGGTGGTGCGCGACTTCATCGCCCGCGTGAAAGAAAAAGCCCTGGGCCAAGAGGTCATGGGTTCACTCAAGCCCGGCCAGGCCTTGGTGGGCGTGGTCAACCGCGAGTTGGCCGCCACCATGGGCGAGGGCGTGTCCGACATCAACCTGGCCGCGCAGCCGCCCGCCGTGATCCTGATGGCCGGTTTGCAAGGCGCGGGTAAAACCACCACGACGGCCAAGCTGGCCAAGCACCTGATTGAAAAGCGCAAAAAGAAAGTACTTACTGTTTCGGGTGATGTGTACCGCCCAGCGGCCATTGAGCAGCTCAAGACGGTGACCGCACAGGCCGGGGCCGAATGGTTCCCCAGCTCGCCCGACCAAAAGCCGATCGACATTGCGCGCGCCGCCATCGATTACGCCCGCAAGCATTTCTTTGACGTGTTGCTGGTCGACACCGCCGGTCGTCTGGCGATTGACGAAGCCCTGATGGCCGAGATCAAAGCCTTGCACGCCGAACTCAAGCCTGTTGAAACCTTGTTCGTGGTGGACGCCATGCAGGGCCAAGACGCGGCCAACACCGCCAAGGCTTTCAGCGAGGCTTTGCCTTTGACGGGCATTGTGCTGACCAAACTCGACGGCGATTCACGCGGTGGTGCGGCCTTGTCGGTGCGCCAGATCACCGGCGTGCCCATCAAGTTTGCGGGTACCAGTGAAAAGATTGATGGTCTGGAAGTGTTCGACGCCGAGCGCCATGCGGGACGTGTGCTGGGCATGGGCGACATCGTGGCCCTGGTCGAGCAGGTCACTGCGGGCGTGGACATGGAGGCCGCGCAAAAGTTGGCATCCAAGGTCAAAAGCGGTGGCAGTTTTGATCTGAACGACTTCTTGGCGCAGATCCAGCAGATGAAACAAATGGGCGGACTGTCGAGCCTGATGGACAAACTGCCCAGCCAGATGACCGCCAAGGCCGCGTCCATGGACATGGGCAAGGTCGAAAAAGACATTGGTCGCAAGCAAGGCATCATCCACAGCATGACGCCCAAAGAGCGCAGCAAGCCCGAGTTGATCAAGGCCACGCGCAAACGCCGCATTGCAGCGGGCGCAGGCGTTCAGGTGCAAGACGTGAACCGCATGCTCAAAGAGTTTGAGCAAATGCAGGACATGATGAAAAAAATGTCCGGTGGCGGCATGATGAAGATGATGAAGCGCATGGGGGCCATGAAAGGCATGATGGGCGGCGGCGGGGGATTTCCCGGCATGCCACGTTGACCTTCTCTTGTAGGTCGGGCCTACAGGTGCGACTTGGGTGGTTTATTGATCTGGCCCTGTGAAATTTTCTGGAGTTCGAGTTGAATCGTTAACTTCGTCATGCCGGACTCGTCTTTTTTAGCATCCCGGCCTTGTTTTGTCCGTCATCCCGGCCTTGTTGTCTCTGTCATCCCGGCCTTGAGCCGGGATCCATTGCATGCTGCAGAGGTTTGCAAACGGCTTTGGTGCACCTTGGATCCCGGGTCTTCGCCCGGGATGGCTAAAGTTTCATGAATGTTTCAACTTCATCGGGCCGGATCCACAGTCAAAACCTTTTTCAGTATTGGCTTGCGGGCAGCATCACTTGCAGCCCGTCCAGCTCTGGGGTCAGCACAATCTGACACGACAATCGGCTGCCCGGCCCACGCGCCTGGGTGGTGAAGGCCAGCATGCCGTCTTCGTCGCCGGTCATGGCTGGCAACTTCGTCAGCCAGTCCCCCGGTACCACCACATGGCAAGTCGCGCAGGTGAGCAGCCCGCCGCAATCGGCCTCGATGCCGGGTAAATTCGCATCGACCGCGGCTTGCATCAGGCTTTGGCCAGGCGCGGCTTGCAAGGTGTGGGCAGCTTGTGCCGGGTCGTGCGGGTGCAGGTGGATGGTGATCATGTTCTAGTGGTTTTTCAAATGCGTCCGAAATACTCGCGGCGGTGAAATTCCTGGGCGTCCTCGGCCTGCGCCAAGCGCAGGTGTTCGGCTTGCTTGATGGTGCTGTAGTAATCAACAAAAGGCTGGCCCAGCGACTGGCACAAGGCCGCATCTTTTTGCAAGGCGCGCACTGCATCGGCCAGGCTGTTCGGGATGGTGTGGGCACCTGCCGAGTAAGGCGTTTCGGTGGCTGGCGGCGCTTGCAGTTGCGCGTCCACGCCGTCGAGCCCCGCATGGATTTGCGAGGCCATGTACAGGTAGGGGTTGGCCGCAGGCTCGCCCAAGCGGTTTTCAATGCGGGTGGCCTTGTCGCCGGGAGCGCCGATC
>CAITSG010000154.1 GCA_903894995.1 uncultured Burkholderiales bacterium
GCGGGCGGTTTGCAGGTCGATGTCGTTGTCCGCCAACATGAAGCCCACGCCTTCGTGTTCGGCCAGAGGTTTCCCAAAGGCGTGGCGACGGCTGGCGTAATCGAGCGCGATGTCGTGCGCCCGCCGGGCCTGGCCCAGCCAACGCATGCAGTGCGTCAGGCGGGCCGGTGCGAGCCGAATCTGCGCGTAGCGAAAGCCTTGGCCCACTGCGCCCAGCACATCGGTGGCCGGCACGCGCAAGTTGTCAAAGCGCAGCACGCCATGGCCGCCGGTAAAGCAGTTGTCCATGGCGTCCATGCTGCGCTCTAGCGTGATGCCCGATTTGTCCATATCGGTCAAGAACATGGTGGCCGTGCCGTCTTCAATGCGGGCCATGATGATGGCGTAATGGGCACCCTCGGCACCAGTGATGAACCACTTGACGCCGTTGATCATGTAGTCATCTCCGTCGCGCACGGCGGTGGTCGTCAGCATGGACGGATCGGCCCCTGCACCGGGTGCGGGCTCGGTCATGGCGAAGCACGATCGCGTCAGGCCCGCCACTTGCGGTCGCAGCCAACGCTCTTTTTGGGCCGGTGTGGCCACTTCTTCCATGAGGTGGATGTTGCCCTCGTCCGGCGCGTGGATGTTGAGCGCGGTGGGCCCTAGGTTGGAGTAACCGGCCTCTTCAAACACCACCGCCTTGGCGATGTGGCTCAGGCCCAGACCACCCATTTCTACCGAGGCATGAGGCGTGAGCAAGCCGGCCGCGCGTGCACGGCCAATCAGTTCCTGGCGCAAGTCTTCAGACGGGCCGTGCAGGCTGTGGCGCGGGTCGCCCTCCAGCGGAATCACCTGTTCGGCGATGAATTGGCGGGTGCGCTCACGCAGGGCTGCAATGTCGGGTGGAATGTCAAAGTTCATGCTTGTTTTCAAATTGTGGAACAGGTGTTCTTGTAAGGATTGGAATCGTTGAGACGGCACTGTCCTGTCCGGCCTGTGACTGGGTGTCACCGGGGTGTCTTTTTGCAAAGCCCGTGGCGGTATGTCATCTTGGTGGCATGTCTCATGGCTGATGGGTGATAGTCTGCAAGAGATGAATTGAGGACGGTGCCATAACCCCGGCCCAACAAGGAAAACGCATGAAGCTTTACACCGCCCACCGCGCGCCCAGCCCTCGCCGGGTGCTGATGTTTTTGGTCGAGAAAAACATCACCGGTATCGACATGGTCAACATGGACCTGAATGGCGGCGAGCACCGCACGCCCGAATACCTGGCCAAAAGTCCCTTGGCCAAAGTGCCCGCACTGGAGTTGGATGACGGCCGCGTGATCACCGAGACCCGTGCGATCTGCACTTTGCTCGAAGGCCGTTACCCCGAACCCAACCTGATGGGCGAGGGCGATGAGCGCGGCTTCATCGAAATGGCCGACCGTCAGGTGGAGTTGTATTTGCTGGGCGGCATTGCCAACGCGATTCGCCACACCCATCCGGGTTTGGCGGCTTTGGAAAAACCGCAGTTTCCCGAGTTTGGCCGCTCGCAAGCCGAGAAGGTGCGGGATGTGGCGCGGGGTTTTGACCAGCGCCTGCAAACCCAGCCCTTCATCGCGGGCGAGCGTTTCACCATTGCTGACATCACCGCGTTTTGCGCGCTGGAGTTTGCGCGGGGCCTGATGAAGTTTGTGCCCGGCGACGAGGGCATGCACGCCTTGCAGGCTTGGCGCGACCGCATGAACGATCGGCCCAGCGCGAAGGTTTGAGATCATCATGTCACCCGGGTTTCCCATGTATCACCCCGGACTTGATCCGGGGTCCATGCTTGCTCAACCATGGATGCCGGATCAAGTCCGGCATGACAAAGTCAGATGTCTGCTGGACAAGCTTCAGCTGAACACGCCGCCGTAGTCCTTGCGCAGGTCGTTTTTCTGCACCTTGCCTGTGCCGCCCACGGGCAGGGATTCGACAAAGACCACATCGTCGGGCACCCACCACTTGGCGACCTGGGTGGACAAAAAGTCCAGGATCTCTTGCTTCTCAAGCGTTTGGCCGGGCTTGCGCACGATGAACAGCAACGGGCGCTCGTCCCACTTGGGGTGCTTGACGCCAATGACGGCGGCCATGGCCACTGCCGGGTGACCCACAGCGGCGTTTTCCAGATCGATCGAGCTGATCCACTCGCCGCCGGTTTTGATCACGTCCTTGGTGCGGTCGCGGATTTGCATGGTGCCGTGCGCGTCGATGGTGGCGATGTCGCCCGTGGGGAACCAGCCGTCGACCAGAGCGGTTTTCTCGGCCTTGAAATAGCGCTCCACGATCCATTGGCCACGCACCATCAGCTCGCCTTGCGATGTGCCGTCGCGTGGCAAGGTGACGCCGTTTTCATCGACGATTTTGATCTCGATGCCTGAGACGGTTTTGCCTTGTTTGGCCACGATGGCGTGCTGCTCGGCGGCAGGCTTGAGGCGGTCGGCGCGGCTCAAGTTGCTCATGGTGGCCACAGCGGTGGTCTCGGTCATGCCCCAGCCGTGGCGCACTTCTACGCCGTAGTTGTCCATGAACTTGGCGATCAGTGCCATAGGCATGGCCGAGCCGCCCACGCAGGTGCGTTTCATGTGGGCAAAGCGCAAGTTGTTTTGCTCGACGTGTTGGATCAGGCCCATCCAGATGGTCGGCACGCCGGCGCTGATGGTGACTTGTTCGGTGTCCATCAACTCGAACAAACTGGGGCCGTCGAGCTTGGGGCCGGGTAAGACCAGTTTGGTGCCTGCAATCAGTGCGGCATAGGGGATGCACCAGGCGTTGATGTGGAACATGGGCACCACGGGCAGAACAGTCTCTTGCGTGGAAAAGCCCAGCACATCGGGCATGCAGGCGGTGGTGGCGTCCAGCACGATGGCGCGGTGTGTATAAAGCACGCCCTTGGGGTTGCCGGTGGTGCCCGAGGTGTAGCACAGGGCCGCGCCCGTGTTTTCATCGAGCTCGGGCCAGTTGAAGGTGTTGCTTTGGCCCGTGATCAGGTCCTCGTAGTTCAGCACGCTCACACCCTCGATGGCTGGCGTGTTGGCCGCATCGGCCAGGCAGACCCATGCGCGCACCGCGGGGCAATGCGCGGCAATGCCTTTGACCAGCGGTGCAAAGGTGGCGTCAAACAGCACCACTTCGTCTTCGGCGTGGTTGATCACATAGATCAGCTGTTGAGGGTGCAGGCGCGGGTTGCAGGTGTGCATGACCATGCCGCTGCCCGACACCGCGTAATACGCTTCCAGGTGGCGGTGGTTGTTCCAGGCAATCGAGCCGACCGCGCTGCCCGCTTTCAGGCCCAGGGTGACCAAAGCGTTGGCCAGTTGGCGTGCACGTTTGGCCGTGTTGGCGTAGGTGGTGCGGTGCAGTGGGCCGTGCGTCTCGCGCGAAACGATGTCCTGGTCGCCAAATTGGGCTGCGCCGTGTTCAAGAATGCCCGAAATGAGCAAAGGTCGGTTCATCATGAGGCCGGATTGGGGCATGTAGAGGTCCAAAGGTTGAAGTGTTGAAGCTTGATTGTCGGCCCAAAAAGGCCACGACCTTCGGCTTGTTTCAGTCACCGATTCGCACGAATCTTGGCTGCACCTGTCCATTGAAGTCGGCCACTTCCGTGAACATGGCGGCGGGCCTGACCCACAGACCTTGTTCGCCATAAAGGGCTTGGTAAAGCGTCATGGCCTGCAGGTCTTCGCTGTGACGCACGGTGCCCAGCACGCGGTACTGGCCACCTTTGTAATGACGGTACAAGCCTTTGGGCGTTTCGATGAGCAGGGGCAGAGTTTCGGGCATGTGTTTCCAGTTGTGAGCGTTGCGGGTCGGGCCGGAATGGGACAATACATCCCTATGCATCCAAAAGCCCTTTTAGACGCCTGTGCCGATTTGGTCAGGCTGGTCCTCCAATTTGAACATCCTGCCGACGCCGTGGTGTCGCGTTATTTCCGCGAACACCGTTCTTTGGGTCCCCGCGAACGTGCCACTTTGGCTGAAACCGCTTTTGCGGTGCTGCGCAAAAAACTGCTGTTTGAGCAGTTGGCCCGTTCGGGCTCGGGCCCCAAAGAGCGCAAGCTGGCGATTTTGGGCTTTTTTGGCCCGCGCGATTTCCTGGCTTCAGCGCTCAATGACACCGAAAAGCAATGGCTCGCCACTTGCGATGCGATTCCCGCTGACGCTTTGATGGCCCCGCACCGCCATAACTTGCCCGAGTGGATGGCGCAGGCTTTGCAAGCCCAATTGGGCGAGGATTTCTGGGCCTTGGCCGAGCATTTGCAGCAGCCGGGCACGCTGGACTTGCGCGTGAACATGCTCAATGCCAAGCGCAGCGACATCCAAAAAGAGCTGGCACAAGCAGGCATCGCCTCCGAGCTCACACCGTACTCGCCTTGGGGCCTGCGCTTGCAAGGCAAACCTGCCTTGCAAAAAACCGATGCCTTCACCCGGGGCGCGATCGAAGTGCAAGACGAAGGCTCGCAATTGCTGGCTTTGCTGGTCGATGCGCACCGGGGTGAGATGGTGGTGGACTTTTGTGCAGGTGCTGGCGGCAAAACGCTGGCGCTGGGCGCGGCCATGCGCAGCACCGGCCGTTTGTATGCCTTTGATGTGTCGGGTCACCGCCTCGATGCGCTCAAGCCGCGCATGGCGCGCAGCGGCTTGTCCAATGTGCACCCGGCTGCCATTGCCCACGAGCGCGATGACCGCGTCAAGCGCCTGTCGGGCAAAATCGATCGCGTGTTGGTCGACGCACCTTGCTCAGGCTTGGGCACTTTGCGCCGCAACCCCGACTTGAAATGGCGTCAAAAGCCCCAAGCTGTGCAAGAGTTGACCGAAAAGCAATTGGCCATCCTGCAAAGCGCCTCGCGCTTGGTCAAGTCGGGCGGGCGCTTGGTGTATGCCACCTGCAGCGTGCTGCCCGAAGAAAACGAATTGATTGCGCAAGCTTTCAGTGCGGCCAATCCTGATTTCGTTCCTCTGAATGTGGCTCAGGAACTGGACAGGCTTAAAGTGCCCGATGCGGCCAGTTTGTGCTCATCTGCTCTATCGGGCGATGGCCACCCCATTGCCCAACCAGTCGGTACATTCCTGAGGCTGTGGCCCCATCGCCATGCCACGGATGGGTTCTTTGCTGCCGCTTGGGTCAGAAAGTGAATTTCTGATCCTTTGTTCATATCGATCGGCCTCGGTCGAAACTGCTGTTCTTTTGAGTTCAATAAACTTAAAATGACCAAATTGCCTGAAATCAGGCGTCAGTAGAAAGACAAACTCATGTTGTTGCCTGATTGGGCTTTTTTGGATTCCGTGATTCACTGGATGGGCTACGGCCTGTTCGATTTCTCGTGGTGGCAGATGGTGTTGATCACCTTAGGACTGACCCACATCACGATTGCCAGTGTCACCATTTTCCTGCATCGCCACCAGGCGCACCGTGCCTTGGACCTGCATGCGATCCCTTCGCACTTTTTTCGTTTCTGGTTGTGGCTCACTACCGGTCAGGTGACCAAGGAGTGGGCGTCCATTCACCGCAAGCACCATGCCAAATGCGAGCAGGCCGAAGACCCGCACAGCCCCCACGTTTACGGCATCAAGACCGTTTTGTTCACGGGTGCCGAGTTGTACCGCAAGGAATCTAAGAACCTGGACACCCTGAAACGGTTTGGCCACGGAACCCCCGATGACTGGATCGAGCGCAATCTGTACACACGGTTTTCATGGCAAGGCGTGGCCCTGATGCTGATCATCGATGTGGCTTTGTTTGGCTTTATCGGCCTGACCGTTTGGGCGGTGCAAATGGCATGGATCCCCGTCACGGCCGCAGGCATCATCAATGGCGCTGCCCACTACTGGGGTTATCGCAACTTCGAGGCGCATGACGCCAGCACCAACATTTCGCCCTGGGGTATTTTGATCGGCGGAGAAGAATTGCATAACAACCACCACACATATCCGACATCGGCCAAGATGTCGGTCAAGCCTTATGAGTTTGACATTGGTTGGTTGTACATTCGAATTCTTGAAACCATGGGCATGGCCACCGTCAAGAAAACACCTCCCCGTCTGGCTTATGGTGACATTCGCCCCGTCGCTGATGAGAAGACTTTGGAAGCCTTGATTGCCAACCGCTACGAAGTCATGGCAGGCTATGCACGAAATGTGCGGGCCGTCATGCAAGAAGAGGCAAGCAAGCTCAAGCTGGATGCAGACGCTTTGCAAACCGCCATGCGGTGGTTGCACCGTGACGCTGCCAAAGTACCAGAGTCGGCACAAGCACAACTCAAGTTGGCCCGTGCAGCCAGTCCAGTTCTTGACAAAATGGTCCATATGCGCGAGGAATTGAGCCAAATTTGGCTCAACACTTCCCATTCGCGTGAGCAGTTGGCGGCGGACCTCCAGGCTTGGTGCCGACGCGCTGAGGAAAGTGGTATTGCTGCATTGCGCGACTTTTCAGTCAAGCTGCGTGCGGTACGGCAAACGGCCTGATTCTTTCAGACTAGACCAAGACAGGGCCTGTGGGCCCTTTTTTGTCGAGACACGGTTTTGGGGCGCTTGCTTTCGCGGCGGAGTGGCTGCTTTGTGCGCAAGTCTATTTTTGGGATGAAGCGACCAACGATCTACCTCCTTGGTCCTTGAGCAGTTCGGTAGATGGAACTGCGACAGTGAAGGTTTCGGTTGCAAGCCTCAAATCTTTTACGTTAGGCAACAAAAAACCCGCCAATGGCGGGTTTTTTGTTATCAGGCTCATGCCGAATCACTTCAGCTTGATTTCTTTGTAGGTCACATGCTTGCGAGCTTTGGGGTCGAACTTCATGATCGACATTTTCTCGGGCATGGTTTTCTTGTTTTTGCTGGTCGTGTAGAAGTGACCAGTGCCAGCTGTGGATTCCAGCTTGATTTTTTCGCGTCCGCCTTTGGTTGCCATGGTAGATGACTCCTATTGTTCTGGGTTTAGGCTTGACCGCGTGAGCGCAGGTCAGCGAGCACGGCATCAATGCCATTTTTGTCGATCAGGCGCAGAGCGGCGCTGGAAACGCGCAGGCGCACCCAACGGTTTTCTGTTTCAACCCAGAAACGACGGTATTGCAGGTTCGGCAGGAACCGGCGCTTGGTTTTGTTGTTGGCGTGGGAAACGTTGTTTCCCGTCATTGGGCCTTTGCCCGTTACTTCGCAAACGCGTGCCATGTGGACACTCCGATACTTTTTTAACAGCCGGTGCCGATGGGTCTCGTGCAGATTTGCACGGGGCCTGGCGATCCAGCCTCACCTCGCCAAGATGGGTGGCGGTATCCCAGATTGCTGAACATGTGATCTCCAACGAGATGTTGGAGAATATCCAGCAAAGCCATAAATTATAACCAGAAATCAGCCTTGGTTCTGTTCCAGAAATCTTTGGGCATCCAATGCGGCCATGCAGCCGGTCCCGGCGCTGGTGATGGCCTGGCGGTAAACGTGGTCTTGCACGTCGCCTGCAGCGAACACGCCGCGCACCGATGTTTGGGTGGCAAAACCCTTCAAGCCGCTTTGGGTCACGATGTAACCGTTTTCGAGCTCGAGCTGACCTTGGAAGATGTCGGTGTTGGGCGAGTGGCCAATGGCGATGAAGCAGCCCTTGAGTTCCACATCTTCCAAACTGCCATCGACCGTGCTTTTCAGGCGCACGCCGGTCACGCCGGTGTTGTCACCGAGCACCTCTTCGAGCGTCTGGAAGGTTTTCAGCACGATCTTGCCCGCGGCAACCTTGTCCATCAGCTTGTCCACCAAAATCGGCTCTGCTTTGAATTTGTCGCGGCGGTGAACCAAATAGACCTTGCTGGCAATGTTGGACAAGTACAGGGCTTCTTCGACGGCGGTGTTGCCGCCGCCCACCACGCAGCACAGCTGTTCGCGGTAGAAAAAACCGTCGCAGGTGGCGCAGCCGCTCACGCCGCGGCCCATGAATGCGGTTTCAGACGGCAAGCCCAGGTATTTGGCCGAGGCACCCGTGGCGATGATCAGGCTGTCGCAGGTGTAAGTGCCGCTGTCACCGATCAGGGTGAAGGGTCGCTGCTCGAGCTTGACGGTGTGGATGTGGTCAAAAATGATTTGGGTGTTGAAACGCTCGGCATGCTCTTGGAAACGTTGCATCAGGTCTGGGCCTTGAACGCCGTGCACGTCGGCAGGCCAGTTGTCCACTTCGGTGGTGGTCATGAGCTGGCCGCCTTGCGCCATGCCGGTGATCAAGACGGGTTTGAGGTTGGCGCGGGCTGCGTAAACGGCTGCGCTGTAACCGGCGGGGCCGGAGCCGAGAATCAAAACTTGGGCATGTTGGGTGGGTGTGGGCATGTTCGGCAATCTGGTGAGCGCAGCGTTTAATGGCAAAAGGGAATGTTGGAAAGTATTGTAAGAAACCTTCAAAACCATCGTTTGACAAGCTTTGCCCGGTTGTGATTCGGGTGCACTGTCTTTTTTGTGATCGGGTAAGCTTAAGGCATCCGATATGACATATTCACTGAATCATTTAAAAGCCGATGCGGCATCGGCCAACCAGCATCCAGATTCAAGAAGCTGGTGGATTCGCTTTGCTCAGGAAATCTCTTTGATTTTTGGGGCTTTGTTTTGGTTGATGTTCGGTTTGGCTCTGTGGAGTTACCACCCCCATGACCCGGCGTGGTCCACGTCGGGACAAGCAGCCGTGGCTGCGAACTGGTTGGCCGGGGCAGGGGCATGGGTGGCCGACGTGGCTTACTTTTTGTTAGGTTATTCGGTGTGGTGGTGTGTCGCCGCCGGCTTGAAAATCTGGTTAATGGCTTTGGCTCGGTGGATTCGGGGTGGTGCTGCCGTGCAGGCCCATGCCAAGACCTTGCAGCTTAAAAATTGGCACAACAGCGCTCTTGCTTTTTGGACAGGTTTTTCAATTCTCATGTTGTCCAGCACGGCCATTGAATGGTCGCGATTGCACCGGTTTGAAGCCCATTTGCCAGGGCACAGTGGTGGAGTTTTGGGTTACTTGGTGGGGCATTTGAGTGTCACCTGGTTAGGTTTTACCGGTTCAGCTTTGGTGTGCATAGTCTTGGCCTTACTGGGTGCTGCCATGGTTTTTCGTTTTTCATGGGGGCAGCTGGCCGAGGGCATTGGGCGTTGGCTAGATGGATTGGTTCAGTCGCGTCATGTCAAGCGTGAATTGGAGGAAGATCTTGCTTTAGGGCAGCAGGCTTTGCGGGAAAGAGAGCGGGTGCTGTCTCCGCCTTTGGCGATTGAACCGCGATGGGACGCAGATGCGCCCGCTGGGGTTGTTTCGAGCGATCCGCAAGATGTGCCTTTGCCTGTGACCGCCACTTCGCGAGCACCTCGGGTCATCGAGCCTGCAGTGGTGGAGGTGCCGCGCAGTGAACGGGTGGTGAAAGAGCGTCAGAAACCTCTCTTCAACGAATTGCCGGACAGCAAGTTGCCGCAAGTTGCCTTGCTCGACAGTTTGTCCATTCGGCAGGAAACCGTGTCACACGAGACTCTGGAGATGACCAGCCGCCTGATTGAGAAAAAACTCAAGGACTTTGGTGTGGAGGTGCGTGTGGTGGCTGCAGCGCCTGGCCCGGTGATCACGCGCTACGAGATCGAGCCAGCCACCGGCGTTAAAGGCTCGCAGGTGGTGAATTTGGCCAAGGACTTGGCGCGTTCGCTCAGTTTGGTGTCAATCCGGGTGATTGAGACCATTCCGGGCAAAAACTTCATGGCGCTGGAGTTGCCCAACGCCAAGCGCCAGTCGATCAAGTTGAGTGAGATTTTGGGCTCGCAGGTCTACAACGAGGCCAAGTCCATGCTGACCATGGGCTTGGGCAAAGACATCATTGGCAATCCGGTGGTGGTCGACTTGGCGAAGATGCCGCATGTTTTGGTGGCTGGTACCACCGGTTCAGGCAAGTCGGTCGGTATCAACGCCATGATTTTGTCCTTGCTTTACAAAGCTGAAGCCCGCGATGTGCGCCTTTTGATGATCGATCCCAAAATGCTGGAGATGTCGGTCTATGAAGGTATTCCGCACCTGCTGGCCCCGGTGGTCACCGACATGCGCCAAGCCGCGCACGGTCTGAATTGGTGTGTGGCCGAGATGGAAAAACGCTACAAGCTCCTGAGCAAGATGGGTGTGCGCAATTTGGCGGGCTACAACGTCAAGATCGACGAGGCCACGGCCCGCGAAGAGTTCATCTACAACCCCTTCAGCCTGACGCCCGACGATCCCGAGCCCCTCAAACGGCTGCCGCACATCGTGGTGGTGATTGACGAGTTGGCCGATTTGATGATGGTGGTCGGCAAGAAGATTGAAGAGTTGATCGCCCGCCTGGCACAGAAGGCTCGCGCAGCGGGCATTCACTTGATTTTGGCTACTCAGCGCCCCAGCGTGGACGTCATCACGGGTTTGATCAAGGCCAATATTCCGACGCGCATTGCCTTTCAGGTGTCCAGCAAGATCGATAGCCGAACGATCTTGGATCAGATGGGTGCTGAAGCCTTGCTGGGCATGGGGGACATGCTCTACATGCCTTCTGGGACTGGCTTTCCGATTCGGGTCCATGGTGCTTTCGTGAGTGACGAAGAGGTGCATCGTGTGGTGAGTTACTTGAAAAGTCAGGGCGCGCCCGACTACATTGAGGGTGTACTCGAAGGTGGTACGGTGGATGATGACGGCGGTTTATTGGGCGAGGGAGACAACGGCGAGAAAGATCCGATGTACGACCAGGCTGTAGAAGTGGTCTTGAAAAACCGAAAGGCCAGCATTTCGCTGGTACAGCGTCATCTCAAAATAGGCTATAACCGCGCGGCGCGTTTGGTGGAAGACATGGAAAAAGCGGGTTTGGTCAGCGCCATGAGTGGCAGCGGACAGCGTGAAATTCTGGTGCCCGCACGGGCAGAATGAGACCGATGAAAAACAATTTTTGGCAGCGTCGCGCTGTGTTGGCAGTATGGGCCAAGGTTTCCTTGACCGCGATGGTCTTGACCTGCAATGTGCCTGCCCATGCCGATGGCGTGGACTTGCTGGCCCAGTTCATGAAACAAACTCGCAGTGGGCGTGCTCAGTTCACTCAAGTGGTGACCTCACCCAGCCGTGCAGGTCAAGCGCCACGAACCAAAACTTCCAGCGGCAGCTTTGAATTTCAGCGGCCAGGCCAGTTTCGCTTTGATTACCGTAAACCTTTTGTTCAGACCCTGGTCGCCGATGGCCAGACACTGTGGTTACACGATGTGGATTTGAATCAAGTGACGGCTCGCCCACAAGCGCAAGTTCTGGGCTCGACCCCAGCGGCCTTGCTGACTTCCGCATCGGACATACAAACTTTGAAAAAAGATTTTCAGTTCGCACCCGAACCCGATCGGGACGGCTTGCAATGGGTGCGTGCCACACCCCAATCGCCCGATGGACAAATCCGCTCGGTGATGGTGGGTTTGCGTGCTGTTGCCAGCGGAGCTGAGTTGGTCGTGCTGGATGTGCAAGACAATTTGGGGCAGCGCTCGTTGCTGAGCTTTGCTGCTTTCGAGATTAACCCTTCACTGCCTGCCAGCAGCTTTGTCTTCAAGGCACCCTCTGGGGCTGCTGTGATACGACCTTGATGCCGACTGGGTGACCATGACAGTGGCGCAACCAACGACCCATGCCCCTTTGGCTGAGCGCTTGCGCCCGCGCCACTTGGGTGAGGTGATCGGGCAGCAGCATTTGCTGGGCGAGGGTATGGCCTTGCGTTTGGCTTTTGAGTCGGGGCAGCCCCACAGCTGCATTTTGTGGGGACCACCTGGGGTGGGCAAAACCACCATCGCCCGTTTGATGGCCGATGCGTTTGAAGCGCAATTTTTGAGCATCAGCGCTGTTTTGGGCGGCATCAAAGACATTCGTGAAGCGGTCGAAAAGGCCGAAACTGCCCGCACCGGTTTGCATCCGCAGCGCACCATCATGTTCGTGGACGAGGTGCACCGCTTCAACAAAAGCCAGCAAGACGCTTTTTTGCCCCATGTTGAAAGTGGCTTGTTCACTTTCATTGGTGCGACCACCGAAAACCCGTCTTTTGAAGTCAATTCGGCTTTGCTGTCTCGTGCGGCGGTGTATGTGTTGCAACCGCTGACTGAAGACGACCTGAGCCATATTGTGATCAGAGCACAGGCCATTCATGCGATCCCAGCGATCGAGCCCGCTGCGCTGGCCCGCTTGTTGGCCTATGCCGATGGCGATGCCCGGCGCCTGCTGAACACGCTGGAAACCCTGGCCATGGCGGCCAAGCAAGAAGCGATTGATCCGGTGACCGACGCTTGGTTGATGCGGGTGCTGGGTGAGCGTATGCGCCGTTACGACAAAGGGGGGGAGCAGTTTTACGACACCATCAGCGCCCTGCACAAATCGGTTCGCGGCTCCGACCCGGATGCCGCCTTGTATTGGTTTGTGCGCATGCTCGATGGTGGTGCTGACCCCCGTTACATGGCCCGCCGCCTGATCCGCATGGCCAGCGAAGACATTGGTTTGGCCGACCCGCGTGCGCTGCGCATGGCACTCGATGCCGCTGATGTTTATGAGCGTTTGGGAAGTCCAGAGGGTGAGTTAACGCTGGCGCAGTGCGTGATTTATTTGGCCATTGCGCCCAAGTCAAACGCGGCTTACAAAGCGTTCAAAGAGGCCAAGGCTTGGGTCAAAAAAGACGGCACGCGTCCGGTACCCATGCATTTGCGCAACGCGCCAACCCGGTTGATGAAAAACCTGGATTACGGCAAAGGCTACCGCTATGCCCACGACGAAGAAGATGGCTTTGCGGCAGGCGAGCGCTATTTGCCCGAGGGCATGCCCGAGCCAGGTTTTTACAGACCTGTTCGTCGAGGGTTGGAGATCAAAATCGCTGACAAACTCGAAGAACTGCGTAAGAAAAACGCATCCACAGGGTAAGTCCCGACCGGAATGAATTCAGACGGGATACTTTCTTTCACTACAATCCCGCCACCTCGCCAAAGGTTGCAATGATCTGGCGGGTTTTTGCTGCTTGTCATGGATCACCCAAAAGGTGATTCCTGATGCGAGAACATCAACCGAAGCTACGATCCGTTAAGCGCGGGTTAAAACACGGAGAAATTTATGGACGTCTTCTTCCAGCAGGTCATCAACGGCCTGGTCATGGGCAGCATGTACGCCTTGGTGGCCTTGGGCTACACCATGGTTTACGGCATCATCAACTTGATCAATTTTGCGCACGGTGAGGTCTTGATGGTGGGCGCTCTGACGAGTTGGTCTGCCATTGGCATGATGCAAGGTGCCATGCCCGGCGCACCAGGTTGGGTCATTTTGATACTGGCGACCTTGATCGCCTGCGTGGTCGCTGTGGTCCTGAATTTCACGATTGAAAAAATCGCTTACCGCCCTCTGCGCAACAGCCCCAAGCTGGCTCCCCTGATCACTGCCATTGGCATGAGCATCTTGCTGCAGACCTTGGCCATGATCATTTGGAAGCCCAATTACAAGGCTTACCCCACACTGTTGTCGAGCACGCCCATCAACATGGGGGGTGTGGTGATCACGCCGACTCAAATCATGATTTTGGGCGTCACGGCCGTGTCCCTGGCGGTGTTGATGTGGCTCGTCAACTACACGCGCTTGGGCCGTGCCATGCGGGCCACGTCTGAAAATCCGCGTGTGGCAGCCTTGATGGGCGTCAAGCCCGACATGGTGATCTCGGCCACGTTTGTGATTGGTGCGATCTTGGCGGCCATTGCGGGCGTGATGTACGCGTCCAACTACGGCACGGCACAACATGCCATGGGTTTCTTGCCGGGCCTCAAGGCCTTCACTGCAGCCGTGTTCGGCGGCATTGGCAACTTGTCCGGCGCGGTCATTGGTGGCATTTTGCTGGGTCTGATTGAGGCGATTGGCTCTGGCTACATCGGCCACCTCACGGGCGGTGTCTTGGGCAGCCATTACACCGATATTTTTGCGTTCATTGTCTTGATCATTGTGTTGACCCTTCGCCCATCGGGCCTCATGGGTGAACGTGTGGCCGATCGTGCGTGATGGAGGCGACCATGAAAAACAACAAAACACTTCAAACCATCCTGATTGGCGCAGCGCTCATCGCCTTGCCCTTGATCCTGCAAATTTTTGGTAACGCCTGGGTGCGCATTGCCGACATGGCCTTGCTCTACATCTTGTTGGCCATCGGCCTGAACATCGTGGTGGGCTATGCTGGTTTGCTCGACTTGGGTTATGTGGCCTTTTTTGCGGTGGGGGGCTTATATGTACGGCCTGCTCTCGTCGCCTCACCTGACTAACTCTTTTGAATGGATCGCCGCCGCTTTTCCTGCCGGCTTGCACATGCCCATCTGGCTCATCGTTCCTGTGGGCGCTGCGCTGGCGGGCGTGTTTGGCATGTTGTTGGGTGCACCCACGCTCAAGCTGCGTGGCGATTATCTGGCCATCGTGACCTTGGGTTTTGGTGAAATCATCCGTGTGTTCATGAACAACCTGGACCACCCGGTCAACATCACCAATGGCCCCAAGGGTTTGGACCAAATCGATCCGATTTCGATTTTTGGCTTGAATTTGGGCAAAAAATTGATGATTGGTGACTTTGAAATCGCCTCGGTTTCCTTGTACTACTACCTGTTCCTGAGCTTGGTACTTGTCACGATCTTGATTTCGCACCGACTGGAGTTGTCTCGGATTGGCCGCGCTTGGATGGCCATTCGTGAAGATGAAATCGCCGCCAAGGCCATGGGTTTGAACACCCGTAACCTCAAGTTGCTGGCTTTTGGCATGGGGGCCACTTTTGGTGGTGTGTCGGGTGCGATGTTTGCGGGTTTCCAGGGCTTTATTTCGCCCGAGTCCTTCAGC
>CAITSG010000155.1 GCA_903894995.1 uncultured Burkholderiales bacterium
GAACTGTATGGCCAAGGCGTGCTGGATTTGCATGAGAGCGACACGGTGTTCTCGGCTGCGAAACTCTTTTTTGCCTATGGTCTGGGCAATGCCCTGACCTTCCCTTTGAGTGTGGGTGCCTGTGTGGTGCTCATGGCTGAGCGCCCAACGCCACAAGCCACCTTCAAACGCTTGGTAGAACACCAAGCAACGGTGTTTTATGGAGCCCCCACCGGCTACGGTGGCATGTTGGCCCATCCCGATTTGCCAGCCCGTCAAGTGGTCGCACTGCGCCTGTGCTCCTCTGCAGGTGAAGCCCTGCCGCGTGACATTGCCGAGCGCTGGTCCAGTCACTTTGGCTGCGAGATCATTGACGGCATAGGTTCGACAGAAATGCTGCACGTTTTCTTGTCCAACCGCCCTGGCGATGTACGGTATGGCACCACGGGCAAACCTGTGCCCGGTTACGAAGTCCAATTGCGCACCGAGGACGGCCAAGTGATCACAGGGCACGACGTCATTGGTGACCTGTTTATCCAAGGCCCCAGCAGCGCCCTGATGTACTGGAACAACCGCAACAAAACCCGCGACACCTTTCAAGGGGTTTGGACCAAGAGCGGTGACAAGTACACGCGGGATGCCGACGGTTACTACACTTACGCGGGGCGCAACGACGACATGCTCAAGGTCAGCGGCATTTACGTTTCACCGTTTGAAGTCGAGTCCACCTTGGTGCAACACCCCGCCATTTTGGAAGCCGCCGTCATTGGCAAAGAAGACACCGATGGCCTGACCAAAACCAAGGCTTTCATTGTGCTCAAACAAGGCCAAAGCCTGACACAAGAAGAGGTCAAAGCCTTTGTCAAGGAGCGACTGGCTCCTTACAAATATCCGCGCTTCATCGAATTTCTGTCCGAACTGCCCAAAACAGCTACAGGAAAGATTCAGCGCTTTCGGCTTCGGGATCTGGAAAAGCAGGCCAAATGACACCGGCCCCATAACAGACACACCTTGAAGACAAGGACTTCTTGAAATTCCATTCAAGAAGTCCCACCGCTTCAGACGATGGGCATTTCGCCCCCATCCAGTGCCAAAACGCGCTCGATTTCAGTTTGCAAACTGGCTTGGGACATGGGTTTGGAGACATATCCGTCAGCGCCTGCACTCAAGAAACGCTCGCGGTCACCTGCCATGGCATGGGCCGTGACCATCAACACGCGTGACCTGAAACCCGTTCCTTTTTCACGCTCGCGCACCAATTTCAGGGCGGCCAGACCGTCCATGACCGGCATCATCACGTCCATCAAAACCACGTCAAAACGGGTTTTATCCATGGCATCCAGGGCTTGAGAGCCATCGCGAACTGAAACGAGTCGGCAGCCCATGCGCTCGATCATGATTTCAGCCAACTTGCGGTTGATTTCATGGTCTTCAACCAACAAGACAGAGACCTGTTCTCCCTGCCGTGTGGTCATGGATTGAGCCATCAGGGGGGGGGCCTCAGCCAGGGGCACAAGGCCCCGATCCATGCTCACAGCTTGCCCATCCAACTGGCCTTGCAACAAACGGACCTGCTCGGGGGACATGGCCACCAAGTCGACGGGCAATGCCACCGTGAAACAAGCGCCCAACTCTGGCTGGCTGTTGGCAATGATTTCACCGCCCATCAAGTGCACCAAACTGCGGGTGATGGCCAAGCCCAGACCTGTACTGCCAAAAATCCGTTTATCCGAGTCGTCCACCTGGTTGAAAGGATTGAACAAAGAGGCCGATCTGGACGAATCAAAACCCTTGCCCGTGTCGGTGATGCTGATGCGCAAGACACACTTTTGCGCACTGGCTGCGCTGTGGGCTTGCATGGCCACGGTCACAGCACCCAGATCGGTGAACTTGATGGCATTGCCAATCAGATTGGTCAGCACTTGCTGCATGCGCACAGGGTCCATGCGCACCAACAGGGGCAATTGAGGCGACAAGTCGGTCAACAAGTCAATGTTTTTGGCGCGGGCCCAAGGCACCATGTCTTCCACCGATTTTTCAAGCCATTGCCCAGGACTGACGTCTTGCAATTCCAGCTTCAAGGCATTGGCTTCGATTTTTGAAAAATCAAGGATCTGGTTGATGATGTGAAGCAAATGGTTGGCAGAGTTGCGGGCCAGTGTCAGGTACTCTTTTTGCTCAGCCCTGTCCGGGGTGTCCATGGCCAGCTCGGTCATGCCCACGATGCCGTTCATGGGCGTGCGAATTTCATAGCTCATTTTGGCCAAAAACTCACCCCGCAATTGCCGGTCTTCCTCGGCTTTTTCTTTGGCCTGGCTGAGCAGTTTTTGGGTGTTTTCGGTCCCCGAAAAATCCTGCATGACGGTCACATACAAAATGTCTTCGTCCACGCGCATTTCGGTGAACGTCATGCGCAATGAAAAAAGCTGGCCGTTTTTGCGGCGACCCGTCATCACCTGGGCTTGCTTGAGCAGCGTGGACTCTCGTGTCCGCAAGAATTCAGCCATGGGTTGCTCGGGCTCGATCATCTCTTGGGGAGCCATGAGCACATCGATTTTTTTCCCGATCAAGTCTTCTGAGGGGTAGCCAAAAATGGCCACGGTTTCAAAGTTGCATTGAACGATTCGCCTTTGGGCATCCGACACCACAATGGCTTCAGGCACTGAGGTAAAAAGGCTTTGCAGTTTGCTTTCGCTCAGACGTCGTTGACGCTCTTCCTTTTTGCGCTGGTCCACTTCTTGGCTCAGCTGAGCCATGACGGCTTCACGCTCACTGGAAAGCTTTTGGCCCTTGAGCAAGGCACCACGAAAACCCTTGATCATCCACCATACCCACAGCAAGCAAAACAGCACCACCAAGGACTGCGTCAACAAAATGTATTTGACCGTGAACATGCTATTGGCTTCGTTGGTCTCCATGGGCAACACCACTTCAAGCGCCCCCACCACCTCGGTCTGTGTGGCACGGTCATTGCCAGAGTTGGAACTGCAGGCCACGCATTGCACCGCCACCCGGTCGGCTTGTGCGTAGCGTAAAACCCGAATGCCATTGCGGATTTCTTCCTGCACAAAGGGCACCTCAGGCTGACTTCGCAGGGCCACCAAGGCCAGTTTTTGAAAAGTATCCAGCTCTACAGGCGAAGAACGTCCCGACAAGGGCACTTCACTGTAAAAACGGACCTGAATATCACCTGATTTTTTGGCCAAAAATGAGCTCAAGTCCGCCATCAGGCTTGCGGGCAAGGGCAATGCGTTTCTGTTTGATCGCTCATCCTCGGTGAATGGCACACCAGCCTGCATGGCACGCGGCAGCAGGGCTTGTTCATAAAACATTCGAAATTGCGTCAAACCCAAGACATGGGCTTTGGCCCGATCCATGGCGGCCTGCCTGACGTGGC
The DNA here is from genome assembly GCA_903894995.1 of uncultured Burkholderiales bacterium. Classification (GTDB taxonomy): domain Bacteria; phylum Pseudomonadota; class Gammaproteobacteria; order Burkholderiales; family Burkholderiaceae_C; genus Limnohabitans_A. The sequence continues at coordinate 3,377 of CAITSG010000155.1, forward strand.
TCTCATGCGCACGATGGGCGTACAGCAAGACCCCGAGTCCCAATCCAAGCAAGACCAAGCCCACCCAAATGAGGGGCCAGCGAATTGGTTTTTCGATGAATGAAGGGTGAGGTTGTTGAGGAGAGTTCACTTTGCACCTTTTTAGCAAAGTGAATAATAACAATGAATACTTATTGTTTATTGGGTAACTACCCGACAAAGGGGCATTTTTCAATCGCCAAACGCCAGGCCCCGAGTACTGGGCATAGACCTGAATCCGTCACTTGGCCATGAATCGAATTCTGATGTTCTGATTTTCCGAAAACCCAGCTACTTCCTTCGTGACATGCGCTTTTCACATCAAATCCGGAGCTGTTTTTGAGCAGGTTTTAAACCGCTCCCCATGGCAAAAAAACGTGAGAGACCCGCCGCCTGGGCGATGGGTGGTGGTCGACAAGGCTCCATCGCGGCGATGACGCCGCTCCCACAAAAAAACGTTCATGCCAACTTCAGCGGGCCAGATCAACGATGCGTTTTCGGGAAAAAGCAGCTGCTGGCCATGGCACTCAGGTGTCCTTGCTGACCTTGATGGTGGGGAATTTGCTCGAAAAGTCCTTGGCCTTGGCCGCGATCTTGACCGCCACTTGGCGTGCCACGGCCTTGTAAATTTGGGCCACTTCGCCATCGGGGTCGGACACCACCGTGGGTTTGCCGTTGTCGGCCTGCAGGCGAATTTGCATGTCCAAGGGCAGTGCGCCCAGGTAGTCCATGCCGTATTCGGCGGCCATTTTCTTGCCGCCATCGGCGCCAAAAATGTGTTCGATATGGCCGCAGTTCGTGCACACATGCACCGCCATGTTCTCGACCAAGCCCAAAATCGGCACGCCGACTTTTTCGAACATCTTCACGCCTTTTTTGGCGTCCAAGAGGGCAATGTCTTGCGGTGTGGTCACGATCACCGCGCCCGTCATCGGCACGCGCTGGGAAAGCGTCAGCTGGATGTCGCCCGTGCCGGGTGGCATGTCCACGATCAAATAATCCAGCTCTTTCCAATTCGTCTGGCGCAGCAGTTGCTCCAGCGCCTGGGTGGCCATGGGGCCACGCCAGATCATGGCTTCGTCCTGATTCACCAGGAAACCGATCGACATGACCTGCACGCCGTAGTTCTCCATGGGCTCCATGGTCTGGCCGTCCTCGCTTTCGGGGCGGCCTTCGATGCCCATCATCATGGGCTGGCTGGGGCCGTAAATGTCGGCGTCCAGCAAGCCCACCTTGGCGCCCTCGGCCGCCAGCGCCAGCGCGAGGTTGACGGCGGTGGTGCTTTTGCCCACGCCGCCCTTGCCCGAGGCCACAGCCACGATGTTTTTCACCTGCGGCAGCAGGGCCACACCGCGCTGCGCAGCGTGCGCTGTGATCTTGCTGGTCACATTGGCCGACACGTTGGCCACGCCTGCCACGCCTTTGGCGGCCGCAATCAGCGCCTGGCGAATCCCGGGGATCTGGCTTTTGGCCGGGTAACCCAACTCCACGTCAAACGACACATCGCCGCCTTCGACTTGCAGGTTTTTCAGGGCTTTGGTGGAAACGAAATCTTTGCCCGTGTTCGGGTCAATGACGGTTTGCAATGCTTGCAGAAGTTGTTCTGTGGTCGCCATGGTCACTTTCTAGAATGGGCCGAAGTTTACCGACAAGCCGACCCATACACCCTAAAATCAACGATTACCCTACAAACAGCCCCACCATGTCTGCCCCCACCGCGCCCCGCCAGCTTTTTGTTACCACCGCCCTGCCGTATGCCAACGGCAATTTCCACATCGGTCACATCATGGAGTACATCCAGGCCGACATTTGGGTGCGTTTCCAGCGCATGCAGGGCAGCCAAGTCAACTTTGTGGGCGCCGACGACACGCACGGCGCGCCGATCATGATCGCGGCCGAAAAAGCGGGTAAGACGCCCCAGCAGTTCGTGGCCGACATCGCCGCAGGCCGCAAGCCCTATCTGGACGGCTTTCACATCCAATTCGACAACTGGCACAGCACCGACGCCCCCGAAAACCACGATCTGGCCCGCCAGATTTACCGCGACCTGCGCGACATTTCGGCTGCCGACGGTGGCTCGCTGATCGAGGTGCGCTCGGTCGAGCAGTTCTTTGACCCGCAAAAGAACATGTTTTTGCCCGACCGTTTCATCAAAGGCGAGTGCCCCAAGTGCCACGCCAAAGACCAGTACGGCGACAACTGCGAAGTCTGCGGCGCAGTCTACGCCCCCACCGACCTGATCAACCCGTTTTCGGCCCTGTCGGGTGCCAAGCCTGAATTGAAGACCTCGGAGCACTTCTTCTTCAAGCTGTCCGACCCGCGCTGCGTCGAGTTTTTGAGCCAGTGGACACAAGACGGCAAGCTGCAGCCCGAGGTGGCCAACAAGGTCAAAGAGTGGTTTTCGGTGCGCACCAACCCCGACGGCTCGACCAGCGAAGGCCTGGGCGACTGGGACATCTCGCGCGACGCGCCTTACTTTGGCATCGAGATCCCTGATGCCCCGGGCAAGTACTTTTACGTCTGGCTGGACGCGCCTGTGGGTTACCTGGCGTCGCTCAAAAACCTGCTGGACAAGCGCGGCGAGGACTACAACGCCTACATGGCCAACCCGGATCTGGAGCAAATCCACTTCATTGGCAAAGACATCGTGACCTTCCACACGCTGTTTTGGCCGGCGATGCTGCACTTCAGCGGCCGCAAGACGCCTGACAAGGTCAACGTGCACGGCTTCCTGACGGTGAA